>JBIOFT010000038.1:0-25526 GCA_044447375.1 Terriglobales bacterium | reverse complement strand
AGACTAAGAACTCGGATGGCTCCGATGCCTACACGGTTCCACTGGCGGAACACCAGTTGGCGGCCGTGTCCAAGGTGACGATGAGCGGCCGCGACGTCGCCGTGGTGCAGTTCACCTGGAAATGGACGCCCAACGAACTGGGCAATGCCTTCGACGCTGCCGGGCCGCTGGTGAAGAGCTTCAATACCTGGGACCGCTCCACGCTCATCCAGAAGTATGGCGTGGCCTTTTACCACGTGGAACCCGCGCAGGCGGCCTTGACCTTTGTACGCGCCGACAAGGGCTGGAAACTGGCGGCGGAGTAGGGCCGGGACACCTGGTAGAGATGCAGCATGCTGGGTCTCTACCTTGTGCCAGGCGGTTCTGTTTACTGTCGCAGATCCGCCAGCGCCGCGATGTGATCCGGCGTGGTGCCGCAGCAACCGCCCAGGATGCGCGCTCCCATCTGCTTCCAGCTTGCGGCCACCTGCAGATAGCGCGCGGGCGGATACTCGTCGGTGAACATCCACTCCGGCGGGTCGAAGCGGCCGATGTGGGGATACGCTCCCGTGGCCACGTGCGCCTGCGCCAGCAGTTCCTTCAATCCGGCGTTGATGTCGCCGGGCGGGGCGCAGTTCAGCAGGATGGCGTCCACGCCCAGCGGTTCCAGCGCCGCTACCATCTCGGCCATGGTTTCGCCGGTGAACAGCCGCCCGCGCTCGTCGCACACAAAGCTGGTCCAGCAGGGAAGCCCGAGGCTTTTCGCGACCTCCAGGGCGGCGCGCGCCTCGGAGATGCTGTTCAGCGTCTCCAGCAGCACTAGGTCGGCGCCCGCGTCCTTCACCACCTGGAAGATCTCGCGGTACTCGCGCTTGGCCTGCTTGGCCGACGGCGCCAGATCGGGACGGAAACACCACTCCAGGGTGGTGATGGCCGCGGCCACCGCCACCGGACGCCGGGCGGCCGCACGCTCACGGGCTTCGATGGCCAGGCGGACCGAGGCCGCCAGCAGCTTGTCGGCACGATCGTCGAGGTCGGCGGCGCCGATCTGCCGGCGGTGCGCCTCATCGCGGAAGTGGTTGTAGAGCGCGCGCCGGCAAAGCTGAAAGCTGTTGGTGCTGGTCACGTCGGCGCCGGCGCGGATGTAATCCTCGTGGATGCCGCGCACGAATTCGGGACGGCTCGCCAGTTGGTGGTCGGCCCAGGTGACGTTGCGGCGCAGGATCTCAGTACCGATGGCGCCGTCGAGGATCACCATCTCGCCCGCGCCGAGCTTCTTGCCGATCGCCGCGTAGCTCATGCCGACTTGGCTCCTTCCCGCCGGGCGCCGAGGGCTGCGTGTAGTGCCGCGATGTGCGCCGGCGTGGTGCCGCAACAGCCGCCAAGGATGGTGGCGCCTTCGTCCCGCCAGCGCTGAGCTTCGCCGGCGTAGCGCTCCGGAGGCCAAGTCTCGGTTTCGCTGAACTGGGGGAAGAATTCAAACTTCCAGCTCGGCGGCGAGAAGCGCCCGATGTGCGCGAAGCCGCCATAGGGAAGCCGCGTCGCCGCCTTGACTTTGGCGAGCGCACGGCCGATCTCGGCGGGTGGAGCGCAGTTGACCAGCACCGCCTGCGCTCCCAACTTCTCCACTTCCCGGATGGCCTGCGCCAGCGGCTCGCGGCTCAGCAGCTCGCCTTCCGGCCCGATGACGAAGCTGATCCAGACCGGCAGCCCGACGGCGCGCGCCACTTCCGCCACCGCACGTGCTTCCGCAATGGTGTTCAGGCTCTCCCCCAGCAGGAGATCGACCTTCTCCTCGGCGAAGACGCGGGCCAGTTCGAGCTGCTCGCCGCGCGCCTGCTCGAATGCGGGCGCCAAGTCGGGACGGAAGCAGTGTTCGAGCGGCGCCAGCACCCCCGCGATCGCCGCCTGCTGCTCCTTGCCGGCATTAGCGCGCGCCTGCCGCGCTACACGGACGCTGGTGCGCAGCAGTTTGGGAGTGAGATCCTCCAGCCCGGGCGCGCCGATGTGGCGCATGTGCTGGCGGTTGCGGAAGACGTTGAGATAAATGCGGGGATTGAGTTGGAAGGTGTTGGTGCGGATCACCTCGGCGCCGGCGGCCAGGTACTCCTCGTGCAGCAACTGGACGCGGTCGGCGTCGGTGAGCAATCCGTGCTTGCGCCAGCGCACGCCGCGGCGCACCAGTTCCGTCCCCATGGCTCCGTCCAGCAGGACGGGTTCGCGGCTGTTCAAGCGCGCTTCCAGAGGCTGGTGCATGGCGGCGGAAAGTATACAGCTTGACCTCATTCCGGACTGCAACCTGCACCCGACCGAAGGTGGAAAGGACTAAAATTAAGGATGAGAGGCGCTCTTATGCAAGTCGATCTTAGTTTTGAAGAGCTGGATCTGCTGGCGGAGTTGCTGCGCCGCGACTATCAGGAGCTGCGCGAGGAGATCTACAAGACCGAAGATTACCGTTTCAAAACGGGTCTTCGCGCCAAAGAAAAGTTGATCGAATCCTTGCTGCAGAAAGTGGAGCCGGTGGGAGCCGCCCGGACGCGGTAGCAGACGGCGCAACTGGCGCGCGGTTTACTCGTCGTCGTCGGTGGGCGATCCCATGGCCTGCAAGACCTGGCGGATCTGCTCAGCTTGCTGCTTGTCTTCACGGTTCAGCAGGAGAAACTCGGTGCCGTAGTTGTATCCGCTGCGGTTGCGGACGGTGCTGCGTACCCGCAAGGGCTGGCCATAAGGAGGAGTGAACTCGATTTCCACGCGCTGGCCGGGCTTCAGTTCCACGCCGGCAAACAGGGCCATGCCGCCTTCATTCAATTCCATCCCCCGGCCGCTGACGATGACGGTCTTGTCGGGCCGCTGGACCACCAAGCGGACAGGCACGTTGATGCGATACCGTGGCCAACGCCGCATCCTGGCGTACCCCTGCTGCGGCATTACGACTTCCGTGGCCATGCCCTTCACCTCACTACGACTACGATGGTAATCCGCGGTCTTGTGGACGCTCAAATTACTTTAGGTCGGGGTCCGGACGTACTGGCGCAGGGACGGTGCAATATCGTTATGCGATATATAAACGCATCCACACAAACACCTGGTTTTGGACCGCAAACTTCGTATAATCAGAACCATGGCCAGAGGTTGGGAAAGCAAGAGTGTGGAGTCACAGATCGAATCAGCCGAAACCAACGACCAGGAATCCAGCCACCACGACCACCCGGATCTGGAGCGCATGCGCCAGCATCAGGCGCTCGTGCTTTCGCGCAGCCGCGTGCTGCAGCAACTGGAGGTCAGCCAGAATCCGCGCCATCGCGAGATGCTGAACCAGGCACTCGCCGATCTGGAAGCCCAGTTGGCGGGGTTCAACTAGCGGCGCAGTAGCCTGCGGGCAGCGCTAGCTTGTGCTGCCGGAGCTTGCAAGGAGACGTGTACCCTCGCGGCGCAGGCAGCCCACGAGCGCCATGATCGACAGCGCGGCGCCGCACGCCATCACCATGGCGAACGCCAGCAACGTGCCGTGGCTCACCCCGCCTTTGCCGAGGAAGACGAACCAGCGGTCGAACCCGTGCCCGATGGCGGCCGGCTCATGGCTGCCCAGGTACTTGAGCAGAAGTTCCGTCTGCCTCCCGAGAGCGTTGTAGCCCATCCGGTGGTCGAACCGCGCGTTGTAATAACCGTGGCCGACCTCAGCTTCGAGGAAGCTGGTGGCGAGGCCGAGCATCTGCACCGCCAAGCCGGCGGCGAAGAGCACGATCGCCACCGCCCGGGCGCTCTGGCCGGCATCCGCCAGCGCCGGTCCGAGGGCGAGCGAGAGCAGCACCAGCGCCGGAACCAGGTAGCGCGGACCAAAGCAGTATCCGCCTTCCCACTGGGTGTAGCGCGCGTAAAAGCCGAGAGCCAGCGGCAGGCTCATGGTGGCGATGGTGGCCAGGCCGCGATCGCGCCGCCACAGGGCAGGAAGTCCCCACAGCGCCAGTAGAACCGGCGGGGCAAACAGGAAGATCGACTTGCCTGGTGAAAACAGAAACCCGAACAGCCCCACGCGCAGCGGGGTCTCGAACCCGGTTACGTGCTTGCCCGCTTCCACCGAGTCGGGATAGCCGAACTGAAACGGGTTGCCGAAAACGTGATAGTTGTACCCAAGATAGGCGGCGACCGCGACGCTGAACACCACTGCCGCCACCATCGCCGGTTTGAAGCCGGCGCGGCCTTCGCGCACCAGAACGGCGCTCAGGAAGATGGGTGCCAGCAGGATGTGGGTGGGCCGCACCAGCACGGCGAATCCCAGCAGTGCCGCTGCCAGTGCCGCGCGCCGGGCGGTAATGCAGTCGCTGCGTCCAAACAGGCTCCAGGCTGCTCCCAGGAACAGCGCGCAGGCCAGCGGCTCGGAGAAGAACCAGCCGGAATAGGCGAAGAGCGGCGTGGCCAGCGCGAGCACCAGGGTGGCCGCCAGCGCGGTTCGGCGCTCGATGCCCACCGCGCAGAAAAGCAGGAAGGCGAAGGCGGCGGCGGCGGCGGCAAAGGCCGCGCTGCTCATAGTCATGGCGAATCCGACCACCAGGTCGCGCGCGGAGGGCGGCACGCCGGGCGCTTGGCGCAGCGCATACTGCCCCAGCGCGTACCACGGAGTGGTGACCAACGCCTGGCCGGGAGCATAAGCCGCGCGCGGCTGCCCCTGGCGATCGTAGCGTCCGAAGAAAAGGTTGGCGGCGACGGCCTGTGGCACTGCCGTCGATCCGCGCAGCACCAGGCTCTCGGACTCGAACAGCGTCATCAGCTCGTCCGGCAGCCGCACACGCCCGGTGGAAGTCAGCATGAACAGGAAGTTGAACGAGAGAAAAAGCAGGATCGCCCAGCGGCGAAGAGTTGCCTGCGGGCGTACCAGCACGCTGCTTACGATTCTCGGCTCGGATAGGGCAGCGGGCGCATCGGCGACGATAGGAATTGGGTCGGGCACTGCACTGGTTCTATCGCGACGGGTGGAAAACTACAAGCGGCCGGGACGGTACGCGCGGTAACCGAAGGGCAAGGACCATCAAAACGGCGGCACATATTTCCCGCGGCGCCGAATCGCGGAGAGCCAGGCGGCGCGCGGGTAGCCGGAGCTGGCCAGGAGTTTGATCTCGGCTTCCACATCGTATTCCACGCGACGAATGGTGACGTTGCCATCTTCCACCAGCAGATAAGAGGCGCGCGGATCGCCATCGTAGGTCACGCCGGCGCTGCCACTGTTGGCAACCATCAATCCTGGAACCCGCCGCACGTATGGGCGGTGGATATGTCCGTAGATCACGATGGCGGCGCCGGCTCCGCCATAGGTGGCAAGGAGTTTCTGCTCCTCGGAATCCGGCATGGGCGCCTGCCAGAGGTCGCTGGGACTGGCATGCATCAGCAGCAAATCCTGATTTCGCCATTCGCCGGGAAGCGCTCGCAGCCACTGAATTCGTTCGTCACCGAGCAGCTCGCGCGTTGCCGGCGCGAATTCGTAGAACAGGATCTCCAGCAGGACGCGAAGTTTGGCAGCGCGCTTCATCTGCCGGTCGAACTGTTCGGGAGCCCAGAGCATCTCGTCGGTGTTGCCCACCACGCCCGGCCAGCCCAGCTCCCGGATTCGGTCGACCACTTCCGCGGGACGATTGCCGCTGGCCGCCAGGTCCCCACCGTGCACCACAAGGTCAGGGCTTGCCCTCTTGAGGTCGGCGATGACCGCCTCGAGAGCGGTGAGGTTGCCGTGAATGTCCGAGACGATGGCCAGACGCATAAAGAAGGATTCTAAGCGCGGCTGAGCAGTGGCGGCGGATAGTCGCGCACCCAACGCGTGCGCTGCTCGTAGGCGTGCGCGAGCTGCAGCACGGCGAAATCGGCATGGCGCCGGCCGATGACCTGCATTCCCATCGGCAGCCCGTCGCGGCTGAACCCGACGGGCACATTGGCCACGGGGAAACCGAGCATCGAAGCCAGCACCACCACCTCCATCCAGCGGTGGTAGGTGTCCATGGCGGCGCCGTTGACCGTCTTCGGCCAGTGGGTGCTCGCGGCGAACGGGAACACCTGCGCGCTGGGCAGCGCGAGATACTCGTAGGTGTCGAACAGCTTGAGGACCGCGCGATAGAGTTCAGAGCGCTCGACCGAAGCCTGGTACACATCCTGCGCGCTCACCTTCATGCCGCGCTCGACTTCCCAAACCGCCTCCGGTTTCATCTGCGAGCGTTTCGCCGGATCCTGGCAAAGTGCGCCCATATTGCCGGCGATGAGCCAATGCCGCAGCGTGAGCCATGACTCCCACATCCGCTCGGGCGGAAAGCCCAGGCTGGATTCTTCGACCGCGCACCCGATGGTTTCGAGCGCCTTGAGCGCAGCGCGGCAGAGTTCCACGATGCCGGGCTCCATGGGGAGGTATCCGCCGAGATCGCCGAGCCAGGCCACACGAGTTCCGCTGAAGTCGCGCTCCAGAATGTGCGTGAAGATGGCCGCGTCCTCGTCGATGGAGAAAGGCGCTCGCGCATCGGGTCCGGCCATAACCGAAAGCAACAGGGCGAGGTCGGCGGCGCTGCGGGCCATCGGCCCCGCGACCATCAACTGCCCGAAGAACAGCTCGATCTCGGCGGAGGGCACGCGTCCATACGACGGGCGCAGCGACAGGACGTTGTTGTAGGCGGCGGGATTGCGCAGCGAGCCCATCATGTCGCTGCCATCGGCGACGGGCAGCATGCGCAGGGCCAGCGCCGCGGCCGCGCCTCCGCTGCTGCCACCCGCAGTCTTCGAGAGATCCCAGGGATTCAGCGTAGCTCCGAAGATGGAATTGTAAGTCTGCGATCCCATGCCGAATTCCGGCACATTGGTTTTGCCGATGATGATGGCGCCGCTGTTCCTGATCCGCTCGACGAAGATGGCATCCTCACCGGGCACGGTATCGAGCAAAGGAGAACCCCAGGTAGTGCGCAGGCCGCGGGTCGGCGCCAGGTCTTTCACCGCGTGCGGGAAGCCGTGCAGCCAGCCGCGACGCTGGCCGCGGGCCAGTTCCCGGTCGCGCTCCTCCGCCTGCTCGAGCAGCACCGGGCGCGGTTGGAGGGAGACGATGGCGTTGACTTTGGGGTTGAAGCGCTCGATGTGGTCGAGGAAGGCCGCCATCACCTCGCGGCAGGAAACTCGCTTGGCGCCGATGGCCTCTGACAGGGCGACCGCGTCCATCAGGATCAGATCGGAAACCGAGCTCGGCAGAGCCGGCACTGGCTGCGTCATAACGGTCTTCTTACGAGGGCTCTTTCTTCTCAGACTTGTCCGACGATTCGGAAGCGGGCTTGGGCGCCGGCTCCTCTTTCACCGCCGACCGGAAGCTGCGGATCCCTTCTCCCAGGCTCTTGCCCAGGTCGCCGAGCTTCTTCGGACCGAACAGCAGCAGGGCTATCCCCAGGATCAGCAGAATCTCCGGAAGGCCAAGTTCACCCATGATGGAACCCCCGAGGGAAGGACAATGCTAACAGAGATAGCGCGCGCGGCAGGCTTCTCCTCTTTTGGGAACCCTGGCGGCCAGCGAAAGTTCCGCGCTCAGCGCCGGTGACCAATGGTTCAACAGAAAGTGATGGGCGTCACTGACCGCAGACCAGGACAAGCATAGCTTGGTAAGCGGATAGCAGCGATGATCCCGTCGTCTCGCGCCGGTGCGGGCGGCGGCGACGTTCGGCGAAAAGAGGTCCGCTATGAAGCAGAGATTCGTTCTCGCCGTCGGCATGCTCTTTCTCTTGACGGTGACCCTGGCATGGGCGCAAGCCCCGGCCAGCGCTCCCAAGTACGACGTGGCCAATGAAGTGACCATCAAGGGTGTGGTGCAGGAAGTGAAGGATTTCCAGTGCCCGGTCAGCGGCGGCATGGGCGCGCACCTGATAGTCAAGACGGACAAGGGCCTGGTCACCGTCCACCTCGCCTTGAGCAAGTTCTTGAGCGAATACGGGTTCGCTTTCGCCAAGGGGGATGAGGTCGAGATCATCGGCGCTAAGGCCAAGGTCGGCGATGACGAAAACGCCATCCTGGCGCGCAAGATCGAACGCGGCAACCAGACGCTTACCTTCCGCGACAAGGCCGGCAAGCCGCTCTGGTAGCCCCCGCGTGGCAACCAAGAAAGAAAACGCCACGGATCGTCGCGGATAGGCACGGATCAAACCAAATCCGCTCCGATCCGGGCCCATCCGTGGCGTTCTTGCTGAGCGCTAATCGAAGATCATGATCGCGGCCGCGATCACCGTGGTCCACAGCCCGCGTTTGTCGCCCACCGCCGACTGGGTGTTGTTCATGGTGCGCACGATCTTGTTGGAGATGCGGTAGATTTCCTTCTTCTCGTCCCAGGAGCGGTCGGGATCGAACTCCAAATTCAGCGTGGTGGCCAGCATCTCGGCGGCGAGCTCCTCGGCGTAGTCGCCGGCGGTGTCGTCGGTCTCGCCGAAGGAGTGGTGCTCGCTGAGATATCCGTAGGTGTTGCGATCGGCGGGGATGGCCAGGCCAATGCTCGCGGCCACCAGGCGATGCGGTTCGCGGGTGGAGTTCTCGGCCACCACGGCAAACACCACTTCGCCGGCGTGCAGGTACTTCAGCCCCTGGGAGCGGGGGATCAGCTTGCAGTTGGGCGGAAAAATCGAGGAGACGCGCACCAGGTTCTGGGCGGCGATGCCGGCGTCGCGCAAGCCTAACTCGAACGAGGTCAGCCGCTCTTTGTGCTTGCCGACGCCCTTGGTTAGAAAGATCCGCTTGGGGACCATGTCTTTGCCCAACTGCCCGCACCTCCTCGGATAGCTGCGAATCGCAGAATGTAACACAAGGGCGCGCGTGTCTAGATGAAATCTTGAGGCGGGGCGGCGCGGTAGGGATATACCATCCGGGTGGGCTGGTTCGGGAAAGAGATCTCACCGCCGAGGCGCCGAGTCAGGAAAGAAAAAAGCCCTCGGCGGTCTCGGCGTCTCGGCGGTGAAAAAACCTACGGGCGCTACTTCGCGGGCGCCACCGAAGCAACCGTGATGGTCTTGCCCTTGAGCGTGCCGCTGACGGTGGCGTTCTGGCCAGCCAGCTTGTCCAGGGCGGCAGCGTCACCGCCTTCCAGCGTGTACACCTCATCGCCCACCACCAGGGCGTACTTCGATCCCTGCTTGACGCAGGCGCGAGTACAGTCGGCGTCGGAAGCGCCAGCCATCATGTGATGGGCGCCGCACATGGCGTCGCTCACCTTGCCGGTGAAGCTTTGCGGCTTGTCGGCGGCTACGGCCAGGACTGCCGCGAGCAGAACCAGCACCGCCGCGGCGCGAGGAAGACTGAATCTCATGCGTGTCTCCTTGTTGGGATAGGGATTCCCACTAACCGCTTAGATGACCAGTCGCCCCCCGGAGGTTTCACGTTCCCACCGTCTGGCGCTCCGGGGTCTTGAGCTTGACGGCGATCTCGATGAAGGCCAGGGCGGCACGGCTGAGCGCCTTGTCCTTGCGAAAGACCAGGGCGAGGTCGCGCTTGATGGTGACGTCGGCCAGGGGCAGGGCGGCCAGCAGGCCAGCGCGAACGTCGTCCACCACGTTCGAGCGGGCGGTGAACCCCACGCCCACGTCGGCGGCGGCAAAACGCTTGAGCAGTTCGCTGGAGTCGAGCTCCATGGAGATCGTGGGCTTCAGCCGCCGCTCGAAGAAGATGTCTTCCAGGGCATCGCGCGTGTGTCCCGCCTTGGGCAAGAGCAGCGGATAGCGGGCGGCCTCGGCGATGGGCACCGACTTCATGCGCGCCAGCGGATGCTGCGGCGCGGCAATCACCACCAGCACGTCGCGGTGGATTGGCACCACCGTCAACCGGTTGTCGCTGACCGGCAGCGACACCACGCCGAAGTCCACCGAGTTGTCGATGATCGATTCCAGGATCTTGGTGCTCTCGTCGCTTTTGATGTTCACCGCCACGCCGCCATACTGCTTCTTGAACTCGGCGAAGACCTCGGGCAGCACGTAGAGGCAGGTGCCCTCGTTGGCGCCGACCACCAGCTCGCCGCGCGGGACATGCTCCATCTCGGCCAGGTGCGTCACCATCTGCTTGCGGGATTCAAGTGTTTCTTCAACATATTTCTGGAACTCCTTGCCGGCCGCGGTCAAAGAGACCTTGCCGCCCGAGCGGTCGAAGAGGCGCGCGCCGACCTCCTCCTCCAGCGTACGGATCTGGGCGGAGACCGCCGGCTGGGTGCGGAAGCGCTTCTCCGCGGCGCGGGAGAAGCTGGCGTGCCGCGCCACCTCGAGGAACGTTTCTAGCTGGTCGAAGTCCATAAGTACCGAGTACCAAGTCCGGAGAGCCCAAAGGCCTCCAGCCCACCGCCGCAAGTATATGAAAACCCGGTCGCATCCCGCCTCATAAATCGGGCTTATCGTGGCGATAAAAAATGAATATTTCCACCGGCGCGCCTCCGCCGATTAGTCTAGGATAGTCCGGCCAGAATTATTCATTCGACCGCACCCATACGTACAACCCTGCGCGGGCGGCGCTCGCGCCAAAGGAGTCAAGCATGGCTGATCCCAAGAGCGTGATGGAGTTCGTCAAGAAGAACGGGGTCAAGATATTGGACCTGCGCTTCACCGATCTTCCCGGGCTCTGGCACCACGTTTCCTATCCTATCGATCAATTCAGCGAGTCCTCGTTCGAAGAGGGCTTCGGCATGGACGGTTCCTCGATCCGGGGCTGGGCCGCCATCCACGAGAGCGACATGCTGCTCATCCCCGATGCCTCCTGGTACATGCTGGATCCCTTCACCGAGGCCCCGACGCTGGCGATGATCGCCGACGTCATCGACCCGGTGACCAAGCAGCGCTACGACCGCGATCCGCGCTACATCGGGCGCAAAGCCGAGATGTACCTGCAATCCACCGGCATCGCCGACACCGCCTACATAGGGGCGGAAGCGGAATTCTTCATCTTCGATAACGTGCGCTTCGACCAGCGCGAGCAGTATGGTTTCTACTTTATCGACGCCGAGGAGGGGCGCTGGAATTCCGGGCGCAAGGAGAACAACCTCGGCTACCGGCCGCGCTACAAGGAAGGTTACTTCCCGGTGCCGCCGACCGACCATTACCAGGACCTGCGCAGCGAGATGGCCCTGACCATGCAGAGCTGCGGCATGGAGGTGGAGTGCCATCACCACGAGGTGGCCACCGGCGGACAGACCGAGATCGACCTGAAGTTCGACTCGCTGGTGCGCTCGGCCGACCACATGATGCTGTACAAGTACATCTGCCGCAACGTCGCCAACCAGTACGGCAAGACCGTCACCTTCATGCCCAAGCCGCTGTTCCAGGACAACGGCAGCGGCATGCACACCCATCAGTCGCTGTGGAAAGGCGGCAAGCCGCTGTTCGCCGGAGACGGCTACGCCGGTTTCTCGCAGATGGGGCTCTGGTATATCGGCGGGCTGATCGCACACGGGCGGGCACTCTCCGCCATCATCGCGCCCACCACCAACAGCTACAAGCGCCTGGTGCCGGGCTTCGAAGCGCCGGTCAACCTGGCCTACTCGCGGCGCAACCGCTCGGCGGCTTGCCGAATCCCGATGTACTCGGCGTCGCCCAAGGCCAAGCGCGTGGAGTTCCGCCCGCCTGATCCGAGTTGCAATCCCTACATGGCGTTCGGAGCGATGGTCATGGCCGGACTGGACGGCGTCGAGAACAAGATCGATCCCGGCCAGCCGCTGGACAAGGACATCTACGACCTGGGCCCGGAGGAGATGGCGAAGGTGCCGTCGATGCCCGGCTCGCTCGGCGAGGCGCTCGATGCGCTGGAGAGCGATCACGCCTTCCTGCTCAAGGGCGACGTGTTCACCGAGGAGTTGCTCGACACTTACATCTCGTACAAGCGCGAGAAGGAAGACCAGGCGGTGCGGCTCAGACCGCATCCCTATGAGTTCGCGCTGTACTACGATATTTAGTCGTCGGCTCTCGGCCTTCGGCCGCAGAGTTAAACGGTGAGGATAAACAGGCCCGGCAGAGACGCCGGGCCTTTTTCTACATCATCCACGGATTGAACACAGGTACGCCCGTGGCCGCGACGTCTCGGATGTTGCGCGTGACCAGCGTCAGGTTGTAGTCGAGGGCCGTTGCGGCCAGCAATCCGTCGATCACCGGCAACAAGCGTTTTGCAACCGCCGCCCGCGCGGCGATGTGCCCCCAACGGTCGGCGACCGCCTGGTCAATCGGAAGGATCCGGCCGGCAAAGCGCACGACAACATCGCTGTCAAGCCAGGCTGCAAGCGCAACCCGGCGGGAGCCGGCCGGCAAGGAAGCTATGCCTTTGCGGATTTCGCCCAGCGTCAGTACGCTCAGATGCAGCAGATCCTCTGCGGTGCCCTCGACCCAGGCTGTCACCTTGGGGTCAGGCTTTCCCCGCACCAACTCGGAGACCACATTCGTGTCCAGCAAGAATCCGCTCACAGCTTAACCTTGCGTCCGTAATCGGGCTTTCGTCGCAGATCGACCTTCACCTTCGCCAGCGGCGACTGGGCAAAGAACTGGACCAGACTCCGTGGCTGGCGGGAGCGCGTCGTGAGTTGCTGGAACTGCTCCGCCGGGAGGATCACGACCGCCTCTTTGTCCTGGCGTGTGACCCATTGAGGCCCTTCCGAGCGTGCCCGGCGAAAGAGCTCGCTGAACTGGGCTTTAGCAGTTTGCAGTTGCCAGCGCGTTTTGGGCTGGGTAACTCGCCCAGGCCGTGTGGAAGGCTTCGCTGTTCTATTGAGTATTTTCATTGCTGACTAGTCAGACTAGATTGATGATAATTGGTCTCCGGGCGAAAAGCAATATTCCCTCGATGCAGACCTCGCAGAGACACACCATGCCACGTCTCTGCCGGATCAACGGATGTGGGTCGCCAGGCCCGGCAGAGCATGCCGGGCCTTTTTCGTCACGAAGCTTTGGTCCTGGAACCGAGCTGCAGTGCGCGATCGAAAAACTCCTCGGGTTCGAGGGGCTGGCCCCGCTTCGTAAGCAGCCCGCATTGCGCCGCCCACGCTTCCTCGGTGATGCGGATCACCCGCACCGAACTCGGTGGTACGGCCGCGCGCGGCTTGGACTTTTCCTTTCCTCGCTTCTTCATATCTCTGACCCTCCTGAGGACAAAGCAAGCCACCATAATTTTCCACTCCGGGCAGCGCCTTGGCTGTGATCCGCAAACAGTTCTTTCCCTAAATGGGAAACGCCTTACCGCTGAAAATTGCAGCCCTGGGTGCCCGGCGGCATTTGCGGCGGGATAGGATTTGTTCCAGTCTGCCGGATGCCGCGGTGGATGGGGGCCCTGCGCAGTGGTTGAATTTCTGATTGGTGTTTCGGGCGGCATCCGATGAGCTCCCTTCCCAAGTTCTCGCAACTGCCAGCCGTCCGCAGCCTGGAAACCAGCGATGGCCGCTCCGGGCGCGCGGTCCAGTGCGTCAGCGATTACGCCATTTGCCTCCTCGACGCCGGCGGCTGCGTGACCAGTTGGAACAGCTGCGCTGAGCGGATGGCAGGTTACCAAGCCAACGAAATCCTGGACCGTCACTTTTCCGTGTTCTACCTGCCCGAAGAGGTGGAGCGGGGCACACCCGCCGCGAACCTGCAAGCGGCGCTGGCGACCGGCCACTACCAGGACGAAAGCTGGCGCCTGCGCAAGGACGGCTCGCGTTTCTTGGCCAGCGTGGCGATCACGCCGATGTACGACCGCCAGGGCAAACACACTGGCTTCTCCAAGATCACCCGCGACCTGACCGAGTGCAGCAAACGGATGGACCGCATGCAGGTGCACACCATTCAAGTGGAGACGCGCTCCGCCGAGCTGGAGCAGCTGACCTCCGCCCTGCAGGAAGCCACCCGCGCCATGGAATCCTTCGCCTACTCGGTCTCGCACGACCTGCGCGCTCCCCTGCGGGCGATGTGGGGTTTCGCCGAAGCCCTGCAGGAGGACTATGGAGAGAAGTTGGACGAGCAGGGCCGCCGCTACACCCGGTCGGTGATGGATGCGGCCCGGCGCATGGACGAGCTGATCGAAGACCTGCTGGCCTACAGCCGGTTGAGCCGGGTGGAGATGGAGCTTGCCCCGGTCGAGCTGGAAGCAACCCTGCACGAAGTGGTGGAGGAGGTCTGCACCGGCGACACGCGCTGCAAGAGGTCGATCACGGTCACGCCGCCGCTGCCGTCCGTGATGGCACACCGTTTGACCCTGATCCAGGTGCTTACCAATCTGCTTTCCAACGCGCTGAAGTTCGTGGCCTCCGGGACCCGGCCGCAGGTGCGGGTGTTCGCCGAAGCGCGCGACCGCCGCATCCGGCTGTGGGTGGAAGATAACGGCCTGGGCATTGCGCCCGAGCACCTGCAGCGCATTTTTATGCCCTTCGAGCGGCTGCACGGCCCCGCGCCCTATCCCGGCACCGGGATCGGGCTGGCCATCGTCAGCAAGGGTATGGAACGCATGGGCGGCAAGGCAGGAGTGGAATCCGAACTGGGGCGCGGCAGCCGATTCTGGATCGAACTGCCTGTCGCCGATGAGGGGCAATGAGTAACACGTGCACCGTCCTGCTGGTCGAGGACAACCAGAGCGATGTCTTCCTGGTGGAGCGCGCCTTTCAGAAGGCCAAGCTCCCGCACCTGCTGCAGGTAGTGGAAGACGGCGAACAGGCGGTCGCCTACCTCAGCGGCGCCGGACCCTACTCCGACCGCAGCCGCTTTCCCCTGCCGTTGTTTGTGCTGCTGGACCTGAAGCTGCCCCGGAAATCCGGCTTTGAGGTGCTGGAATGGTTGCGGCGTCAACCGGCCATCCGCCGGGTTCCGGTGGTCGTGCTCACTTCCTCGAACCACATCGAAGACATCGACCGGGCCTACGATTCAGGAGCGAATTCCTATCTGGTGAAGGTGGCCGATCCCACCGCGGTGGCCGATCTGGCCCGGGCTATCGAGCAGTACTGGGTGAATCTGAATCAGCAACCCGAGCTGGGGTAGAGGCCCAAGAATTGGCCACGGGTTTTCACGGATCAAGAGTGAATCCGTGAAGATCCGTGCGAATCCGTGGCGTTTTTCCCGCCTCCGCGATAATCTGCCGCCGTGGCCATGGACTGGGCACCGGCGGTTTTGCAGATCGGCTTTCGCGATCCGGAGGCGGCGCGTGCCAACCTGGCGCGCCTGGAGGGGCGGCTGTCGCCAGGAGTGGTGGCAGCGCTGCCCACGCTGCTGGCCGAATCCCCCGATCCCGATTCCGCGCTCAACCTGCTGGAGCGGCTCACCGGCGCGCCCGAGAGCTACGAACCGGTGCGCCGGCTCGACCGCAGCCGTTTCCTCATCCACTACGCCATCGCCGTCTTCGGCTACAGCCAATGGCTGGGCGAAACCCTGATCCAGAACACCGACTTGCTGCAGAACCTGGGGCGCGACCGCACCCTCGACCGCTCGCACTCGCGGGAAGACTTTCTGGAGCACTTCGCGCGCTTCCGCTCGCGCTCCTTCGAGACCGACATCTCGCTGCTGCTGGCCCGCTTCAAGAAGCGCGAGTACATCCGCATCATGCTGCGCGACGTGCTTGGCATCGCCCCCCTGGCGGAGACCACGGCGGAGATCTCCGCGCTTTCCGACGTGCTCATCGAAGAGGCCCGGCGCTACGTGGACGGCCTGCTGCGCAACCGCTACGGCACGCCGCGCCACATCGACCACGAGGGCCGGGTGGTGGATACGCCCCTGGCCGTGCTCTCCATGGGCAAGCTGGGCGGCAACGAGCTGAATTACAGCTCCGACGTGGACCTGCTTTTCCTCTACGGCGACGGCGAACCCGACCCACCGGGAGAGATCACCAACCGCGAGTACTTCATCCGCCTGGCGCAGCAAGTGACCGAGGTGCTTTCGCGGGTGAGCCGCGAGGGGCCGGTGTTCCGCATTGATTTGCGCCTGCGCCCGCAGGGCGCCGAAGGCGAGCCGGCGGTGCCGCTGGGCCACGCCATCCGCTACTACGCCAACGTCGCCCATGACTGGGAGCTGCAGGCGCTGATCAAGGTGCGGCATTCGGCCGGAGACCTGAACCTGGCGCGGGATTTCATCCGCGCGGTGCAGCCCTTCGTCTATCGCGAAGAGCTGAACTTCGCCGCCATCGAGACCGCGGTCAACTCGCTGGAGAAGATCGGGGCGCACCGGCGCAAGCGCCTGGCGGGAGTGCGGCGCTCCGGCGGGATCGACGTCAAGCTGGACCGCGGCGGCATCCGCGACATCGAGTTCCTGGTGCAGTGCCTGCAGCGCGTCTACGGCGGGGCGGAAACCTGGCTGCGCTCCGGCGGCACCCTGTTCTCGCTGCAGAAGCTGCACGACAAAGGACACATCAGCGGCAAGGACTTCCACGAGCTCAGCCAGGGCTACCTGTTCCTGCGCACCGTCGAGCACCGGCTGCAGCTCCGGCGCGGGCAGCAGGTGCACCGGTTGCCGGCCTCCGAGGCCGACCTTCGCGTGCTCTACCGCTCGGTGGCGGGTGAGGACGCGCGCGACCGCACGGCCGAGGCCTTCGTGACCGAACTTCGCAAGAGCATGGCCGCGGTGGCCGACATCTACGAGCGCATTATCCATAACCAGCAGACGCAGCAGCGCCAGGAGCGCGAGAGCGAATTCCGCCTGGCGCCGCCCGAGACCGGCAGGGAAAAGTCCTATCAGCAAATCCTGGAGCGGCTGGCGGCGGACGCGCCCGCGCTCTACGAAGTGGCGGCGCAGCGCGATCTCACCACCCACACCCGGCGCAACCTGCAGCGCTTCCTGAGCGCCGCCTTCACCAGCTCGGAGCGTTACGCGGCGCTGGTCCACAACCCGGAGGCGGTGGGACGCGCGCTGCGCCTGTTTCAGGTGAGCGACTACCTCACCGACATCCTGGTGCGCCATCCCCAGGAGCTCGACACCATCGAGAAAGTCGTGGCCGCGCCCAACGGCGACCAGAGCGGCGCCCTGTTCAAGCCGGAATCGCCGGGCGGGGCCGGACACGATCCGGTGTTCGGTTTTCTGGCGGCGGCGCCGGGTTCACGCGGCGAGAAACTGGCCATGCTGCGCCAGCACTACCGGCATCGCATGTTCGCGGCCGGCTCCCGCGACGTGATGGAGCTGCGCCCGGTGTACGAGTCACTCTCGGAGATGAGCGCGGCCGCCGACGATGCCATCGCCGCCGCCCTGAACATCGCCGGCCATCCCCCGGGATTCGCCGTGCTGGCGCTGGGACGGCTGGGAAGCTGGGAGTTCGACCTGGGGTCGGACGCCGATCTGCTGTTCGTGCGCGACGAGCAGGCGGAGACGGAACCGCTCATCAAAGTTGCCGAGCACATGGTGGAGGCCCTGGCCGCCTATACCCAGGACGGTACGCTGTTTCCGGTCGACCTGCGGCTGCGCCCGCGGGGGACCGAGGGCGAGTTGCTGGTCACCCCCGAGAGCCTGGCCGCCTACTTCTCCAACGAGGCCCAGCCCTGGGAGGCGCTCACCTACACCAAGCTGCGCTACGTCACCGGCTCGGAGGAGCTGGCGCTGCGCGCCATGACCGCGGTCGAAGACCATGTGTTGCGCTTCGCCAACGACCCCAGCTTCGGCGCCGCCGTCCGCACCATGCGGGCCAAGCTGGAGAAATCGGACAGCGAGCCCAACTTCAAGGTCGCGCCCGGCGGCTTCTACGACATCGATTACATCCTGTCGTATCTGCTGGTGATGTACGGCGTCAAAGACGTGCAGGGGAACACGCGCGAGCGCCTGCACACCCTGGCGGCGCGGGCGCTGCTCTCCGACGACGACTGCGCCACGCTGGACGCAGCCGCCGAGTTGCTGCGCACGGTCGGGCACGTGGTGCGGCTGGTCACCGGCCGCTCCCGCAAGTCGCTGCCCATGGGCGACCATCCGCGGCGGGTGAGCGAGCAGTTGGTGTCGCGCATCCTGCGACGGACGTTCCGCGACGGCCTCGAGCGCGAGCTGGAACGGACGTACAAGCTGGTCCGCCCGGTGTACCAGAAGGTTCTGGGGATAGGGGAATGAAAACCCCAGGAAAGATGGGGAGCGGGACCGCAGAATTCATTAAACTTGTTGCCGAGGGATCACGTGTCAGGGCACGACTTTTAGTCGTGCCCTGACACGTGATCACTGCCAGACAGTATTCCAGGCTCGGCCCCGCCCGAGGTTGCCCCGCTTTTCTTCCTTCCCAAACTTGGCCTCCGCGGCGGTCTCGGCGCGCGTCCTGTGGAATCCCAGGGGCGCGCCGGAGGGGTACAATATTCCAGCGGCCAGCCTCGTCTCCCGACGAAGTGATGAACGTCACAATCACCTGTGACGATTGGCCTACGCCCGCCAGCGCGCCGCTGGCTATAATTTCCGGTCTTTTCGACAATCTTGCGGAGGTGTGTGACATGGCGGATTCATACAACGGGCTGCCCATTCCCAAGGATGGGACCCGCATCAGCTACAGCAACGGGAAATACAACATTCCCGACAACCCGATCATCCCCTTCATCGAGGGTGACGGCACCGGGCGCGACATCTGGAAGGCGTCCGTGCGCGTATTCGACGCCGCGGTGCAGAAGGCCTACGGCGGCAAGCGGCGCGTGGTGTGGTACGAGGTCTTCGCCGGCGAGAAGGCCATGGCCAAGTTCAAGAGCTGGCTCCCGGACGGCACCATCGACGCCCTGAAGGACTTCCGCGTCAGCATCAAGGGCCCTCTCACCACCCCGGTGGGCGGCGGCATCCGTTCGCTGAATGTGGCGCTGCGCCAGATCCTTGACCTCTATGCCTGCGTGCGTCCGGTGAAATGGCTGGGCGCGCCCTCGCCGGTGAAGCATCCCGAGCGCATGAACGTGATGATCTACCGCGAGAACACCGAAGACGTATACGCCGGCATCGAGTGGGAAGAGGGCACGCCCGAGGTCAAGAAGCTGATCGAGTTCCTCAACAAGGAAATGCTGAAGGGCGGGCCCAAGCAGATCCGCCTGGATTCCGGCATCGGCATCAAGCCCATCTCCATCACCGGCACCAAGCGCCTGGTGCGCAAGGCCATCCAGCACGCGCTGGAGCACGGCCTCCACAAGGTGACGCTGGTCCACAAGGGCAACATCCAGAAATTCACCGAGGGCGCCTTCCGCGCCTGGGGCTATGAGCTGGCGGTCGCCGAGTTCCGCGACAAGGTGGTCACCGAGCGTGAGAGCTGGATCCTCGACAACAAGGACAAGAACCCCAACATCACCATCGAGCAGAACGCCAACCTGGTCGAGCCCGGCCTGGAGTTCGCCGCCGCCGACTTCAAGAACGACATCTACAAGGAAGTGAAGGCCTGCCTGGATTCCATCTACAAGACCCACGGCAATGGGCAGTGGAAGAAGAAGCTGCTGGTGAATGATCGCATCGCCGACTCCATCTTCCAGCAGGTGGTGACCCGCGCCGACGAGTACGAGGTGCTGGCTACGCCCAACCTGAACGGCGACTACATCTCCGACGCCTGTGCGGCGCAGATCGGCGGCCTGGGCATCGCTCCCGGCGCCAACATCGGCGACGGCTACGCCATCTTCGAAGCTACCCACGGCACGGCTCCGAAGTACGCCGACCTGGACGTCATCAACCCCAGTTCGGTGATGCTCTCGGGCGTGATGATGTTCGAGTTCATGGGATGGAAGGAAGCGGGGCAGCTCATCGAGGACGGCATCCGCAAGACCATCGAGCAGAAGAAGGTTACTTACGACTTCGCCCGCTTGCTGGAGGGCGCCACCAAGGTGAAGTGCAGCGAATTCGCCAACTACATCATCCAGAACATGGGACCCAAGTCCGCTTCCTCCGCCGCTGACTAGCGGGGAAGCACTAGAAATCGGGCGATGTTGTGATCGGGTCATCGGGTGATTTTCCAATGACCCGATCACCCGATCACTCAATCACCCGATGCTTATGCGAGGCACTTATGCGGAAGAAGATCACCATCGTCGGTTCAGGGAATGTGGGCGCGACGGCCGCCCACTGGATGGCGTCCAAGGAACTGGGCGACGTCGTGCTCATCGACATTATCGACGGCGTGCCCCAGGGCAAAGGTCTCGATCTGCTCGAAGCCATGCCCATCGAGAAGCGCGATTCCTTCGTGCTCGGCACCCAGGACTACAAGGACACCGCCAATTCCGACATCGTCGTCATCACCGCTGGCATCCCGCGCAAGCCGGGCATGAGCCGCGACGACCTGCTCAACACCAACTACAAGATCATGCAGGACGTGGTGGGCAAAGTGGTGACCAACTCGCCCAACTGCATCCTCATCATCGTATCGAACCCGCTGGACGCCATGGCGCAGGCCGCCTTCAAGATCAGCGGCTTCTCCCGCAACCGCGTCATTGGCATGGCCGGGGTGCTGGATTCGGCGCGCTTCCGCGCCTTCATCGCCATGGAGCTGGGCGTGAGCGTGGAGAACGTCACCGCGTTCGTGCTGGGCGGCCACGGCGACACTATGGTGCCGCTGCCGCGCTATTCTACGGTCGCGGGCGTGCCCATCACCGAGCTCATGGACAAGTCGACGGTCGAGCGGCTCGTCCAGCGCACGCGTGACGGCGGAGCCGAGATCGTCAAATATCTGAAGACGGGCAGCGCCTACTATGCGCCGTCCGCTGCCGTCACCGAGATGGTCGAGGCGATCCTCAAAGACAAGAAGAAGATCCTGCCGTGCGCCGCGTATCTGGAAGGCGAGTACGGCATCCACGGACTGTTCGTGGGCGTGCCCTGCAAGCTGGGCGCCCGCGGCATCGAGGACGTGTGGGAGATCCGCCTGACCGACGAAGAAATGGCCGCCCTACGGAAGAGCGCCGACTCGGTGAAGGAGCTGGTGGCGGTCGTGGGGGTGTAAGAACAGTCGCCAGTCGCCAGGTTGCCGGTTTGATCCCGCTCGAAAGGGCGGGAGTTTTTTGTTGGCCACGGCCTTGGCGGTAGTGGGCTTTTTCCGGAATGGCTGGCGTAAACGGCTGTTCAGGCCGGTTGCGACATTCCCCCTCAGCTCATTGGCTAAAAGCGGTCCTCGTAGCGACCCTCAAATAGCTGCATGTTCTGGACTAACGAGTTCTGCAGCTCAGCGGGCAGCGCCTCTTGGAATGCAGCCATGTGCGCCTCAATATCGTCAAAGTACCTTTCGTAAAAAGTCATGCCAGGCTGTGGCTCTCGCCACCGTGTAGCAGTCAGGTGGGCGAGGCGCTTATTGAGATTCCTGCTTAAGGTTGCTGCTCCGGCTGGCTTCGTGATTGTGGAGGGGAACGACGCCGCGAATTTCGGAAATACCCTGAAGTGGGCAACCGTGCAATCATCCTTGATCGGTGGTTCGTAGAAGAAATCCCAAAGCACGCGAAAGTGCAACAACAGTGCATAAAGGACCGCTTGCTGTACGGCTGGGCTACACCGTGCAAGACTGCCGTCTTTGAGGTGACGAGTGTAAAACCTAAAATGGAAGAAGTCGAAGGCGAGGTGGGGGACAGCTTTTGCAAGTTCTTCGGACGTTAAGGACATCATAAAAGCGTATTTTCGCACACTTGATCTTGCACGGCCCGCGGCTGAAGACCATGACCCGCGAGCAGCGGCGGGCGATTGCGGCGAAGGCGGCATAGACGCGCCGGAAGAAACACAATCAGCCGCTCTAGATGTCGGGTTTCTTCCTCGTCGCAGCCAAATAGCGCCTATACAAGTCTCGGTCGGTGAATGTGAGGTGCCCGTCACGAATCGACGGATCGTTTGTGATAAGTGCAACCACACTGCTGCCGCGGGTCCAGAACGTCCGATAGCTCGCCCACGTGGCTCCAAATGCATTTCTTAGCATCCTGATCGCCAACCTCTAATTCAATGTACGCCAGCAGGTCGTCAACAAAGTGATATTCCGCTCCCTCGGTGGTGCTGCACACCGTCGTGTTCTTTTCCTCGGGAACGCAGGCGGGCCACTCTCGGTCACTTTGTTCTGAGAATGCCTTGAATTGCTTCAGCGTGGTCGCCCCCGGAACTGCCCCCTTGTAATCGAATTTCTTTGCCTGAGCGAGTGACAGCGCTGGCAGCGTCAGAAGTATCAAGAGTAGTCGGCAGTTAGTCATTGTTGCCTCTGTTCGGCAGCGTCAGGCGGTTGGGACACTTTCCGCTCTTAATCTTACTCATGGCAAGAGTATGCCGCCAAGCTGTGACGCTGTCGATAAATCGCCTTTGCACGAGCAACGCTTGGACAACTTGACTTTGACACTCAGGTTCGAACCGCTTTTTCCCGCTTCCACCCTACTCACACCTGCATCCAAAGAGGACCATGCCGAAAATGCGTGCAGTCGAAGTCACGAGCCCGCAGGGCCCGCTGAAGATGGTGGAGCGCGAGATTCCGCAGCCCGGTCCGCGCCAAGTGAGGGTCAAAGTTCAGGCGTGCGGCCTGTGTCACAGTGACTCGCTAACCGAGGAGGGAATGTGGCCGGGGATCGAGTATCCGCGCGTGCCCGGCCACGAGATTGCCGGGGTAATCGATGCCGTCGGCGCCGAGGTCCCGGAGTGGCAGGCGGGGCAGCGCGTGGGAGTGGGTTGGTACTGCGGGCACTGCGGATATTGCGAGTCGTGCCGCCGCGGCGACTTCATCACCTGCCGCAACGGGCGCATTACCGGCATCACCCAGGACGGCGGCTACGCCGACTACGTGGTGGTTCCGTTCGAGGCGATGGCTCGCATCCCCGACGCGCTGACACCCGTGGAAGCAGGGCCTCTCGTCTGCGCTGGCGTTACGACCCTCAACTCGCTGCGAAACAGCGGCGCGCGGCCACCGGATCTGGTTGCGGTCCTGGGCATCGGCGGGCTTGGCCACCTGGGCGTGCAGTTTGCCGTGAAGATGGGATTCCGCACGGTGGCCATCGCGCGCGGCAAGGACAAGGAGCCACTGGCGCGCAAACTCGGCGCGCACCAGTACATCGACAGCCAGGCGGAGAACGTCTCCGAGCAATTGCAGAAGCTGGGCGGAGCCAAGGTGGTGCTGGCGACCGCAACCAGCAACCAAGCCATGGCCGATACGCTGGGCGGACTGGGGCTGAACGGGAAGCTCATTATTCTGGGTGCGTCGTTTGAGCCCCTGCCGGTGAATACGATGCCCATGATCGGCGGACGCCACTCCATCGCGGGCTGGCCCTCGGGAAGCTCCATCGACTCCGAGGACACGCTGGCATTCAGCTCCCTCACCGGCGTACGGCCCATGACGGAGGTCTATCCGCTGGAACGCGCCGCCGAGGCCTACGACCGCATGATGAGCAACAAGGCGCGCTTCCGCGTGGTGCTCACCACCGGCAACTGATTTCGTCTATCTTCCTACGGAGGCGACGATGGACCTGCGCTATCCCATCGGCCCATTCAGATTCGACGGCCAACCCCAGCGAACAGCAGATCAAACAATTCATCTCCGACATCGAGCTGGCGCCGGCGCGACTGCGCGCGGCCCTGGCCGGGCTCTCCGAGGCGCAGCTCGAGACGCCCTACCGTCCCGGTGGCTGGACGCTGCGCCAGGTGGCGCACCACGTTCCCGAGAGCCACATGAACGCCTACGTGCGCATGAAGCTGGCGTTGACGGAAGACAATCCCACCATCAAGCCCTACGACGAGGCACGCTGGGCCGAGACGCCCGACGTTGTCGGAACGCCAATCAAGGTCTCTCTCACGATGCTTGAAGCCCTACACCAGCGCTGGGTCGCGCTGCTGAAGGCGCTAGGCCCAGCGGAACTGGCGCGCACTTTCAACCATCCCGAGAGCGGTCCGTGGACGCTCGGCAAATATGTCGCGCTTTACTCTTGGCACGGCAAGCATCACGTGGCGCATATCACCAGCCTGCGCGAGCGCATGGGGTGGAAATAACGGTAGAAGCGTAGGCCTTCAGTGCAAGAAGGGCTTCGTGCGGGATCACGTGTCAGGGCACGACTTCAGTCGTGCCGTTGCTTGCCACTCAGGCGGGCTTTAGCCCCTGGGCATTTCTTTTCCGAACTACGCTGAACTGCGCGGTTGTCCTCGTCGTGACAGAGAAATATGCGCAACCTTCTCTCGAGTCCTGCGGGTCGGACGGCTTTGCCCGCAGGGGCTAAAGCCCAATCTTTTTTTCTACTTTCGGCACGACTGAAGTCGTGCCCTGACACGTGATCTGACACGACGCACTCTCTTCTGGATTGGCCGTAAACAAAACCCGGGTAGGTGCATGCCGCCGCCCGAGGCCTGCAGCGACGGCAGAAATCAAAGGCGCATCATCCCAAATGCGGATCCCTCGGCGGCTCGGGCGCGATCTCGTACTGCTCTTCGAGGCGATCAAGCAACGACTTCAGGATAAGCTCACGATCGAAGCGCCGGACGATCAGAAGGTCGATGCCGAACATCTCGTCCCAGCCTTCTTCCCGCATCACCTGCGCGATGCCGCTCGGCGTTCCCACGAAATACGAGATGGTCCAGGCATCGCCCGCAGGGTTCTCGAGTTCCAGAAAAAGCTCATCGTAGAAACACTCCGGGTCGGGTGGGCCAGTATCGGAGTCGAAACTGCGGAAATAATGATTGCGGACGCGCAAACGGGATTGATCGTCCTCTGGCTCTTCTGCCGCGGGGAGGGGAAGAGTCGGGATCTTGGGGGCCTCGAGTATCGCCGCATCCGCTGGCCGCGAAAAGCCGCCGCCGCAGCGCGAGCAGCCCGACGCCGCCGGCCACGAGCACGACCGTGCCCAGGGTCTGGTCCATGACAAAAGCATGGCACAAGGATGTCCAATGCACCAGGTAGCCGTTTACAGGGGAACTCTCATTGTGCCATCCTGAGCCCGCCGCCGAAACAACGGCGAGCTTGTTGGAGGGCTCATGTGGATAAACGTCCTGGTTGCGCTGTTATTTCTGGAATGCTCCTTGGGTTGGGCCGCTGATGGGATCAAGCCGCTCGACGTCAAACTTGGCCTCTGGGAAACGACTAATACTCTACAAACGAGCGGGATGCCGCCGGTATCCATACCTCCGGACGCACTTGCCAAGATGACCCCAGAACAGCGTGCCAAAGTGGAAGAGATGATGAAGGGAATGGGCTCAGGGAGCCCAAAGACGACCACTCGAAAAAGCTGCATGACGCGCGAGAAGATGAATAAGCAACAGATGTTCAGTGACGACAAAAAGGACTGCACGCGGACGGTCGCGAGTTCGTCGGGCAGTAAGATCGAAGTGCGGCTGCAGTGCAACTCCGACGGCGCCAAGATCAATGGGACCATCCGGGTTGAAGCGATGAACTCTGAGAGCGTGAAGGGCTCGATGCAGATGCAGACCACGAGCAGCGATCACACCATGAACATGAACTCAACCTTTACGTCAAAGTGGCTTGGCCCGGACTGCGGCGACGTCAAATGAGTTTGGCCACGAATTCACACGGATAAACACGGATTGGAAGAAGCGAAAGTCAAAACTAGTCCGTGTTGATCCGCGGAATCCGTGGCTGGTTCTTTGGCGGCGAGCCCTGAGGCGTCGCCGCTGAAGTCTACGCTGTAGCCATCCGCCGCTCCGGCTCGCCGAACTTTACCGACACCAGCTTCGACACTCCCGCCTCCTGCATGGTGACGCCGT
>JBIOFT010000037.1:0-25850 GCA_044447375.1 Terriglobales bacterium | reverse complement strand
TACTGGAAGGCGGTCAGGTTATAGGACGCCCCCAGGTTGATACTGATCTGGTGCGGCATCGGCGCGGCACTGGGGCAGAATTGCGTGTGCCACATGGTGCTCGGGTTGCCGTCAAAGGCGTTGGCGCCCACCCCGTTGCCGCAGATGGTCTCCTGGCTGTCCACCGAGAGCAGCGACCAACCCGACTGCGGGATCAAACTGCCGGGGTTGACCGTGAATGAAGCTTGGGCGTTGCCGCTATTGAAGGAGCCGGAGATGTCGGGCTGCGTTGGGGCTCCCACCGCCGCGGTGGTTATCGTGAAGTTTGCGCTGAGGGAGTTGGCCGGGACGGTTACCGTTGCCGGCACCGTGGCCGACGGGTCGCTGCTCGCCAGGGTCACCACCACGCCGCCCGCAGGCGCCGGCCCGCTCAAGGTCACCGTGCCCTGGACGCCGGCGCCGCCCACTACGATCGCCGGATTCACCGTCACCTGCGCCAGTGAGGGCATCGGGTTGTTGGCGGAGACTGTGCCCAGCACGTTCAGCTCGGCCACCGAGGTCCACGGGTTGCCGTGCAACTCGGAGAGTGCTACCAGGCGGATGTATTGCCCGGTGGTTTGCGAGAACGCGACCTGCCGTGCCGAGGGCACCCCGGCCCCCGGTCCCGGACAGTTCTTGCTCAGGTTGGCGTAGCTGAAGTTACCGGAGGCCACCGGCGAACCCCAGTTCACGCCGTCGCTGCTGACGTAGAACTCGTAATCCTTGATCCAGCCGCAGGCGCTGCCGTCCTGCCGCGGCAGGTATTGGAAAGCGACCAGGTTGTAGGAGGCCCCCAGGTTGATACTGATCTGGTGCGGCATCGGCGTGGCCGTGGGGCAGAATTGGGTGTGCCACATGGTGCTGGGGTTGCCATCGAAGGCGTTCGTGCCCACCCCATTGCCGCAGATGGTTTCCTGGCTGTCCACCGAGAGCAGCGACCAGTCGTTCTGCGCGATCAAGCTGAGATTGACTGTCAACGTCGTCGTTACGCTGCCGTTCAACGTAGCAGTGATCGTCACATTGGCCGCGGTGGTGACGGCGTTTGTGGTGACCGCGAAGGTGGCGCTGTTCTGTCCGGCGGGAACGGTGACGTTCGCCGGCACCGTCGCCACACCGGACGCGCTGCTCTTCAGCTTCACCACCGAGCCGCCGCTGGGCGCGATGCCCGAGAGCGTGACCGTGCCGGTGGCGCCCACACCGCCCGCCACTGCGGTCGGATTCACGCTCACCGCAGTAGCGGCCACAGCGGTGATGGTCAGAACGCCGTTGTTGAGCGTGACCGAGTAGTTGCCCAGATTGTTGCCGGGATCGACCGGCGCGGGCACGATGGCGTAGGTGCCGACCGGGCTAGTGAGGATGGCCACCGTCGAGTAGGTCGCGGTGATGTTGTCATTATTCTGGAGGCCGACAATGGTTCCCGTGAACTGGGGATTGGAAGCGCCGTAACTGCGGGTCGCATTCGACGCCGTGAGCGTCAGCGGCGCCGCCGTGATGTTGGCCGTGGTGGTCGCCGAGGTCGCGGAGAGCTGGTAGTTGGCCGCAGTGGTGCCGCTCAGGGTCAGGCCGGTGGCCGTCACCGTTTTGGCGGTGCCCACGTTCTTGTCGGCAAAGGCCGCCGTTCCACCGCTGAGGGTGACGTTATCGGTGCCGATCACGCCGGAGAGCGACCGGGCGGTAATGGTCGCGGCCGTGGTCCCGTCGTACACTTTGCTGCTGACGGTGATGCTCGGGGTCACGGTGGCCGGGTTTACTGCCTGGGCCAGCGTGCCCGCGCCGGCGAGGTAGGTTACGTCGCCGGAATAGCAGGCCAGGATCGTGTGCGGGCTGGCGGCAGCCGTAAGCGCGCTGGTGGTGACGCTGGCCTGCGCGCTGCCGTTCAGGGCGACCGAAATGCCCAAGGTGGCTCCCGGAGTCGAGCAGGTTCCGCCGTCGTAGAACGAGACGCTTCCGGTGGGCGCTAGCCCCGGGCCGCTGACCGTCGCCATGAACGTGACCGACGAGCCGTAGGTCGAGGGATTGCCGCCGGCGGTCACGGTCACCGCCGTGGTGGGCATCAGTTGCGAAGTCAGGGTCAGGGTTGCCGGCTGGCTGGTGCTGTTAAACGAGCCGGCTATGTGCACCGGAGTGCTGGTCAACACGTGCGAGGTGCTGATATTGAATGGCGCCGAGGTTTGTCCCTGGGCAATGGTGACACTGGCCGGAATCGTGGCCGCGGGGTTGTCGCTCTGCAG
Source organism: Terriglobales bacterium (assembly GCA_044447375.1). Taxonomy (GTDB): domain Bacteria; phylum Acidobacteriota; class Terriglobia; order Terriglobales; family Acidobacteriaceae; genus JAHFUA01. The sequence goes on along the minus strand of JBIOFT010000037.1, from coordinate 23,601 downwards.
CGCCACGACCACGCCCCCCGACAGCACCGGACTAATGATCGTCACCGTTCCGGTCGAAGGATCGCCGCCGACGACCACGGTTGGATTCACGGTGACCGAGGTGACTGCGTTGTACTGGACGCTGTAGGTGCCGTTGGAGGTGGCGGCGAAGACCGCGTATTGCATCCCCTTGATGGTCTGGAGGGTGTAGCTGACCGCGTTGCCGTTCAGGGTCAGGCTGTTCAGGGGCGTCCCACTGAACTGGGCAGGCAGCATCGCCTGCAACCCCTGCGCGTTGGCGCCCACCAGGATGTTAAAGGTCAGCGTAGCCCCATCCCACGACTGCAGTGAGAACGACGAACCGTTGCGGCCATCCAGCCATTTCAACAACTGCACGGCGGAGATGATGGGCACACCACGAGCTTGCGCCGAGGCCAGGATGGCAGCCGCGCCCACCGAACTGGCGGCGCTAGGATCCGCGGTATCGTTGTGCATGTTGGCGACGAACGCGCCGTAGTAGCCCAGGTTGAGCGCGTTATCCAGCAGCGTGTCGACGTGCAGCGGGTAAGTCTGGCCGGACTCGTCGGTCATCTGCGACGGTGCCTGGTAAACGTCGACCATGGTTCCGTTCAACGTGGTGAAGCGCATCGGCATCCCCGAGCCGGTGAACAGGCCGGGACGATCATTGATCCACGTTTGCGGGTAGTAATAGTAGGTGGTGTCGAGCCGGATGCCGTGATTGAATTCGACTTGCGGCTGGGAGTCGTAGTCGCTCCAGGCCACGCAGTGCATGCGGTGGGTCTGGCTCGCCGGAGCACTAGGATAGCCGGTAGCGAACGAACTCAACTGCGCCGTATAGTTCGCATCCAGCGCACTTAAGGAGGTGTAGTTGGAGCAGTCCGGGCTGGTATCAATGTGAACGCTGACTTCGAAGCCGGCGGAGATGAAGTCGGCGGCCTGCGCGTTGCTGAGCGGGTTGCTGGCGATGGAGGGCGGAAACACGTACGCCGTGCTGCGGAGGCATTGCCAGGATTCCACACTGCATCCCACAGGGCTCGCTTCCATTAACTGGTCGAAGCGGGCAGCCGAGGCGCCTCCGGTGGGGTAGAAGGTGCCGTGGTCATCGCCGGTCAGGACTACCACCGCCTGCAGGCCGCGTGGAAAATACCAGAAACGAGGCAGCGGCCTCTTGATCGAGTTCATCTGCAGGATGAGATTAGCCAGCAGGCGCTGCTGCTCATCCGCCTGCGGTATTTGGACCTTGTTGAAATCCACCCAGTCGGGCTGCGGATCAAAGCCGGCATTGCCGAAGAACAGGTCGTCGGACCGGGTGGGTATCAGACCGTCGCGGGCCTGCCCGTTCCAGGCGGGGTTCCCCTGCCGCTGGTACACGATGGACCGCGCCAGATCGTAGGTGAAGGCCACGGCTATGCCCGTGCCCACAGGATTGGCGGTTACCGCCGGATGGCCGCTGGGCGTGGACGCATTCGAATACAGATCCGCAAAGCTGATGGCGCCGTTCAGCGTGTACAGCTCAGCCGGGCCATGAAACTGGATAGTCTGTCCCACCAAGCCGACCCCCGGCCCGCCCGTGGTGTTCATCAACATATAGGCGTTGGATAGAGGCGAGCCGGTATCGACCAGTCCCAGCAAGCCCGCCAGTTGCGGGTCGGGATGCATAGCGATGAGGTTGCCGCCTCCGTTGACCCAGTTGGTGAACATGGTCACCTGGCCTGAGGTCAGCGGGGTATCGCCCAGCACTACCACGTCATATCCGGCCAGAGTTGAACTCTGCACCTGCGAGATATCGAGGACGGCGAACTCGTTCAATCCTTCGGCCCGCAGGATTTCTGCGTAGTACAAGCTGAGGGGATTGGCCGCAGCGGAGACAACCAGGATCGGTCCGCCGGGACCCGCGGTAGGCGAAGGCGGAGGCGGCGCGGCGGTGTTGAACAAGGAGACGAAATTGGCGGCCAGCGCATTTCCCACCAGGTCCTTGATGCGGGGATCGGTGCTGCCGCCCTCCAGCACCACCGTGTAGGTGGCCGAGTTCTGCAGCGCCGACGTGGGTGTCAGCGTAACCGTATCGGTATCGCTGTTGTAACTGACCGTCGACGGCACCACTGCGTTCGAGGGATCGTGCAAGATAACGGTGTTGCTGTTTACGGTGGTGGGATCGAGGGCCTTGCTAAACACGACGTTGATGGCGGCATGCGTGTCCACGCCACTGGCGCCGTTCGACGGGCTGATGGAGATCACCGTGGGCGGGGTGGTATCGGGGACGGTCTGCACGAACACGACGTCCACCCAGTAGTTGGCTCCCTGGGTGCTGCTGTTGGGAAACACCGTGCCGGTACCGTAGCTAAACACCCCGTTGCCGCCCGAGATTCCGTCGCGCAGAGCATGCAGCGGTGGGTTGTCCACCCCGGAACTGATGAAATAGTTGAGGTCGTCCGCGTAGCCGCCGAAATCAGCGTGGTAGCTGGCGAGATAAACCGTCCCCGCGGTGATCGGGATGGGGCTGGAGAAGTTGGCTTGCTGCCACCCCGACGCGGTTTCACCGGTAAAGGTCACGCTGCCCAGCAGCGTACCGCCGATGGTCCACAAATGGCCGGTGTGGGTCCCGATATTGTCCACGCTCTTGTAGTACCGGATGGCGGAAATGTCGCCGTTGGCGTCCGCCCTGAACTTGACTCCCAGTTCAAGGGAGCTATCGCCACCCACGTCGGCTCGGGTCGGTACTGCGGTAGGGGGGAAGATACTGACGATGAGGGGTGGGGGATAAACCGCGAGGCTCAGCGCTTGCGTGGCGGTCTGCTGCGGGTTAAGGGAGTCCTTGGTTCCCGAATCGGTGACCTGCACCGTGAAATTTGTGGTCTGCTGCGTGGTGGGAGTGCCTGTTATCTGTCCATTGGAAGCCAGGCTCAGCCCAGCAGGAAGCGTTCCTGACAGCAGCGTCCAAGTGTAAGGCAGGACTCCGCCACTAGCCACAATTTGGAAGCTGTACAGCGAGTTTTGCCCTCCTGGGGGCAAGGATGTGGTGGTGATAACCAGCGGCGCCCCATGGATGGTCAACAGGGCGCTGCCCTTGATGTTGCCCTTGGTCGCGGTGATGGTAGGGCCGTCGCCCGAGAGCGCGGTGGCCAGGCCGGAACTATTAATCGTAGCCGCCGCCGTGTTCGAAGAGGACCAGGTCACCTGGCTGGTGATGTCTTGCGTACTGTTGTCGCTGTAGTGCCCGGTGGCGGTGAACTGCTGCGTACCGCCCACCTGGATTGTCGCTTGGCTGGGCGCGACCGTGATCGAGTTCAGCATGACGGTCGAGGTGGATGTGTACACGAGGTCAACCCAATAGTTGGCAGAATTGAACGTGCTCGACGGGAAGACATTGCCGGTGCCGTAGCCAAACAAGCCGTTACCGCCGGAAACGCCGTTCTGCAGAGCATGCAGGGGCGGATTGTCAAAGCCAGCCGAGGCAAAGTACTGACTGTCGGCCGCGTAATGGCCCACGTCGGTGTGGTACGAGGCTATGTACACGGTGTTGGCGGTGATCGCCACGGGGGTGGTGAAATCCACCTCCTGCCATCCCGAGGCGCTTTCAGTGGTGAAGGTGCCCGATGCCAGCAGAGTTCCGCTGCTCGACCACAGGTTGCCTACGTGCGTGCCGGTGTTGGTGGCGAACTTGTAGAAGCGGATGCCGGTGATGGTGCCGGCGAAATCGGCTTGGAATTTCACTCCCAGTTCCACCGACGCGTCCGGCCCGGGATCGCCATGGGTGGGCGCCGCGGAACTGGGCCAGATGGTGCATGGGCAGGTCTGCTCCGCTATGTTGACGGTCACGCCGGCGGAAGGGGTTTCCAGGTTACCGCTGTCGTCCACCGCCCGGCTGCGGATGGTCACGGAGCCGCTGCTGGCGGTGTTGCCGGTGTAGCTCCAACTGGCGCGGCCAACGGCGGGATGCCAGGTGGCGCCACCGTCCATCGATACCTCAACTCCGGCCACCACACCGCCGCCGGCGTCCACGGCTGTTCCCTGGACCGTGACCGACGCTCCCGGTTGCAAATTCGCTCCCGGAGCGGGAGAAGTGATGGTGGAAGTGGGCGCGGTGGTATCGCTGGATGCGCTCGCCGGAGCCAGGGGCGCTTGCAGCGACACCGGCTGGACTCCCATGTCGGCGAACAGGTTCACCGTCGCCTGCTGCATGCTGGGATCGGTGGCCGAGCCCAGGTTGCTGCGGTCGTGATTGGCATCTAAGCCCCACGACCACTGGTAGGTGCCGGTGGCGAACACCAGCGCTCCGCTAGGCGCCTTATACATCGTGATCTTGTGAACCACCGTGCCCGCACCATAGGTCGTGCCGTAATCGAGAAGCACGTTGTTGGAATCGGTCACGGAGGTGGCGGAGAGTTCGAACAGGCCGGCAGGACGGAACCCGTTGTCCTCATCATCGTCGAACTCGGCGCCGATGGCGCCTGGAGCCAGCGTGGCCGTCTGTCCGGAGGGCAGGCTGGCCACGGCGGTATTGCGCCAGAAGCGCATCTTGCCGTCGGTGTCGGGAACTAAGAGGGTAGCGTTCTGCCCCCCGTTCATGCGGAACAGGGTGCCGACCAGGGCATTTTCCGGGCGTCCGCCGTCGGCCGGCGGGCTGAAGCGCGGGTCGCGCCAGGTACCCGTCCAGGTCGGCGGATCGGCGGGATCGGTCACAGCGTTGGCGTGCGTCTCCTTGTAGCAGACCAGCGTCCGGTACGACGTGTTGGTACCGTCAATGCTGTTCTCCCAGCGTGTCTTCCAGAACATGGTGTTGCCGCTGAAGAAGGCCAGGTCAACGCCGGCGTCGCGAGCGGCCTGGATGTTTGCCCGCTGGTTCCCGGACACGTACTCGTCGTGGCCGTTGGACATCCACACTTTGTGATTCAGCAGCAGGGCGCCGCTGCGGTCGGTGTCCACACCGCTGATGTAGGTCACATCGTAGCCGTTGGCTTCCAGCCAGCGGACCATCGGATACTCGCCGTTGAATACCCAGCTCTCGGGCTCGAAGACGCGGGTGTGGAAGGGACGGTTGTAACTCACCTTGAAGGCGCGGCAGGTCAGATCGAAGGCGCCGTTGCAACCGTAAAGGTTCTGCCCACCCTGATCGTTATAGGCCTGCCAGGTGAGATCGGAGGTCTGAAAGAGTATGTTGGAGTGACTGGCATCGTTGCGAACGACAAAGACGATATGACTGGCGCCCAGGGTGTCGTCACGAACCACTCGTGCGAAGTAGATTCCGGACACGGCGGTGCTGGGCACCGCCCACGAAGCCGACACCGCCCAGTTGCCGCAGTCGTACAGGCCGGTGGTGACGTCGGAAAGGCAGGCGGGCTGGGTCTGCGGCAGGGTGGCCGATGGCGTGATCGTGGTGACCAGCCGCGCCCCGTTCCCCTGGTAATACCCCATGCGGTAGATGTCCAGGTGATAGGAACTGGCGTTGGTGCTGATCTTGAAGTTAATGGTGCCGCCCTGGTTCACGCTGATCTGGTCGGCGAAGCCCTGAATGGTGGCATCGCCGGCGCCGCTGATGTCCCAGGTGCTTTGCGGCGTGCCGGTGAGGCAGTTTTCCGCCTCAATCGCGTTGCCCGGGCTCCCGCACGACGCCCGCAACAATCCAGGGAAGACCAACCCCGCAACCAGCAATGTCCAAAGCAACAGGCGTGTCGGAAAAACCTGTCGCCCAGAGTCCGCAATTCCCGTGGCCCGTTTACTTAACATCGTTTCCACCCGTTGAATTCGTTCGTGCATTGAGGCCCTTCTGACCGGAGACAGCCCGTTCCGCTCAGCTAGCGCTGCCGCCTTGCAAAACCAACCCTTTAGGACGTATCGTCAGGCCGGCTTTACCGGCCGTGGCCCTAAAACAGCAACTCTCCTGCCACCGACGGCCCTCCCAAGGCCGGGATGGCATTGGCGTGAAAGGCTTTGCGTTGCGGGAGCACCAAATAGGGCTAGTACTTGCGTACCTGTGCGCAAACTATTGCACTCGGTGGGAACGGGGTTTCAGTATCTTCTGTGGATAAAAACCAAGGTAACCAGTAGTAATCGAGAGGCTTGGCAGAGCGGGTGGGCGGGAACAGGTGGGTCGTCTTCGCGAAACACGCGGCTCGTTAGCGGATCGCAGCCGTGGCAGTTACTGATAACCGGCTCGCCGCCACGATCACATCCGTCATGCGCTGCAAGGTGGCGAGATCGTAGTCGTCGAATGCCGACACTCGCTCCGAGAACACCCCCAAAACTCCCGTGACTACCGCATCTGCGTTGAAAAGCGGCAGCAAGAGGGCGGAACGGATGCCGAGCCGCCTGCAGTTCTCGGGATCCACTCGTCGATCCGAGTCTGCATCGTGGCAGCGCATGATCGCCCCGCTGCGCAGGCATTCTCCAGAAAGACCGCCTCCGGCAGCGATCGTGATTCCCAGATCAGGAGCCGCTGCTCCGCTCTTCGCCATGCAGACCGCCGACTGGCTGGTTCCCAAAGCAATGGCGGCTCCAGACGCATGAGTGATGCACCGCGCACGCTTCGCCAGGAGATCCAGAAGCGCTGGCAATTCCAGTCCACGGGCAGCAAACTGGTGCTCGGCAGTAAGCAACGCGGTCAAGCGCAGCTTGCCGAGTCCATCCTGCCCCGCTGCCGCGAAGCCGTTGCCGTTCGAGGATGGCGTGTCGGCAGCGCGACCTAACCCGGGTGCGGGCAACGTGAGCCCGTGCGGACGTTGAACCGCGACGGGATTCTCCCGTCTCGCGCACCTGGCCGCCACATCCTGGTAGAGCCACTCGATCAGCCGGTCGCGGGATGCCTCCCCGATGCTCGAAAAACGTACTCCGGCGCGGCCATGATCGTTCCACGCCACTTCTCCGCTGGCCTCGATCGATCCACTGGATTCGGCCCAGTCGAGAATCACTTGAACCGGGCGGCTCATGTTCACCGGCGCCATGGCTTGCAGGGCCATGCCGCCCTCGCTCACGTTGAGGATCGTAGCTTCGTTCCAGTGATCGAGGTTGCACACCAGGGTTCTCACCGGGAGACGCACGGAGTGGCGTTGGCTATGAATCATTTTTCCTTAAGGGTCTAATGGACACCCATGCCCAGACGCCCGGAGCTAGCGCAAATCGAGAACGCGCGAACAGAACGGACCTGGGCTGTAGGGCTGAATCTGCGGGAGGGCAGTGGATTTATTTTCGTCTCTCTCCCGCCGCGAGTCAAGGCGGAATCCCCTCGTAGCCGGGAAGGACGGCCCTGGGTTTACCTCGCATGTCACTTGCCTGGCCAGCCTGATTCTGGGACACTGATTGAAAGTTGGAATACCTCCCTGTTGCTGGGAAACAAGAGCCAGCCGAAGCAGCCTCCCGGGTGTGGCAGGACACGTGCAGCAAAGGAACAGCAGGATTCTACGAGCGAAGCGCACATGAAGGTCCTCCACCTGATCAGTAGCGGCGGGATGTATGGCGCCGAAAACGTCGTGGCCGCCCTGGCCCGCGATCTCGAACAAATGGGTTGCTGGGTGCGCGTCGGCGTGTTTCAGAACGAACATTGTCCCGACAACAACGTGGCGGATCAACTGGAGCGGCGCGGGGCCAGCGTGATTCGCATCCCTTGCCGCGGCCGTGTAGACCGGGGAGCGATCCGGCAAATCCGCGAGATAGTACGCGGCGAGCAGGTCCAGTTGGTGCACTCCCACGGATACAAATCGAACATTTACGGCTACCTGGCATGCCGGCGCCTGGGAGTACCGATGATGGCGACCTGCCATCTTTGGACGCGGCAAACCCCTGCCATCCGCGTGTATGAATTCATCGATGCGTGGTTGCTGCGCCGCTTTGACGCGGTGGCGGCCGTTTCCGACGTGATCGCCGAAGACGCACGCCGGGCTGGGATCCCCGCAGCCAAGATCACCACCATCAACAATGGGATCGATCTTGTCCCCTTCGCCTCGGCAACGCCGACTCTGGCGGAGGAGGTCAAGAAGGGGGACAGGTTGCTGATCGGCACCGTCGGCCGGCTGGTTTCGCAAAAAGGGATGGACTACTTTCTCCGCGCAGCCCGAGAAGTATTGAACGAAATGCCCGAGGCGCTGTTTGCCGTGGTCGGAGACGGACCCGACCGCGGGAAGCTGGAGCGGCTGGCGCAGGAGCTGGGGATCGATGGGCGCGTCGTCTTTACCGGCTCCCGCGCGGACATGCCCCACGTTTACGCCTCGTTCGACGTTTTCGTTCTGGCCTCGCTGGACGAGGGGTTGCCAATGGCCATTTTGGAGGCTCTGGCGTCGAACCGGGCGGTAGTGGCCACACAGGTTGGAGCAGTGCCCAAAGTCATCGTCTCCGGGCAGACCGGCATGCTGGTGAACGCGGCGGACGTCCCCGGGTTAGCCGACGCCATCCTTGTCCTGCTCCGCAATGCGGATCTTCGCGCCCGCCTGGGGCGGAACGGCAGCGCCGTGGTGCACAAACAGTTCTCTTCCCGCGTGATGTCGCAACAATACCTGCGGCTTTATGAACAACTGCTGTCCGCAACCGGAGCGGTGCAAGGTTCCGAGAGCCTGATGGGAAAGGTGTAAGAGTTGAGCATGCCAACCAGGGTGGAACAGGTCAAGCCGCTGTTTGTGCGGCCGGATTGGTTTCTTCAGAAGAAACGATACAACATTCGCCTCCGGGCAGAGATCATCCAGCAGTTTCTAAACGGCCAACAGTTCGGCTCCATCCTGGACGTAGGTTGCGGGGATGGATCGCTTTCGCTTCCCCACCTGCGGCCGCAGAACCGCCTCACGCTGGTAGACATTTCCGAAGACATGCTCGCCGCCGCGCGTGCCCAGATTCCCCACGAACTGGCCGGCAATGTGAAAATCCTGACCAATGATTTCATGGGGGCTGAACTGGAGCCTCATGGCTACGACCTGATTCTCTGCGTGGGAGTGCTTGCCTATGTCGAGTCTCCGGCCGCTGCCATCGCGCGAGTTGCGTCCCTGCTCAAGCCCGGCGGGACCGTCATCACCGAGAACACGGACTCCTCGCACCTGCTGAGCCTCCTCTATGCGCGCGCGCGGCGCGTGCTGGGACCTGATTGTTCTTTGAATGCTGTCCCCACCCGCGCGGTCCTGGATCTTTATCGCAAACAGGGATTCGAGCTCTCGGCGATGTACCGTTACAGCCTGGCGCTGCCGGGGCTGGGCTCCATCCTCAGCCAGCCTCAGTTGTACCGGCTGGTGCGCGCCCTGCACGGAACGCTCGGGAGCAACCGCAACACGTGGCTGGGGAATGAGTGTCTTTATTGCTTCAAGCATGTGCTTTGAGCCGGAGGCGGGGCCGTCCCAAAGAATTGCCGCCGGGTGTGCAAGATTTTGCCTCCGGCCGAGTCCACATGGCGAGCCTTCTTAGTATCTATATGTAAATAAGCAACATACTCGCAGACCCAGGGGCCGCATCCGGCATGGACCTTGCGCAACTAAGCATGAACGCCCCTCAACGGCGCCACGCAAAAGCGCCCGAAAATGCGTGAGGGAGACGCAGCCTGTGCATAACCCGCTGACTCTCGATCAGGCCAAAGCAAGCGTGGCCGCAGCCCCTGCGGCCAAGGCGATGCGAAGACCGATCAAAGTCTTTGTGATGGATCTGTGCTGTTTCATCCCCTTCTATACCAGCCAGCTTTGCCAGGCGCTGACCGAGGAGCAGGTCGACGCGACACTTGGTTCGATCCGGTACTACCTGCAGCCGGATTACTTCCGACGGATCGGCCTGCGCAACAATCCTGGGTTGATGGATGTGGTCGGCAGATTCTCGATCGGCAATAAGCCCCTGCGCCGGATTCTCAAGGTGCTGGAATGCTGCCTGAACCTGGCGGCACTGGCCGTGCGCTTCCTGTTCGCCACGCCCGACATCCTGCACGTGCAGTATCTGGCGCTGCTGGACTACGGCATCCCGGTGGAATACTGGTTTCTGCGGTTCGCCAAGCTGCTGGGGATCAGGATTGTGCACACGGTGCACAACGTGCTGCCGCCGGACAACGGCGAACCGCGCCGGCACGGCTACGGCAAGCTTTACAAGCTGGCGGATCTGCTGATCTGCCACGGGGAACAGGCGAGAACCAGGCTGATCAAAGAGTTCAGTATTGCCGCGGAGAAGATTGTCATCGTTCCGCATGGGCCTATGTTCGAGAATGCCCGCCTCTCGCAACCGGAGGCTAGAGCGGCCCTCGGGTTCAGTCCGGAAGAAGTCATCATCCTGAGTTTTGGCGTCATCAGCCCCTACAAGGGTGTCGACTGGTTGCTTGATGCGTGGCACAAGATCCAGGGCCTGAAAAACGCTCGCCTGGTGATCGCTGGTACCGGCGATCCCGCCCTGCTGGCCTCGATCGAGCGGCAAGTGCAGGCACTGGGACTACAAGACTCGGTGCACTTGCACCTGAAGTTCGTTCCCGTGGAAATGCTGCCCAGCTTCTACCAATCCTCCGACGTGATCGTATATCCCTATCGCGAGATCACCACTAGTGGCGCGATCACCACCGGCATCGGCTACGGAAAAGCCATCATTGCCACCCGGGTGCCGGCGTTCCGTGAGCTGCTGCGAGAAGGCGAGACCGCCCTGTTCGTGGATTATGGCGATGTGGACGGCCTCGGCGACGCTATCTCAAAGTTGGTCCGCGATCCCAACCTGCGAGCCCGGCTAGCCGAGAATGTCGCTGCCCTCGGCCGGCGGTGTAGTTCATGGGAAGCCATCGCCGAAAGAACTCGCCAGTGCTACGAGGCGGTCCTGCGCTCCTCCTGCGCGAAAGCAACAGCCGACTAACCGACAGGATAAGAAAAGAAAACAGGCCGTGTCGCAATACGCGAACACGGCCTGAGCTGATCACTGCTGCCGCCCGGAGCGTGCTATTGCACGCTTACCTGAACATTGGTGGGCGGGTTCGGGCGGTTAATTGTGGTTGCGCCGGTCAACTGGTAGGCCCCAAGATCAAACGCAGACCCCAGCGGCCGCAAGCTTCCCTGGATGTCGTGGGTCAGAGCAGAGATGCTGACTCCGGCACTGACCGCAGGACTCCCTGTTTTCAGGTGCAGGTCGTTGACGGCGGCCCCGGCGGTGGCGCTGGTATACAGTGGGTTCACGTTCAAGCTGCCGGTGATCTGCGAAGCGCAGGGCGCAGAACCGCTGCCGAACCAGATATTGTTGCTGCCCGACCATAGCGAACATCCGCCGTCGTTGCTGGCGAAGTAAAGCTCTGGCGAGGGCTGGTCGATGATGTTATTCCTCAGCACAGCGTGCATGTTGACGATGCCGAAGGCCCCGGAGTTGAACCCTGGATTTCGTGCCCCGCAGTCGAAGAAGCTGTTGTTGTATACGTTGATCGCGCTGGAGTAGGAAGAGTGGTTCTCGCCACCCCCGTACAGGCAGGTGTAGACGGAGGCGTTGCCCGAGGGATCAGGGCCTTTGCCTACGTGGTAGACGACGTTGTTGTAGAGCTCGATTCCGCCGGCCATCCCCGGATTGACTGTCGAAAGGTTGATCCCGTCGCAAATCGCATTGCGGATGATGTTGTCGTGGATATGGAGGTCGCCTTCATCCGTGGTCGTCAGGGTGGTGTGCCACTGGACCGCGCGGCAGCCGGCATTACCGGTGTTGTTCGGGTCGGGGTCCACGATGTTCCAGGCAAAGTCAACGTGGCTGTCGGCGGTATAGAAGGCGTGATAGAGCTTGCAGCTAAGTTGGGCGCTGTTGCACTGCGAGCCAATGTTGTGCCACCAGTTTCCGTAATACCAAAAATTGTTGCTGTCGGCGGCGGTGATGCAGCCATATACATCGCTGGAATCGTCGCAGCTAATGTCATTGGCCACCAGCCGCCAGTTCGTAGCAGAGGTACCGTTGCCAATGTCGATCCCGCCACCGCGGAAGGTAAGGCCGAACAGGTTCCAGTTATCCTGATGGCCGCCGATGTTTGGAACCCGCCAAATATAGCCGCAAGAGCCGCACATGGTGATGGTGGCGGTAGCGCCGGGATAGGCCCCCAGAGCAAGCGGGGCCTGGGCGCACGGAACCGCACTGTTGCAGCTATCTCCGGTCTGGAATGATAGAGAGGCAGGGGCGGAAAACGAGGAAGAGGCCGGATCCATGCTGCTCTGATTGACGCCGTTTTCGACGTAAGCGACATCGCCGGCCGCCAGCGTGTTCTTGGCCTTGAGCATCGTGGACCAGCAGCCGCCAGAGAATGTTCCGGGATTGCTGTCGCTGCCGCTGGTGGCTACGCAGTAGATTTTCCCGCTGGTGCGGACCGTGAAGCTGCTGCCTTGGTAGGTGAATCCGTTGACGGTCTGCGAGGGGCTGTTGGACGGCTGTCCATTGACCGTGACCACGAAGTTGCCCGAGCCCGCCGTGCAGCTTGATCCTAACTGCACTACGACTTTCTGGTACCAGAGCCAGGTGCCACCCCAGGAAACCACCCGCAGGCAGTTCTGACCGTTCCAGTTGACCGTGGAACTCCCCTGGGTAGTGCCGAAACCGTTGCCGTACAGAGTAACGTATGCCCCTGCGAAGCCGCTGACGCTCTCGCCGCCGCTATTCGGGGCACTGCTAAGGTCGGTGAAGAAGATCTCGGGCGGCGCCACCTGCGCCATCGCCAGCGTGGCGCCCAGGATAATTAAGGTTAGAAGGCCGAACCGAACTGCCTTGCTCATAGTCTCACTCCGATTAGGTTTGTGCAATGCGCCTGCTGTTCGCAGAAGACAATCAAGTCTCACTGGATTCTCGTGCATCGTGTGCAGCGCTCCTAGATGCCCACGGGCCTTGTTCCGCAGTCCATTTACTAGAAAGGCACTACTGCCCCTTGCTTGCGCCGTTTGAATTTCTCTACTGCAGCACGCGCTGCACCATTCCCGAAACAAGCCAGAACACGCTACTTACGGCGCGATGGCAGTCCCGCCGCTGGTAAGAAATTCAGGCTGCGGGGTATTGCTTTCCCAGATATCACCTGAGTTGGGCGTGCCTCGCTCGGCGGGACTCCAACCAGGTTGCGAAAGTCATCGGGCCTCTCCGCCCCTTGATGACCCTCTGTGCCATGATTGCGGCGCCGGCGTCCTTTAAGCGAACCGCATCGTCGAAGCGCTCGATCCCCCCTGCAACGTCTGGGTCCATCACAGGGGCGCACACCTCAAGACATACACCCCCACTTTATAGCTGCACCCAGAAAACCATCCGGTGGGGCTCGATCGAGCACGTTTGGCTTTATGTAAGTCGCTGCTTTTCCACAATTTAAACCATTGTTCCCTAACACTCGACGCGGATCCTGCGGGCAGGGGCGCATGCGGCCAGAGGAAAAAACTTGCATGTTGTGGAATCGCCCTTCCCGTCCTTTTGAGAAAACCAACTACGAGAGGTGTACGGTTTGAGTAAAACACCCGTGGAGCGCAGGGCGTGCCGCCCGCTTGTCCGAGCAGGGGGTGTGCAATCTCTTGCAGCTTCGCCGATGGCCCCGCAATTCCCGGCGCCCTGCTGATCCCAAAAGTGCTTGTAAATGCCTTGATTTGAACGTCGGACAGCCGGAATTGCCGGGAGCCAGAGATGGCCCAAATTGGAACGGCAAGTGCTCCGAATGCAGGGATTAGGGGAGAAATATCCCATGAGCTTTCTTTCGAATGCAGTTCGTCGCTTCGGGATCGCGGGTGAGCTTCTGTCGTTCGTGGTAGCCAACAAGCGTTGGTGGATGTTGCCCATGATCGGCGTCCTGTTGCTGTTCGGGGTGCTGCTGGTGGTGGCGCAGAGCTCGGCTATCGCCCCGTTCATCTACACTCTCTTCTAGACGATATGAACACTCTCAAACGCATCTGGGCAGCATGGAAACAGATCGCGCAGAAAATCGGGAATTTCCAGGCCCGGGTTCTGCTGACCGTCATCTACGCGGTTTTGATCCTGCCCTTCGGGCTGGCGGTGCGCTTGTTTTCTGATCCTTTGCGCATCAAGCGTCGCCCCGAAGCCTGGCTCGATCACGGCGACGACCCCAGCACCATAGAATGGGCGCGGAGGCAATGGTAAGTGGATATCCTGGGCATCTCCTGCTACTACCACGACGCGGCGGCGGTGCTGCTGCGCGACGGCAAGATCGTAGCTGCGGCCGAAGAAGAGCGCTTCACCCGCATCAAGCACGACTACGGGTTTCCGAGCCAGGCCATCAAGTTCTGCCTCGAGACCGGAGGCATCCAGGGTTCGGACCTGGACCACGTCGTCTTCTTCGAGAAACCGTTCCGCAAGCTCGACCGCATCCTGATGTCGGTGCTGCAGACCTATCCGCAGTCTTGGAAGGTCTTTCGCGAGTCGATGATCACCTGGATGATCGACAAGCTGTGGGTGGGCAGCACCATCGAATCCGAGCTGGGCGTTCCCAAGAGCAAGGTGCTGTTCTGCGAGCACCACATGTCGCACGCCGCCAGCGCTTATCTGTGCTCGCCCTTCGATGAAGCCGCCATCCTTACCGTGGACGGCGTTGGCGAGTGGGTCACCGGCACCTGGGGCGTGGGCCGCGGCAACGAGATGCGGCTCCACCAGAAGATGGAGTTCCCGCATTCGCTCGGACTGCTCTACAGCGCTTTCACCGCGTTCCTTGGATTCGAGGTGAACGAAGGCGAGTACAAGGTGATGGGGATGGCTCCCTACGGCCAGCCCCGCTACGTGGACAAAGTCTGGAAGCTGGTCAAGCAGAACAGCGACGGCTCGTTCGCGCTGGACATGGACTACTTCAGCTTTCACCACTCCACGGAGAAGACCTTCAACCGCCGCTTCGTGGATCTGTTCGGCGCCCCCCGGCCTCCGAAGATGCAGTTCTATACCGAGGGCACGGGTTTCCCAAAGTACTTCGGAGACGCTCCGGCGAACTACGGCGAGGAGTGCCGCCTCAACCAGTTTTACGCCGACGTTGCCGCCAGCATCCAGCGGGTGACGGAAGAGCTAATGCTGGGCATGGCGAACAAGCTGTACCAGCAAACCGGCCTGAAGCGCCTTTGCATCGCCGGCGGTGTGGGCCTGAACAGCGTGGCCAATGGCCGCATCCTGCGCGAAACCCCGTTCGAAGAACTCTACGTCCAGCCCGCGGCCGGCGACGGCGGCGGCGCTCTGGGCGCGGCTCTGTGGGCGTACCACACGCTGCTGGGCAAACCGCGCAACGGCTGCATGGATCACGCCTACTGGGGACGCTCTTATTCGGCGGGCGAGGTCAGCGGCTTCCTGCGGGAGAAGAACATTCCCCACCAGCAAATCGACAGCGACGATGCTCTGCTGGACACGGTGGTCGAGCGCTTGATGCAGGGCAAAGTGATCGGCTGGTTCCAGGGACGGTTCGAGTGGGGGCCGCGTGCGCTGGGCAACCGCAGCATCCTGGCCGACCCGCGCAACCCGGAGATGAAGGACATCGTCAACTCCAAGATCAAGTTCCGCGAGCCCTATCGGCCGTTCGCCCCCTCCGTGCTGGCGGAGCGCACGGAGAAGTATTTCGATTTTCCCGACGCGGTGCGGCACCACCCGGCGCGTTACATGCTGTACGTGGTGCCGGTAAGGCCGGCCGAGCAGAGCCACCTTCCGGCTATCACGCACGTGGACGGCACCGGCCGGCTGCAGACGGTCTTCCGGAAGCAGAATCCACGCTACTATGATCTGATCGAGCGCTTCGGCCAAGCCACGGGGATGCCGGTGTTGCTCAACACCTCGTTCAACCTCAGGGGTGAGCCCATCGTCACTACTCCCGCCAATGCGTTCAACACCTTCTCCAAGAGTGAGATGGACTGCCTGGTGTTGGAGAATTTCCTGGTCGAGAAGGCCTCGCTGTAAACTGCAAGGATGGGTGCAGGCGGCCGACAAGCTTGCGAGCGAGCATCGTTGAATGGTGATCCTCGGTCTATCGGCGTTTGAGCACAACCCAGCCGCGGTGCTGTTCAACGACGGCGTGGTCGAGGCCGCAATCGAAGACAACAAGCTGACCCGCTCCTCCGGCCAGGGAGTCCCGCAGGCCGCGATCAAGTACTGCCTCAGCAAAGCTGGAGTTGGCTGGAACGATCTGCAGAGCGTCGCGGTAGCCGCGCGCCCGCTGCGCGCTTTGCTCCGCAAGTCGCTGTGGCGGGCGCGGCAAACGCTGTCCTTCCCGCTCGACGGCATCTATCACGAAGCCAAGGAACTGGGCACGCTCTCCCGCGAGTGGAACAATTCCCAGTCTCTGGTGGATACCAATGGTTTGTCGCCGGCCAGGCTGGCGAACCTCGAGCATCATCTCTGCCATGCCGCGGCGGCGTTCTACACCTCGCCCTTCGGCCGCGCTCTGATCCTGACCCTCGATGAAGAGGGCGATGGCTGGTCCGGACTGCTGGCTCTCGGAGAAGGCACCGAGATCAAAATTCTGCAGAGGATTCCTTTCCCTCATTCCCTGGGATGGGTCTATTCACAGATGACCGCGCTGCTCGGCTTCATTCCTCACCAGGAAGAACACAAGGTGCAGTGGCTGAGCCTGGAGGGTGAACCGGTCTTTCAAGACCTGTTCGTGGACCTATTGACGAGTTCACGCAAGGGTCTGCCGTCGCTGAACCTGGCCTACTTCAATGGCGGCCGCAAGGGAGGGCTGGCGTTCTCGCAAAACTTCTACCAGAAGATCGGGCTTAACCGGCAGAACGGCGAAAAAGTCGGCGCCGAGCAGAGAGCGGCGCTGGCCAGCAGCCTGCAACACGCCTGCACGCAGGTGGTCGCG
This sequence comes from Terriglobales bacterium, assembly GCA_044447375.1. Classification (GTDB taxonomy): domain Bacteria; phylum Acidobacteriota; class Terriglobia; order Terriglobales; family Acidobacteriaceae; genus JAHFUA01. The sequence continues at coordinate 6,890 of JBIOFT010000037.1, read as the reverse complement.
GAACTCATTGAGCACCATCGCAAGCGCGAAGGCATCGATAACGTCTGCCTCGGCGGAGGCCTGTTCGACAACACCCTGCTGGTCGCCGACCTCGAGAAGCGCCTCGGAATTCCTTTGTTCGTTCCCCCTGCTCCCGGCAACGCCGGATGTGCGCTGGGTGCGGCCTGCCTGGTCTGGCATGAGACCCTCAAGAAGCCGCGCACCCAGCCCATCACCCACGTCTACTGGGGGCCCAAGTACAGCCGGCAGGAAATCAAAGACGTGCTGGACAACTGCAAGGCGCGCTACTCGCTGCATTACACCGAGGCGGAAAAGCTCGACGCCACGGTGCAACTGCTGCAAGCCGGGAAGATCGTCGCCTGGTACCAGGGGGCGACCGAATTCGGGTCCAGGGCTCTCGGCAACCGCAGCCTGCTGGCCTCGCCGTGGGCGCCTTACGTAAAGGAGAATCTCAACGATTACGTCAAGCACCGCGAGTGGTTCCGTCCCTTCGCGCTCGCCGTGCCGGAGGAGGACTGCTCCAAGTACTTCGAGCATTCACCGCTTTCCTGTTTCATGACCTCGCTGGCCTATGCCCGCCCCACCGAGGACGAGACGCTGCGCGGGTTCTTCCTGCCCGGCAACCGGGTACGCCTCCATGCAGTCACGCGGCAAAGCAATCCCCTGTTTTGGCGTCTCTTGAAACGGTTCGGCGAACAGGCGCCCGCTCCCATCCTGGTCAACACATCCTTCAATCTTTTCGGCGAGCCCCTGGTGGTGAGCCCGCGGGATGCGGTGCGGAGTTTCTACTGCTCCGGCATCGACGCGCTGATGATCGACAACTTCCTCCTCAAGAAACACAACGGCTGACGCTGTTCACGCGAAGGCCCAGGCCGGCATACTCCGTCCCGCTGTGCGTGCTTTCTGTTTACCGGGGTGACAACTACCACCGTTGAAGACATCAAGCGCGGGACGCCGTGTGGAGGGAGGAACCGCGGCAAGCAAACTGAAGTCTGCCACTGAAAAAGCCGGCGATTCTCCCTCTCTCCGCGCACACAGTCAAGCAAAACTCGCGCGCGTCGGGCAATACTTTCGTAAACCATTTGTAAATCAGTATGTTGAGGCAACTGCTTGCACATCCATCGCAAAGTCCTGCAGTGTTGCGGACCGCGACAGGTTTCTCTTGAAGATTCGCGCACCGTTCGCACTGCACACAAAGGAGATAGAGGCGCGGCGCACGGACCCCTACGGGCAAACTTGGCGACACAAGTGCTTGGCCTGTAGGCATGAACCGACGGGGGATTCTTGTCTGCCTGTTTACGGTGTGCCTGTTAGCGTTGGTGCTCCCCACCCAGGCCGCCGCGGCCAATCCGATCTTGGTCGTCACCAGTTCGTCGAACCCATACACGACGTTCTTGCCGGAGATTCTCCGCACGGAAGGGTTCAACGAGTTCGACACTGCTGATATCTCCGTAGTTACTAGCACGACTCTATCGGCCTACGACTTGGTGGTTCTAGGCGACACGTCTCTGACGGCGGCGCAGGTGACCACGTTCACCACTTGGGTGAATGGCGGCGGCAATCTTATCGCCATGCATCCCGACCCCCAATTGGCGGGACTGCTGGGCCTGGCCAGTTCCGGGTCCACTCTCTCCAACGCTTATGTGCTAATGAATACCTCCGCCGGGCCGGGCGTCGGCTTGGTGGGGCAGACCATCCAGTTTCACGGCCCGGCCGAGCTGTTCACTCTGAACGGCGCCACCAGCTATGCCACGCTGTACTCGAACGCCAGCACTCCCACCAGCAACCCGGCGTTGACTCTAAAGCAGGCCGGATCCGGGCAGGCGGCAGCGTTCACGTATGACCTGGCGCGCTCGGTTGCCTATACCCGCCAAGGCAATCCCGCCTGGAGCGGACAGGCGCGCGATGCCGCCAACGTTCCTCCAATCCGTTCCTACAATTTGTTCTTCGGGGCCGCATCCTTCGACCCTGAGCCCGACTGGGTAAATCTCAACAACGTTCAGATCCCGCAGGCGGATGAGCAGCAGCGTCTGCTGGCCAACCTGATCCTGCAGATGAACACCACCAAGAAGCCGCTGCCCCGCTTCTGGTACTTGCCAAGCGGCTTCAAGGCGGCGGTGGTCATGACCGGCGATGATCACGGTTCGTTCTACGGCAGCAGTGCGACGGCGGACCGTTTCAGCGATGCACTCGCAGCTAGCCCTTCCGGGTGTTCGGTGGCGAACTGGGGATGCGTTCGCTCCACCGCTTATTTGTTTCCAAACATAATTGCCACCAATTCGCTAACTAATGCCCAAGTCGCCTCTTACATAGCGCAAGGTTTCGAAGTCGGCGTCCATGTCGATTCCGCCACCACCTGCAACGACTGGACGACCAGCGCGCTCGATACCCAGTACGCCAATTTCCTGGCCTCCTTGGCCTCCCAGTTTCCCAGCTTGCCCGCCCCGCAGACGCACCGCATGCATTGCATCTCCTGGAGCGACTACGATTCCCAGCCGACAATCGAGCTCAAGCACGGCATACGCTTCGATACCACCTACTACTACTGGCCTGATACCTGGATCAACGATCTGCCGGGAATGTACACCGGTTCCGGCATGCCCATGCGATATACCGATCGCAATGGCAATCTTATCAACGTCTATCAGGCCACTACGCAAATGACCGACGAGTCCGGTCAGAGCTATCCGCTGCACATCAACACCCTGTTGGACAACGCCTTGAGCGGAAGTGGTTATTACGGCGTCTTCACCGCCAACATGCACAACGATGCCACTAGCTACCCGGGCCCGTGGGGTGACATCGTGGCCTCAGCACAAGCGCGCAATGTACCCGTGGTCACTTCGCTGCAGATGCTGCAGTGGCTGGATGGGCGCAACGGATCTTCCTTCGGTTCGCTAGCGTGGAGCGGCAACGTGCTGAGCTTCAGCATCACGGTCGGAGCCAATGCCAACAACCTGCGCGCCATGCTCCCGACCAATGCCGGCACGCTGGGGTTGAGCAGCATTCTTTTGAACGGCAGCGCGGTCAGTTATCAGCTTCAGACGACCAAGGGTGTCCAATACGCCGTGTTCGCGGCCAGCGCCGGTAATTATCAGGCGATTTACGGTGGCAGCCCGCTGTTCAGCGTTTCGGGCGCGATCAGCCCCGAAGCCGTCGCCAGCGGCACAACCGTCACCGCTACCGGTCCAGTCACGGTCACCGCCAGTCCGGACGGCTATGGCAGCTACTCCCTGGGCGGCCTGCCCAGCGGCACTTACACCGTAACCCCCAACAACGGCAGCTACAGCTTCACTCCGGCCAGCCAAGTGGTTACCCTCAACGGCGCCAATGCGACCGCGGTCAACTTCAACCTAGCTCAGAGCTGCCCTTGCAGCCTCTGGAACAACACAACGGTTCCGGCCAGCCCACCGCAAAACGATCCCAACGCCATCGAAGTCGGAGTCCGTTTCCGCGCCGATGTGGCTGGCAACATCACCGGGATCCGCTTCTACAAGGGCAGCACCAATACCGGCACCCACGTCGGGAACTTGTGGACCAACACCGGCACAAAGCTGGCTACCGCCACCTTCACCAACGAGACGGCTTCGGGCTGGCAGCAGGTCAACTTCGCCACCCCGGTGGCGATCGCTGCCAATACCGTGTACGTGGCCTCCTACCACACGACGACCGGCAACTACTCCGAGGATGACGGGTACTTTGCCTCCAGCTACGACTTCGCACCGCTGCATGCGGTGCAGGATGGAACGGGCGGCGCCAATGGCATCTACCGTTACGGCGCCAGCGCGTTCCCGAACAGCACTTTCGAGTCCGCCAACTTCTGGGTGGACGTGGTGTTCAGCCCGGCAGGGAGCCTGGGCATCTCGGGCACGATCAGCGGTTCCGGCGGCAACGGTGCGACGGTTACGTTGTCCGGTACGGCCAATGCCACCACCACGGCGAACGGGTCCGGCAACTACACCTTCACCAGCTTGGCGAACGGCTCCTACACGGTTACGCCCAGCAAGACCGGGTTTAACTTCACTCCGGCAAGCCAGCCGGCCACCGTCAACGGTTCCAACGTGACCGGAGTCAACTTCAGCACGGTCACCTACAGCATTTCCGGCACGATCAGCGGGCTGGGCGGCAGCGGCGCCACCGTGAACCTGACCGGCGCCTCCACCGCTACGGTCACCGCCGATGCTTCCGGCAACTATACCTTTACCGGCCTGGCAAACGGCTCCTATACGATTACGCCCAGCAGGACCGGGTTTACCTTCACCCCGGCGAGCCAGCCGGCCACCGTCAACGGTGCCAACGTGACCGCGCTCAACTTCAGCACCGTCACCTACAGCATTTCCGGAACAATCAGCGGAGCGGGCGGCAACGGCGCTACCGTGAACCTGACCGGCGCGTCCACCGCGACGGTCACCGCCGATACTTCAGGCAACTTCTCCTTCACCGGCCTGGCGAACGGCTCCTACACGGTTACGCCCAGCAAGACCGGGTTCACCTTTACCCCGGCGAGCCAGCCGGCCACCGTCAACAACGCCAACGTCACCGCGCTCAACTTCAGCACGGGGACCTTCAGCATTTCCGGGACGATCAGCGGTACGGGCGGCAATGCCGCCACCGTGAACCTGACCGGTACCTCCTCCGCGACGGTCACGGCCGATGCTTCCGGCAACTACACCTTCAGCGGGCTGAACGCCGGCTCGTACACCGTGACACCGAGCAAGTCGGGATTCACCTTCACCCCGCCGAGCCAGCCAGCCACCATCACCAACGCCAACATCACGGGGGTGAACTTCAGTTCAGCGGCCGTCCCGACCTTCACCATCTCGGGCACGATCAGCGGCGCCGGGGGCAGCGGAGCCACGGTCACGCTCAGCGGCACGGCCAGCGCAACCGTCACTGCCGACGCCTCGGGCAATTACACCTTCAGCGGTGTGGTGGGCGGTTCCTACACGGTGACGCCCAGCAAGTCGGGCTTCACCTTCGCACCCACGAGCCAGAACGTCACCGTGACCAACGCCAGTATCCCCGCAGTGAACTTCAGCACCGCGGTCCAGACTTTCACTCTGCAAGGCACGATCAGCGGTACGGGGGGCAACGGCGCCACCGTGAACCTGAGCGGGACCTCAGGCGGGACTGTGACTGCGGATGCCTCGGGCAACTACACCTTCACGGGTCTGGTGAACGGCTCCTATACCGTCAGCCCGAACAAGACCGGGTTCACATTTAACCCGGTCACGCAGTCGGCAACGGTCAACGGCGCCAATGTCACCGGCGTCAACTTCGCCAGCTTCGCGAATTGTCCCTGCAGCCTGTGGAGCAGCTCGACGGTGCCGGGGAACGTCAACTCGAATGATCCGAACGCGGTCGAACTCGGAGTGCGCTTCACTTCCGACGTGGCCGGCTCCATCACCGGCATCCGCTTCTACAAAGGCAGCACCAATACCGGCACGCACATAGGAAACCTGTGGACCAATACCGGCACGCTGCTGGCGACGGCCGCCTTCAGCAACGAGACCGCCTCGGGCTGGCAGCAGGTGAGCTTCGCCACACCGGTGGCGATTGCGGCCAACACCACCTACGTGGCTTCCTACTACACCCCGGTCGGGAACTACTCCTACGACCAGAGCTACTTCACGTCGGCTTTCAACAACACGCCGCTGCACGGGGTGCAGGACGGGTCTGGCGGCTCGAACGGCGTCTTCCTCTATAGCGCGGCGAGTGCGTTCCCGACCGGCACCTACCTCTCGAGCAATTATTACGTGGATGTCGTTTTCGCGACGACGCTGACCTTCAGTATTTCCGGGACGATCAGCGGACCGGGCGGCAACGCCGCTACCGTGAACCTGACCGGTGCCTCCACCGCCACAGTCACCGCCGATGCTTCGGGCAACTACACCTTCAGTGGCCTGGCTAACGGCTCCTACACGGTTACGCCCAGCAAGACCGGGTTCACCTTCACTCCTGCGAGCCAGCCGGCCACCGTCAACAATGCCAACGTGACCGCGCTCAACTTCAGCACCGTCACCTACAGCATTTCTGGCACGATCGCTGGTACGGGTGGCAACGCCGCTACCGTGAACCTGACTGGCGCCTCCACCGCCACAGCCACCGCAGATGCCTCGGGCAACTACACCTTTGCTGGCTTGGTTAACGGCTCGTACACCGTAACCCCGAGCAAGTCGGGATTCACCTTCACCCCGGCGAGCCAGCCCGCCACCGTCAACAACGCCAACGTCACGGCGGTGAACTTCAGCTCCGCCTCAACGGCGACCTTCTCGATTTCCGGCACGATCAGCGGTGCGGGCGGCAACGCCGCTACCGTAAACCTGACCGGCACGTCCACCGCCACGGTCACCGCCGATGCCTCGGGCAACTACACCTTCACTGGCCTGAACAACGGCTCCTACACGGTTACGCCCAGCAAGACCGGGTTTACCTTTACCCCTGCGAGTCAGCCAGCCACCGTCAACAATGCCAACGTGACCGCGCTTAACTTCAGCACCGTCACCTACAGCATTTCCGGCACGATCAGCGGTACGGGCGGCAACGCCGCTACCGTGAACCTGACCGGCACGTCCACCGCCACGGCCACCGCCGATGCCTCGGGCAACTACACCTTCACTGGCTTGAACAACGGCTCCTACACGGTTACGCCCAGCAAGACCGGGTTTACCTTTACCCCTGCGAGCCAGCCAGCCACCGTCAACAATGCCAACGTGACCGCGCTCAACTTCAGCACGGTCACCTACAGCATTTCCGGCACGATCAGCGGTACGGGCGGCAACGCCGCCACCGTGAACCTGACCGGCACGTCCACCGCCACGGCCACCGCCGATGCCTCGGGCAACTACACCTTCACTGGCTTGAACAACGGCTCCTACACGGTTACGCCC
>JBIOFT010000036.1:0-25875 GCA_044447375.1 Terriglobales bacterium | reverse complement strand
CTTCGAGAGGCCGCGAGGGGCAGACAAACCAGCGGCAACCCGTCGAGCCAGTTTTGACCTGGTCTATGAGCTTTTTCTATGGTCACTTTCCACAATCTTCAGCATCGCCTTCTCCAGCTTCGCCTCCGACATCTGCCCGTGCCCCACGGGGGCGGCTGAAGCGTCTGCTGGAGGAATTGGCGGGGCTTCGCGGGCTGCCGCTTTATTTCACTTTACCCAGGGCTTGCGCCGTGGGCTACGTTCTATCGCGCGCTTCACGCGCTAACGCTCGGCTCGTGGTACCTTACTCCCCTGCCGAGGTGCTGATGAGACATCCCTTCCGCGATATCATGTTGAGCTTTTTGATTTGGGCGGCGATGATTAGTACAGGCATGGCGCAAGCAGGGAGAGCAGCACAGGCAGAGCCGCCGGCTGGCTGGGACCGGCTGGTGGACCAGTATTTCGACGACTACTACTTTCCCTTCCATCCCACCGCGGGCACGTCCGCCGGATTCCATCGCTATGACACGCAACTGGAAGACTATTCGCGCGCCGGAGTCGCAGCCGAGATCAAGGCGCTGAAGCAGGCGCGGGGGAAGATCGAGGGCTTCAGCGCAAGCGGGCTCACAGCCGAGCAGCGGCCCGACCGCGAGCTGGTGCTGCACGAAATCGATGGGCGGCTGCTCGAGCTGGAGCAGATACGGCAGTGGGAACGGAATCCCGACCGCTACGCCGGCGGCATCACCTATAGCGTCTTCCTGATCATGAGCCGCAACTTCGCGCCCCCGGAAGAGCGGCTGCGGTCGGTCATCGCGCGCGAGCGGCTGATGCCCAAAGTGTTCGAGGCGGCGCGCGCCAACCTGACCAACCCGCCGAAGATCTATACGCAGGTTGCGCTGATGCAACTACCGGGGATCATCCACTTCTTCCAGCAGGACGTCCCCGGGGCGTTCAAAGAGGTGCAGGATCGCAAGCTGCTCGCGGAGTTCAACCAGAGCAACCAGGCGGTGATCGACAGTCTCGGGGCGTACCAGAAGTGGCTCAAGGATGACCTGTTGCCGCGCTCCAACGGCGACTTCCGCATCGGCGCCGAGAACTATCGCAAGAAGCTGCTGTACGACGAAATGGTGGACACGCCGCTCGACGAGCTGCTGAAGCTCGGCTACGCGGACCTGCGCCGCAACCAGCCAGCAATGGCTGAAGGAAACCGCGGCGCGGATCGGTCCCAGCAAGACGCTGGAGCAAGTGCTGGCGGAAGCCCAGAACAACTATCCGCCGCCCGACAAGCTGCTCCAGACTGTCCGCGACATGTTCGGCGACCTGCGCGGCTTCATCGAACGCGCCCACATCGTGACCATCCCCTCCCCGCTGCTGCCCATCGTCGAGGAGACGCCCCCGTTCATGCGCGCGCTCACCTTCGCCTCCATGGACACCCCGGGCCCCTACGAGCACACCGCAAAGGAAGCGTTCTTCAACGTCACCGTGCCGGAGAAGGACTGGACGCCGGAGCACGTCCGCGAGTTCATGGCGCAGTTCAACTACGACACGCTGACCTCGGTGGCGACCCATGAAGCTTATCCCGGACATTACGTGCAGTTCCTGTGGGTGCAGAATGCGCCCTCGAAAGTGCGCAAGCTGGTGGGCTCGCACTCCAACGCCGAGGGCTGGGCGCACTACTGCGAGCAGATGATGCTGGATGAGGGCTATGGCAAGCAGGCCGGCGGGCGCAGCGACGAGAAATATCTAAAGCTCCGCCTCGGGCAGTTGCAGGACGCCTTGCTGCGTAACGTGCGCTATATCGTGGGCATCGAGATGCACACCGGCAAGATGAGCTTCGAGCAGGCGGTGGACTTCTTCGTCAAGGAAGGCTACCAGTCGCGCGCCGTAGCCGAGACGGAGGCCAAGCGCGGCACCTCCGATCCAACGTATCTCGTCTACACGCTGGGAAAGCTGGAGATCCTGAAGCTGCGCGAGGATTACCAGCAGAAGATGGGCGCCAAGTTCAACCTGCAGGAATTCCATGACCAGTTCCTGAAGCAGGGCTTTCCGCCCGTGAAGATCATCAGGAAGGCGATGATGGGGGATGATAGTCCAGTGCTATAGAAGCAGTGCTGACTGCTGAGTGCTATTCTCGAATCGCATGACAAAGATGAGAGTCCGCAAAGCCGTCTTTCCCGCCGCTGGCCTGGGCACGCGTTTTCTGCCCGCCACCAAGGCGCAGCCCAAGGAAATGCTGCCGCTGGTCGACAAGCCCATCATCCAGTACGGGGTAGAGGAAGCGCTGGCCGCGGGCTGCGACCAGATCATCATCATTACCGGCCGCGGCAAGAGCGCCATCGAGGACCACTTCGACGTCAGCTACGAGCTGGAGAAGATGCTGGAGGAGCGCGGCAAGACCGAGCTGCTGGCGGTGGTGCGGCAGATCTCGGACATGATCCACGTGGCCTACGTCCGCCAGAAAGAGGCCATGGGCCTGGGGCACGCGGTACTGATGGCGCGCGAACTGGTGGGCCACGAGCCCTTCGCCGTGCTGCTGGCCGACGACGTGATCGACGCGCCCGTCCCCTGCCTGAAGCAGATGATCGACGTCTTCAACGAGACCCAGTGCTCGGTGATCGCCGCGCAGGTGGTCGAGGGGCCGGCCATCTCGGCCTACGGCGTGATCGAGTGCAAGCCGGTGGAGGGGCGCTTTGGAGGCAGGCTCCACGACATCACCAACCTGGTGGAGAAGCCGAAGTTTGCGGACGCGCCCTCCAACCTCGCCGTCATCGGACGCTACGTGCTCACGCCCACGGTCTTCGAGACGCTGGCGCAAACGCCGCTGGGCGCCGGCGGCGAACTGCAACTCACCGATGGACTGCGCCTGCTGTTGCAGCGGGAGAAGGTCTTCGGATACGTCTTCGAAGGCAAGCGCCACGACACCGGCGACAAGCTGGGCTTCCTGAAAGCCACCGTCGAGTTCGCGCTCAAGCGTCCCGACCTGGGCGGAAGCCTGCGGGAGTGGTTGAAGGAGCTGAAACTCTAAACACAGCAGTTAGCATTTAGCAGTTGGCACTTAGCCCTTGGGCGCTGGTTTGCGGGACCGTTCACGCCCCGAGGGCCAAATGCTAATTGCCAACTGCTAACCGCTTCACTGTAACGCATCGGTAAACAAAAAATCATGGTGCCATTCGGCCTTGTGGCCGCGGCGGCGCATCTCCGTCGTGAGTTGTGCCCAGTGGCGCAGGCTGTGGAAGAGAGCGTGGCCGAGCACCTTGCGCCGGCTGGCGGTTTGATCTCCGGCTGAAAGCGTCGGGAAAGTGATCTTCCCGTTCAGGTCGGCTTCCGACGCCGTCTTCAGATAGGTCTTCATCTTCCCGTGCGCGGTGGTGGCGATGCTGAAGATCTCGTCGACCGTGCGCGTCGGAAGCTCGCCGGGCTTGGTCAGCGCGCCGCCCGAGATGCGTTCGGCATACTTCAACTCCACGCCGAAAATGTGCAGCAGCAGGTCGCGCACGGTCTTGCCCTGGCCGAGATCGACCGGGATATCCAGCGCTGCCGGGCCTTGCTTGGCCAGGAACTGATGCCAACGCTCGGTCTCCTGCTCGTCAAAGCGCAGCAGTTCGGGAAACGAGATTCCAATCATGTTCATGCCCTCCATGATGTCGATGGCGATGCGTCCGCAAGAACCCACCACAGAGGCACGGAGACACGGAGAATTGACGTTACGGATCTCCGTGCTTCCGTGTCCCCGTGGTTCACGTCTTGCGGGCCTGCGATTTTAGCCGATTAGATTTCTCTTCCACGCTGCGGGCGAGTTTTTCTTTGTGGGCAGTCAGTTTCTTGGCGATCGCGGGATCGCTGAGCGCCAGAATCTGCGCCGCCAGGATGCCGGCGTTGGTCGCGCCCGGCCTGCCGATGGCGAGCGTCGCGACGGGGATTCCGGCCGGCATCTGCACCGTGGCCAGCAGCGCGTCCAAGCCCTGCAGCGACGACGAGGGCATGGGCACGCCAATCACCGGCAGTGTGGTCTCGGCGGCGATCACCCCAGCCAGATGCGCCGCTCCGCCTGCGCCCGCGATGATGACTTTGATCCCGCGGCCGGCCGCCTGGCGCGCGAACTCGCTGGTGCGCGCCGGCGAGCGGTGCGCCGAGGTGATGTCCATCTCGTAGGCGATGCCGAAGTCATCGAGCGCCTTGGCGGCCTCGCGCATCACTTCCAGGTCGGAATCGGAACCCATGACGATCGAGACCAGCGGTTGCTTGCTCATGCCTCTCTTTTCGAGCGCGGGCGAGACGCCCGCGCGACAGCCGCCCAGTCACCCCAACACGCCAAATTCGGGCGTGTCGGGGACCCCGCCGGGACGGCGGCGATACTATTGCCTACTCAGCGCTCGGGCCGCGATGTCCTTGCGATAGTGCATGCCCTCGAACTGGATGCGGGCGACGCCGGCGTAGGCGCGCTCGACCGCTTGCGCCAGGTCGGCGCCGCGCGCGGTAACGCCCAGCACGCGTCCGCCCGCGGTGTAGAAGGCGCCCTCGCGCGCCGTGGTCCCGGCGTGGAAGACTTTGACGCCTTGCAGGCGGTCGGCTTCCTCGATCCCGGTGATCTTTTTCCCCATCTCGTAGGCGCCGGGGTATCCGCCCGAAGCCAGCACCACGCAGACGGCCGGGCCGGACGACCATTTCAGATCGCCGTCGCTGACCCGCCCTTCGATGGATGCGATGAACGGCCCCAGCAGATCGCTCTCCATGCGCATCAGCACGGGCTGGGTTTCGGGATCGCCGAAGCGGCAGTTGAACTCCAGCACCATGGGGCCGCGCGCGGTCATCATCAGCCCGCAGTAGAGGATGCCCTTGTACGGCGAACCCTCCGCCTTCATGCCGGCGATGACTGGGCGCGCCACGTGGGTCAGCAGCCACTCCTGCATCTCGCCGTCGAGCAGCTCGTCGGTGGAATACGCTCCCATGCCGCCGGTGTTGGGACCGGCGTCGCCATCGCCCACGCGTTTGAAGTCCTGCGCCGCGATCAGCGGAGCCACCCGCTCGCCGTCGCTCACCACCATGAAGGAAATCTCTTCGCCCTCGAGACACTCCTCCAGCACCACACGTCTGCCCGCGCCTTCCAGGACTTTGCCGCTGAGCATCTCGGACGAGACCCTGGCTGCTTCGTCCTTGGTGGTGCAGATGACGACGCCCTTGCCCGCCGCCAGCCCGTCGGCCTTCACCACGATGGGAGTGGAAAAGTGCGGGAGCGCGTCCCGCAGGTCCGCCTCGGAGGCGCACACCGCGTACCCCGCGGTGGGGATGTTGTACCGCTGCATGAACTGCTTGGCGAAAGTCTTGCTCGATTCCAGGCGCGCGGCCGCGGCCGTGGGCCCGAAGATGCGGAAGCCGCGGCGGCGGAACTCGTCCACCACGCCCAGGCTGAGCGGCAGCTCGGGGCCGACCACGGTCAGGTCGGGCTGGATGCGAGCAGCGGTTTCGAGCAGGCCGTCCACATTCTTCAAGTCGCCGGCCAGGCACTGGGCCTCGGCCGAGATGCCGCCGTTGCCCGGGACGCAATACACTTGGGTGACGCGCGGGGACTGGCGCAGCTTCCAGACCAGCGCGTGCTCGCGTCCGCCACTTCCCAGGATCAGGACTTTCATCGGCGCTCCCGCAGAATAGAAAAGGTTAGGTGGGAGCGGGTGATGGTGTCAAACCGGCGGACCTGGCGGGGAGCCGCCGCTGACCTCAGAACCGTTAGAATCATTTCCGGTGAAAGCTTCCAAAGACAATCGCCCCAACGGAAATCCCCTGCTGGTCCGCGCTGGCGCCTTGTCCCGCATTGGCTGGCTCACGCACGGTTTCTCCACCCGCACCGGCGGGGTTTCCGAAGCCTACGGCGGGCACGCTCTCAACCTCGGCTACACCAAGCACGACACTCACGCCGCGGTGGACGAGAATCGCATCTTGCTGCTGCGGGCGCTGGGAGCGGTGGATGCGCAAGGCAAGCCGTGGCCGCTGGTCCGCTTGCGCCAGATCCATTCCGACATTATCCACCGGGTCGATCATCCGCCGGAGCAAGTCCTCAGCGGCGACGGCGTGGTGACCGATACTCCGCGCCTGGCGCTCGCGGTGCAAACCGCCGATTGCCTGCCGGTCCTTCTGGCGGACCGGAAGCGCAAGGCGGTGGGCGCATTCCATGCGGGATGGCGAGGCACGCTGGCGCGCATCGTCGAGAAGGGCGTGGGCGCCATGCGGCTGCATTTTGGCTCTGAACCCGGAGACCTGCGGGCGGCCATCGGGCCGGGGATCGCCTCGTGCTGTTATGCCGTGGGCGAGGAGGTCCGCGAGCGCTTCCACGCGCAGTTCGCTTACGCCAGCGACTTGTTTCGCGAGGCCACCGAGTCGGACCCGGTACACGAGCGATACCCGCTGCTGTTCCTGACGGCGCGGGCGCCCGGGCACAGCGATGTTGGGCGCATCATCTATCTTGACCTGCGGGAGGCCAACCGCCGCCAACTGCTGGACGCGGGCCTTGCGAAGACAAACATCACCGCACTCGACTTCTGCACCGCCTGCCGCACCGATCTGTTCTTCTCCCATCGCGCGGAGAAGGGAATAACGGGCAGGCAGATGGCAGCGGTGGGGATCAAGGATTTGTAATTGGTAATTTGTAATTGGTAATTTTTGTCACCGGAAAGCCGTGACTCTTGCTCAGCCGAGAGGCATCGCAACTTTACAAATTACCAATTACCAATTACAAATCCTTCTCTAATGCTGCGAAACGAAGCCATCGCCATGGCGCTGGATGCGCTGCGCGCGCACAAGCTGCGCTCCTTCCTGACCGTGCTGGGCGTGATCATCGGGGTGGCCACGGTGATCGCGGTGGTGTCCGTCCTGCAAGGCTTCAACCAGTACATGACTTCGCGGGTGATGGACTTCGGCTCCACGTCGTTCAGCCTGTCGAAGTTCACGCAGGGCATCAGCTCCATGGAGGATTTCCTGCGCGAGAACCGCCGCCACAACCTCACCTACGACGATTTCCTGGCGGTGGAGCGCGGCTGCGCGCACTGCCAACTGGTCTCCGCCAACTTCCAGGACATCAAGACGGCGAAGTACAAGAACCACTCCATCGACACCACGCAGTTGCGGGGGGTGAGCGTGCACGCCGCCTTCATCGGGCAGGTGATGGATCTGGAATCCGGACGGCAATTCACCGAGACCGACATCGACCACGCGCGCAACGAGGCGGTGATCGGGGGCGACGTGGCCGACCGCTTGTTCCCTCACGAGGACCCGCTGGGCAAAGAGCTGATCGTGGACGGCGCCGCCTTCACCGTGATCGCCGTAGCCAAGAAGTCGGGCGACTTCCTGGGGCAGCCGCAGGATACCTACGTTCGCATCCCCATCACCGTCTACATGAAGATGTACAACGTGGCCAGCCAATCGCTGGTGATCCAGGCGCAGGCGGCCACGCCGGCGGACATGCAGCTCGCCATCGATGAGTCGCGCATGGTGATGCGCAACCGCCGCCATCGCATGTACAAGGACGAGGACGACTTTTCCATCGCGACCGCCGACACCATGCTGGACATGTGGAGCAACATGACCGGCGCGGTGTTTCTGGTGACCACCATCATCGCCGGCATCGCGCTGGTGGTGGGCGGGATCGTGATCATGAACATCATGCTGGTCTCGGTCACCGAGCGCACCCACGAGATCGGCGTGCGCAAGGCGCTGGGGGCGCGCCGCTCCGACATCCTGCGGCAGTTCCTGGCCGAGTCGGTGGCCCTGGCGGTCGCCGGCGGCGCCCTGGGCGTGGCCCTGGGAGTTGCAGTCTCCATGCTGGTTGCTTGGCTGTCGGCGCTGCCGGTGGTGATCCGCCTCTGGTCGGTGGTACTGGCGCTGGCGGTGGCCTCGACCATCGGCATCGCCTCCGGCATCTACCCGGCGAACCGGGCGGCGCGCATGGACCCGGTGACCGCGCTGCGGGCGGATTGACCCATGCTGCTGCAACTCATTCGCGTCGCCTTCGATAATCTGCGCAGCAACAAGCTGCGCTCCAGCCTCACCATGCTGACGGTGATCATCGGGGTAATGATGATCGTAGCCATGGCGGCGGTGATCACCGGCCTCAACACCTCGGTCGCACGGCAGATCGCCAGCCTGGGCTCCAACATCGTGACCGTTTCCCGCATGCCGTCGTTCGCTTTCCGCTTCCCCACCGAGGAAGAGCGGCAGCGCAAGGAACTGACCCGCGACGATGCGGAGGAGATCCGGCAGAAGGCGCAGGACATCGCCATCGTCACCTCGCGCGTCTACCTCGACCCCCAGAAGTTTCCCAACCCCGACGTGCGCTACGGCAACGTGCATGCCTCCGGCGTGGCTATCCTGGGCGTGGAGCCGGACTACATCAACGTCTACACCTCCTACGCGCGCGAGGGCCGCTTTTTGAGCGATGGCGACGTCCGCCACCGCACCAACGTGGTGGTGCTGGGCGCCACGGTGGCCGAAAAAATGTTCCCGCACCAGGACCCGATGGGAAGGACGGTCAATTTCGAGAACGACGCCTTCGAGGTGATCGGAGTACTCGAGAAACGCGGATCGATGTTCGGCTTCGATCGCGACAACTTCATCTGGCTGCCCATCACCACCCTGCTCAAGCTCCATCCCGACGCCAAGGACGGCCTTTACATCGACATCAAGACCAACGCCCAGGCCGCGATGCCGGCGGTGATGGAGCAGGTGACGGAAATCCTGCGCCGGCGCCGCCACGACCCGCCCAAGAAACCCAACTCCTTCGATGTCGGCACCCAGAACCAGTTCATCGAGTTCTACCAGTCGCTTACCGGAGGCATTTACGTGGTGCTGCTGGTCATCTCGTCGATCAGCCTGGTGGTGGGCGGCATCGGGGTGATGAACATCATGCTGGTGTCGGTGACCGAGCGCACGCGGGAGATCGGGGTGCGCAAAGCGGTGGGCGCGCGCAAGCGCCACATCCTGGTGCAATTCCTGCTGGAGGCGATGGTGCTGACGGCGATTGGTGGCGTGATCGGCATCCTGCTCGCCGGAGGGATCAGCCTGGCGGTTGATGCGTTCTCGCCGCTGCCCTCGCGGGTGTCGTTGTCTTGGGTGGTCCTGGCCTTCACCGTCGCGCTGTCGGTGGGGTTGTTCTTCGGGATTTATCCCGCGGCGCGGGCGGCGCGGCTCGACCCCATCGAGTCGTTGCGGTACGAGTGAGAATGTTTTCGGGAGGGCATGGCTTCAGCCATGCCGCTAGAAGCCTGTATTTGTGAGGGCTTTAGCCTCTGCGGGCTCCTCTCATGGCACGATTACGCGCAAAGCCGTGGGAACAACGCTCACCTCGACCGGCGTGCGGCAGACGAACTCTCCATCCGCATAGACGTCCAGAGGAACGTCGGTTTCAAGGCGCAGGCGCGAAGCCTTGAAATATTCCACCTCGGGCAAGTTCACGTGCCGTCCGGAAAAGACTCGGGGCAAGAGCCGCAACAGGCGGGCTTTTCCGACCTGCCGCACGAAGCAAACGTCGAGCTGCCCGTCCGCGAAATCCGCCGCCGGAGCGATGCGCAGGCCTCCACCGTAGGTGGGGCCGTTGGCGAAGGCGACCATCAGGCCGGGCTCGTCAATCCGTTGGTGTTGCTGCGTCTCGATCATAAAACGTTTCGCCGAAAATGCCCGGATCGCTCCCAGCGCCCCGAGCACGTATCCGCCGCGTCCGCGCAGCCAGCGCGGCATGGCGTTGGCGCGGCGATTGGCCTCGGAGTCGAGGCCGGCGCCCGCGACGTTGCAGAAAAGCCGCGGCGAGGCCGGCATCTCGCCCAGCGGCGTAATCATCCCCAGGTCGATCTCTCGGGAATGGCCGGTATCGAGAAAGCGATTCCAGGCAGCCACAGCATCGCCATCGCTTCGCAGCCCAAGCGCGCGGGCGAAGTCGTTGCCGCTTCCCCGAGGGACCACCAGCACGGGGATTTTCCGTTGGGAGAGATCGCGCAGATAATGGTGGAGGGTTCCGTCTCCGCCCAGGACGATCGCGGCATCGGCGGAGGGCACAGGTTCTCCGCGCTTGTGGCCGATGATCTCGCACCCGGTCCCGGAGAACAGGGCCAGGTATTGGGGCGATACGTCAGGGCCGAGGATGGCGACGGCGCGCACGCGCGCAGGATTTAACCACAAATGAAACGGGAGACCAACGGCGACATGTTCGCGCGCATCCGCGCCATCATCCGCAAGATCCCGCGGGGCAAGGTCGCGACCTATGGCGACGTCGCCTACGCCTCCGGTTTTCCGGGCGCGGCGCGGCAGGTGGTCTGGGCGCTGCACGGTTCAGGGGGCTTGCTTTCCTGGCAGCGCGTGGTCGGCGCCGGCGGAAAGATCCTGTTGCCGGGAGTCAAAGGCGCGGAGCAAAGATTTCTGCTCCAGAGCGAGGGTGTCGCGTTCATCGGCCTGCGCGTGGACATGAAGCAGCACCGCTACGCCTGGCCGATGCTCCGGAATGTCAAAAGAAAACCACAGAGGACGCGGAGGAGTTGAGTCATTGAGCCAAGATCGTCACCTTCCGCAGCAGCCGCCCCACGCGGATGGTCAGCTCCGCCGGAACCTTGACGTGCAGGATGGGCTCGGTCTTCACCGCGCCGTCGACCTGCACAGCCCTAGCCTTGATCTTCCGCAGGCCATCGCTCACCGATTCGGCAAGCCCGCAGCGCGCCAGCAGCTTGTCGAGCTTCACCGCGCCGCCGCCGTCCTTGACGGCGATGTCTTCATAGCTGACTGAAACCTGCGGAATATCCGCCGGAACTTCTTTCTTCTGGAAAATCTTCTCCCAGTTCTCGCTGGCTTCTTTGGCCGCCGGCTCGGAGTGGAAGTCGGCGACGATCTTGGTCGCCAGACCCTTCTTCGCCACCATTGGGTGCAGGCGTCCGGCGGCGACCTGCTGCTGCATGGCCTGGATGCCGGCGGTGGAGGTGTCGGTGAGCAGTTCCCAGTAACGCCACATCAGATCGTCTGAGATAGACATCAGCTTGCCGAACATCTCCCGCGGCGGCTCGGTGATGCCCACGTAGTTGCCGTAGGACTTCGACATCTTCTGCACGCCGTCCAGGCCCTCGAGCAGCGGCATGGTCAGCACCACCTGCGACGGCTGTCCGTATGCGCGTTGCAGCTCGCGTCCCACTAGAAGATTGAACTTCTGGTCGGTGCCGCCCAGCTCGACGTCGGCTTCGATCGCCACCGAGTCGTAGCCCTGGGCCAGCGGGTAGAGCAGCTCGTGCAGCGCGATGGGCTTTTCTTCCTGGAAGCGTTTGTGGAAGTCCTCGCGCTCGAGCATCTGCGAGACCGTGTACTTGGCGGCCAGGCGGATGAGGCCCTCGGCGCCCAGTTTGCTCAGCCACTCACTGTTGAAAGGGATCTCGGTCTTCTTGCTGTCGAGGATCTTGAACACCTGCGCCTTGTAGGTTTCGGCGTTCTTCGCGATCTCCTCGCGGGTGAGCGGCGGGCGCGTGACCGAGCGGCCCGTGGGATCGCCGATCATGCCGGTGAAATCGCCGATGATGAAGATGACGGTGTGGCCAAGGTCCTGGAAGTGCTTCAGCTTGCGGATGAGCACGGTGTGGCCCAAGTGCAGGTCGGGGGCGGTGGGATCGAAGCCGGCTTTCACGCGTAGCGGCTTGCCGGTCTTGCGCGATTCCTCGAGCTTCTGCTTGAGCTCGGATTCGGGGATGATCTCCGCCGCGCCCTTGCGGATGTACTCGATTTGCTCGTCGACCGGAGCGAATGCCATCGCTGGGATTATACCGGGCGCAGCGCAGCTTCCCTCAGCGCCGGACGTTGGACTACGCGACGTCCGGCGATCTCGTAATTCCCTTCGAGCACGATCCGGATGGCTTCGCTATAGGCGATGTGCTCCTGCTCGAGGATGCGATCGGCGAGTGAGTGCTCGTCGTCCGTGTCGTACACCGGCACCGCCTTCTGCACGATAATGGCGCCGTGGTCGAGCTGCTCGTCCACGAAATGCACGGTGCAGCCGGACACTTTGACGCCGTAGTCGAACGCCTGCTTCTGCGCTTCCAGTCCGGGGAAAGACGGCAGCAGCGCCGGATGGATGTTCAGCACGCGGTTGGGGAATTGCTGCACGAACCACGCCGAGAGCAGGCGCATGTATCCCGCCAGGCACACCAGCTCGACCCTCTTCTCCTTGAGCACGGCGACGACCTCGCGATCGTGCTCCTCGCGCTGTTTGCCTTTGGAGGGGATCACGCGCGCGTCCAGGCCGCGCTGGCGCGCGGTTTCGATGCCGGGCGCGTCGGGGCGGTTGGAGATCACGGCGGCGATGCGCGCGCCGGGGATGCGGCCGGCGTCGATGTTGTCGGCGATAGCAACGAAGTTCGATCCGCGGCCGCTGAGGAGGATGCCGATGTTCCTGGTTTCAAGCATAGGGGTGAATTATCACAAGCGAGTCCCGATCCGCAGTGATGGCGGGCACACCGCCCTTCAGGAGTAGATCACCTTGCGCTCGCCCTTGATGATCCGGCCGATGGTGTAGCCCTTCTCGCCCAGGCGTTCCAGGATCGATTGCACCTTTTTGAACTTTGGCAGCGGCACCACCAGCACCATGCCGATCCCCATATTGAAGGTCCGGTACATCTCCTCGTCGGAGATGTTGCCCAGCGTGCGCAGGTGCTCGAAGACCGGCATCACCGGCCAGGCGGTCCGCTCGACCACGGCGGCAATTCCTTTGGGCAACGCGCGCGGCAGGTTCTCGGTAATGCCGCCGCCGGTGATGTGCGCCATGGCGGAGACGGCGTCGGCGTCGATCAGCCGCCGCAGCACCGGCCAGTAGCTTTTGTGCGGCTTCATCAGCTCGGCGCCGGCCTTGTTCTTCAGCTCGTTGACGTAGCTCTCGGGCGAATAACGCGCTACCTCGAAGAACAACTTGCGGGCGAGCGAGTAGCCGTTGGTATGCAATCCCAGCGAGGGCAGCCCGATCAGCACATCGCCCGGCTGCACGCTCTTGCCGGTGATCATGCGCTCGCGCTCCACCACCCCCACGATGAAACCCGCGAGGTCATACTCGCCCTCAACGTAGAAGCCGGGCATCTCCGCGGTTTCGCCGCCAATCAGCGCGCAGCCGTTCTGTTTGCAGGCTTCGGCAATGCCGCCGATCACCGCCTCCGCCACTTCGGGCTCCAGCTTGCCGGTGGCCAGGTAGTCCATGAAGAACAGGGGCGCGGCGCCCTGCACCGCGATGTCGTTGACGCAGTGGTTCACCAGGTCGCCGCCCACGGATTGGTGTAGGCGCATCTCGAAGGCGACCTTGAGCTTGGTGCCCACGCCGTCGACGCTCGAGACCAGCACCGGGTCGCGATACTTCTTGGTGTCCAGCGCGAACAGGGCGCCGAAGCCGCCGATCTCGCTGAGCACATTGCGGTTGAAGGTCTTGTGGGCAAGATACTTGATGCGCTGCTTGGTGCGGTGGGCGCGCTCCATGTCCACGCCGGCGTCGGCGTAGGTGATGCTGGCGGATTGTGCCGGGTCCTGCTCAGCCAAGATCCACGCCCAGTCTGGAGTAGGAGATGCCGCGACGCGGGTAAAAACGGCTATTGTAGCATCGTTGCCGTTTCCTGCCGCCGCGCGCCGGGTGGGAATGGCTGCACCCCGCCTTTTGCTATAATGCACAAAGCGCGGACGCGGGGCGTCGCAAGCCCTGCTTGCTGCCTTCAGTTTGCAGTTTTTCCCGCAGAGTCGGGGAGTGGCTCAGCCTGGTAGAGCACCTGGTTCGGGACCAGGGGGTCGCTGGTTCAAATCCAGTCTCCCCGACCAATCTTCTAACGAAATTCGGTGGTCCTTGCTGTGCCGAGAAGAATCCCAGTCCCAGACGTGCACGCACGTCTGGGGCACCCCGATATACTTTGAGCCGGAGATTGTGTGGGCCACCCGCCCTTCAGATGATCTGGATTAGTGGTGTGGTTACGGAAGATCTTAGGGTCTCGATCGTCCAAAGCTCGATGTGATCCTGGAGGAATAACGCGGCTATGTCGCTCTCTCTGGGACGAATCTGCATGATGGCCGCGATCGTTCTCGGGAGCGTCAGCCGCCATCCTGATGGTGCGGATGACCCTGGTGGCTTGCGAGCCGTAATTTCTACTGACACCAGCCTGAGAGCTAACACCGCCGATGCTTCGTCATGGAACTCAAGTGCGTTGGTGCTAGGTGCGTTAAGTTCCGCAGCGATCCTAGCCCGCAGGGACTGAAAATTGGGGTCGTTATCAACTTCGGCCGCGGAGAGCAGCCGACACCTCCCGGGGCTACCCATCAGCAGCCATGCGTTGTGGGACTGATCCCCAGTGATCCAGCCAACTCGCTTCGAAAACGACTGCGGAAGCGTTATCCGGTAGGCCTCATCCACACTGAGGATGCAGGATTCCAAGGCTGTTCGTTCCGGTACCGTTTTTTGCCAATTTGACACATTATCATTATACGTTTGTAAATAAATGAGTTATCATATTTTTTTGCTTGACATGTACCGTATATTGCCATTATGATTGCGATATGGACGGTCACGCTTGGAGAAGCCCCTACATGTGGTATGGGCTTGCCGAACGGGACCCAGTAGGGGATAATCTCAACGCTCTCAGGGGGAGGTGCGACGATGCCTGCTGCTCAACCCGCCATCCTGCCCGATCACATCTTGGGTGCTGTGCTAGCGCTGGCTAGGCGGGAGCTTGAAAAAAAATCGAACCAGAAGAGACTCGCTTTTCGCAGCCATGACTTCCAGTTGCAGAAGGTCTTCAACGACCTTCAAAGGACCGGCGAGTATCCGATTCTCAACGCTTTCGTATTCTCCGACAGCGGCCCCGAACCGTACAGCCCTGCACTTAACGAGTCTGTGTCGAGGCTTCAGTTGTCAGGCCTAATCGGTCGGGAGAATCCCGACTACGATGTCGTGTTTCTGCGGCCGGCCGCAGATCAATTTTTCGACGAAGTCCTCAGTGTCGAACTTGGTGCTGAAGTTCAGCAATTGACCAAGATCGCGTCTCAATTCCTAAATCGAGTCGCTATAATCAAAGACCCGGCTTAAAGCACGACCAATGGACGTCTTGTCTGCGCCGCCGAAGCTAGAGGAGCGTGTCGATAGCTTTGTCAGGTGGCTGTTCGAAGACTATAAGGCGACTCCGCCAAAGGGCCCCAAGGTCTTCAACGATGCCCTTCTAGGGAATCTTCTTTTCGCGCGGCAAGAGGTCGCCGTTATAGATTGCCCCGTCCTGCAGCGGCTTAGGCGCATAAAGCAGACTGGATTGGTCTATTATGTTTTTCCTTCCGCCACCCACAGCCGGTTTGAGCATTCGCTGGGCGCCGCCGCCCTATCCGAGCGGTGCTTCGACGCCATTCGGGAAAGAGCCGACGTTGAGGGTACAAGCTGGTCTGCAAATCCTGACCGCTCAAAGGGCGACTTAGCTCACCTGCGCATGGCCGCGCTGCTTCACGACGTGGGTCACGGCCTCTGTTCGCACGCTTCGGAGCAGATTTACGGAGTGCTGGCTGATCTACGGGAATTCAGGAACAACCCGGCCTACGCGACAAACCAGCCCGGAGAGATTCTCTCGTATCTGATCGTGACGTCTCCGACGTTCCAAAAATGGTTTGCGGAGCACGTGGTTGAGGGGTGCCGAGCGGATCTCGATTTGGGAACAATTTCCAAACTCATCCTGGGCAAGCACGACGACAAAGAAAGGTACTTCCTCGCCAATATCATCAGCAGCCCCTACGACTGCGACAAGCTCGATTACATCGCGAGGGACAGCTACTACTGCGGCCTGGCCTTGACGGTAGATCTGCCAAGGTTTTACAGCATGATCTCGACGGCAAGATACAAAGACCACCGGGTCCTCGTGCTTCGGAACTATGTCCCGCTGGAACAGATACTCTTCAGCAAAATGACCTTGTTCGGCTCGGTCTATCACCATCAGAAGGTCAAGTGCGTTGACTCCATGCTTCGATCCATGATCGAACACATCATCGAGAATCCAGAACAGGCCAGCTTTCCGGTGCGTGGAGGCACCTCTGTTTCATTCGCCGACCCAGTTGAGTACCTCTACGCGACGGACGAAGAGTTCTTCTCGCAGGCCGGCGGTTTCGGTGATACCTACATTAAGAGCATGCTGAACCGTTTTCGGAATCGCGACCTGTTCGTGCGTTGTTTGGAGATATCGCGAAGAACCGTAAAGAACTGGGACGGTTACGGACGCCAGATGCTCATTGATCTGAGTAAGCAGCCTGAGTAACTGGCGGACGTGGAAGCCGAGATCCATAAGTACATTCCGCCGACCGAACGGGGAAAATGCAACAAGCACGACGTTCGGCTCAGCATACCGGGACTTCCGGGAATCAAGACTGGAAACGCGCTGATCCAGACTTCCAAGGACGCCGAACCCGAAAATATCGAGCGGTACTTCCCCTTGGAGCAATGGATCGATGCATACGCCCATAACAAGTGGCGGAGTTACGTATACGCGCCGAGAGAGGTGGCAAAGGCGGTTAGGGATGCGGCCATTTTTGTTCTCCGGGAGCGATCAAAGATAGAGATAGATTCAGATAGGTCCAATCAGACCTGCCACTTGTAGTGGCTAACGTGCGTGCACGTGTGGGGCGATACTCGACCTTTCGTTTTCTTGCGCCTCGACTGTAGTCGTTTTTGTGTCGGCGAAAGCATCCAAAAGCAACAAACTTCAACAGGCTTCAACGAGGCGCTTGCAACCGATTCAATCAAAACCAGTTGCGATCTACAGATTTCAATAGGTTTCAATAAGCTGCGGAATCGGGTTCGGGACCAGGGGGTCGCTGGTTCAAATCCAGTCTCCCCGACCAATTTTTCCTATCATTTACACCGACTACTCGTAGAGCACTTGGCATTAGCCCAGGTGGTCTAGCTGGAAGAGGTGCGAAAACACTGGATTCTCTGCCAATATCTGAGTGCCGCGCAGCTACAGAACCATCTACAGGGAAGCCGGCAAATCGAAAAAGAGTCCGGTTGAAGCATCCGGGTCGGGTCTAGCTGCGGGCTTCACCTGTCATCCGTCAGTACCCGGCTGATGTCACTCGGTTTCCACAACAGGTGAATGGCGAAGCGGGAATCCGGTGGTTCGCTGACACGTGCGCGTCACGCAAGATTCATCGGTTGTCACTATGGTTGACAATGGTCTTCGTTACATGCAAATATCAGCATCTATCAATGCCTGAACTTTCCGAGTTTACGGCCGAGTTCTTCAAGGCCTTATCCCACCCCCTACGAGTCAGGATTTTGGACGGCCTGCGTGGCGGCGAGGTCGGCGTAAACGACTTGAGCAATCGGCTCAACGTCGAGCAAAGCACGTTGTCTCAGCAACTTGCGGTCTTGCGCAAGAGCAACATCGTGCTTGGCCGGAAAGAAGCCCAGAACGTCTACTATTCGGTACGAGACCCCGCAATCCTCCGCTTGCTGGATGAAGCCAGGCAAATCTTCAACAACCACCTTATTGACATCCGGGATCTTCTTGCTCAATTGACGCCGGCAGGTGACAAGTGAACCAGCGAGGGGCGGTGCATCGGGGATTTCGTCAATGCGCCGGCCTGGCTGCCGTGTCTATGCCGCACGTTCCCGCAGGCAGGCCAAAGTAGCGACCGAATCCATGATCCAGACCGTCTTCGATGCGTTTCTCATAGGGCTGCTTTGTATTCCAGCCGTGATCCTGGTTGGTGGACGGCGGCGACCGATCCGTGTTTTGGCTTCCGCCCTGCTGCTGATCGGGTTGCTGGCGGGCACGGTGGTTGCTGGCGTCAGTTTTTGGCGGGGCGACCGGTTGGCGATTGATCTCTCGCGACTCACCCCGTTGCCGTTCGCCATTGCGGTTGACCGGCTCAGCGCGTTCTTTCTTCTCCTCATCTGCGGGGTGGGCGCTGCCGTCACGCTGTTTTCGCATTCTTACGTCGAACACCACTATGCGGGACGGCGGCGCGACTGGCTGTGGGCGCTTCTGCCGCTGTTTCTCTTGTCCATGATGTTGGTGGTCACCGCTTCTACTGCTTTCGCATTTCTGTTTGGGTGGGAGCTGATGACCTTGTTCTCTGCCGGCCTGATCGTGATTGACGGCGACTCTGAACAACGGCGCCACAGCCTCTACGTTTATCTGCTCATGATGCACGCTGGCGCCGCGGCGGTCGCGGCCGGTTTTTTCCTATTCCTGCCGAACGCCGCGGGGCTGAGTTTCGCCTCCATGCGGACTGCGGCTGCGCTCATGCCGGCCGGACTGCGGACCGCCATTTTCCTGCTGGCATTCATCGGGTTTGGGGCCAAGGCCGGCATTATCCCCTGGCACATTTGGCTGCCCAAGGCGCATCCGATTGCGCCCAGTCCGGTATCGGCGTTGATGTCGGGGGTGATGCTCAAGACCGCGGTCTACGGCTTCGTCCGCTTCGGTTTCGATTTCCTCGGCGGCGGCCCGGGGTGGTGGGGATACCTGGTGCTGGTGGCGGGAGCGGTTTCCGGCGTTCTGGGAGTGCTCTACGCCATCGCCGAACACGACCTGAAGCGGCTGCTTGCCTACCACAGCGTGGAGAACATCGGCATCATTTACCTGGGACTGGGAGCGGCGCTGGTGTTTCGGACGCACAACGCGCCAGTCTGGATGGCTCTGGCGCTGCTGGCGGCCCTGCTGCACACCCTGAATCACGGGCTGTTCAAGAGCCTGCTGTTCCTGGGCGCGGGGGCGGTTTCCCATGCTGCTCATACCCTTGATATTGAAGAGCTGGGCGGGCTTCTGAAGCGCATGCGAACCACTGGAGCGGCCTTCCTGGTGGCCTGCTGCTCCATCATCGGGCTGCCTCTATTCAACGGCTTCATCAGCGAGTGGCTGACCTTCCGCAGCTTCCTGGCGGGTTCGGCGCTGGGGAGCATGCCGGCAAGCGTTGTCCTGCCGCTGATGGCGGGGGTTCTGGCCCTGATCGGCGGACTGGCTGCAGCCTGCTTCGCGAAGGTGTACGGCGTGGCCTTCCTCGGACGGCCGCGCAGCGCAGAAGCAGATCACGCCCAGGAAGTTCCATTCGCGATGCGAGCCAGCATGGTGCTGCTTGCGGTCCCGTGCGTGGTGATCGGGATTGCACCCGGCTTCGTGCTGCGGCCGCTGAGTGCTGCCTTGCAACAGTTCCTGCCGGGCACCGTGCTTCCCGAGGAAGCCGTTTCGATTGCGGGCGTGATGCCCTGGATCGCGGCGGCGGTGCTGGCTCTGGTTTTGGCCGCGACCGCAATCCGCCGCGTCACCCGCGTTACAGCAACGTGGGCGTGCGGACTTCCCGGCCTGGACAGCCGCATGCAGTACACATCCACTTCGTTTTCCAAGCCCCTGCGCAGGGTATTCTCCCAGGTGTACAAGCCGGACCGGACGTTGGAAATATTGCCTGCTGACCGGCCGTACTTCCCCACGGCGATTTCTTACAGCTCGGTACGAACCACCTCATTTGAGAAATCGCTCTACCGGCCAGCCGTGGAGGCCATCGTCGGCACCGCTCATCGCCTGCGGCGGCTGCAGACCGGGAACATCCAGGTGTACCTGCTCTATATCTTCATGGCGCTGGTGGCGCTGCTGGTGTTCATGAGGTTCGCATGATCTGGCTCAATGTGGGACAGGCGCTGCTGCTGCTGGCCATCGCGCCGCTGGTGCGTGGCGTGATCGCACGTCTCAAGGCTCGCATTCAGAACCGCCACGGGGCCAGTGTGTGGCGCCCGTACGCCGATCTGGCCAAGTTGTTGCGCAAAGAGAATCTGGTGCCGCCTTCCGCTTCCATCGTTTTTCGCTTCGCTCCCACGATTGTGTTCGCAGCAACCGTAACCGCGGCCGCCTTCGTCCCGGTGTTGCATGGTTCCGCGCTGCTGGGGGCCAAAGGCGACTTCATTTTGTTCGTGTACCTGCTGGCGCTTTCGCGGTTCTTCCTTTCGCTGGGGGCCATGGATGGCGGCAGTTCTTTTGGCGGGATGGGCGCCAGCCGGGAGGCGCTGGTTTCCGCCCTGGCGGAAGTTCCGCTGCTGCTGGGGCTGGTGGCCGTTGCCATCCTGGCGCGCACGGCGACGCTGGCGGGCATCGTGCAGTGGACGGTGCGGCAGGATTTCACGCAGATCTCAGCCGTCCACGCCCTGGCCTTTGCCGCCCTGGCCCTGGTGGCCATCGCGGAGACCGGCCGCATTCCGGTGGACAATCCAACCACGCACCTGGAACTCACCATGATTCACGAGGCCATGGTGCTCGAGTACTCGGGACCGAGTTTGGCGCTGATCGAGTGGGCCAGCGCCGTCAAGCTGAGCCTTCTGCTGGCACTGCTGATCGGAGTCTTCGCCCCATGGGGAATGGCGGGCGGCGTATCGGTGGCGGCGCTGGTGCTCGCGACACTTGCTTTCCTGCTTAAGGTGTTCGTGCTGGCATTGGCCATTGCAGTCGTGGAAAGCAGCATCGCGAAATTGCGCATGTACCTGGTGCCTGACTTTTTGGGAGTGGCTTCGGCGCTGGCCATCCTGGCAGTGGTGTTTACGGCGCTGATGAGGTGAGGGATGCATCTGGTTCACTTTGCGGCGACACGGGCGTTGGCGTCCTCCGCCGTTTTCCTCTTTATTACCGTGCTGCTCATGGCGACGGCCAAGCGGATTTCCACTTGCATTGTGCTGTTCAGCGCGCAATGCGCCATCATCACGGCTGAGATCCTGGCGATGGCGTATGTCCATAAGTCGCCTGAAGCTTACGCTGTCGCCGCCCTGGTTCTTATCGTCAAGGTGTTGGCGATCCCGTACGCCCTGTTTCGCATCGTCAAGGATCTGCAGGCGCCGGGCGACATAACCGCATCCACCACCGCGGCGCAATCCGTGTTCATCGCCGCCGGGCTCATCCTGCTTTCGTTCTTCGCGGTCGAGCCGTACTCCGAGACCCTGCGTGTGGATACGGGCCTGCTGGCCGCCGCTATCGCGCTGGTGCTCTCGGGCGCATTCCTGATGGTGAGCCGCAAGAAGGCCCTGGCGCAGGTGATCGGCTTGCTGGTGCTGGAGAACGGTATTTTCCTGGCCGCGCTTACCACCACCTTCGGCATGCCGCTGGTGGTCGAAATCGGTATTTTCTTCGACCTGCTGATGGGAGTGTTCCTGATGGGCCTGTTCGTCTTCCGCATCCGCGATACCTTTGAGCACCTCGACGTCTCCAAGTTGCGGCGGTTGCGAGGCTGATGCGATGACCCTTCTCTTTCCACTCCTCGTTCCGCTGTTGGGGGCCGCCACGGTGCTGGTGTGCCGGCGGCCGGCCGTCGCGGTGCGCGTGGCCTTGGCGTTTGGGGCTCTGGAGGTGCTCGCCATCGGCAATGCGGTCTGGCGGATTCGCGCCGCCGGCGTCTTGTCGGCGGGGCGTTACCTGCGCGCGGACGGACTCACGTCATTCTTCCTGATCAACACCGGACTTATCTTCGCGTTGGTCCTGGTGTACTCAGTGGGATACCTGCGGCACATTCCCGCAGGACGGTTTTCCTCGCCGCGATGGTTCTACGGCCTGATGTTTCTGTTCCTGTTCACGATCATGGCGGTCTATCTGTCTTCCAATCTTGGCTTGCTGTGGATCTTCGTCGAGGCCACGACCCTGGCCTCGGCGCTCCTGGTGGGTTTTTACAACACCGAGGGCGCGGTGGAAGCCGGGTGGAAGTACCTGATCGTTTGCACCGTCGGGATCGCTTTCGCCCTGTTCGGCACGATTGTGCTGTATCTGGCGGCGGTCCGCGGCGGGGTGGACCCGAAATCCGCGCTCGACTGGGCTGTGCTCATGTCCGCGGCTCCCAACCTGCGCGGCGCGCAGGACCTCCTCAAGCTGGCGTTTGTTTTCGTCGCCATTGGATACGGAACCAAGATCGGCTTTGTCCCCATGCACAGTTGGCTGCCGGACGCGCACGCGGAAGCGCCCTCCCCGATCAGCGCCATGCTCTCCGCCGTGCTCCTGAACTGCGCCCTGTATGCCCTGCTGCGCTTTGACGCCATCACCTCGCGCGCCATCGGCAGCGGCTTCAGCCATACTCTGCTGCTGCTGTTTGGGGCGCTTTCTGTGGTCGTGGCCGGGTTCCTCATGATCGTGCAGCGTGACCTGAAGCGGCTGCTGGCCTACAGCAGCATCGAGCACATGGGCATCGCTGCGCTCGGCATCGGACTGGGCGGCACCCTCGGTCTCTATGGGGCTCTGTTGCATGCGTTCAATCACTCGATTGCGAAATCGCTGTTGTTCTTCACTGCCGGCCATGTGCGCGAGAACTTTGGTACGTTGCGCATGGAACACATCCGTGGCATGGGGCGTGCCTTGCCCTGGTCCAGCGGTGCGCTGGTCATCGGCAGCCTGGCCATCGTGGGCCTGCCTCCCTTCGGGTTGTTCGTCAGCGAATTCCTGATCCTGACGGAGGCCTTTTCCCAGGCGCGTTACGCGGTTGCCGTGCTGCTGCTGGTGGCGCTCTCGGTGGTGTTTGGCGCGCTGCTGTATCACTTCCAACGCATGCTGGCAGGCGACCCGGAATCCGCTCCTGGCAGCCGCAAGCTGCCCGTCGCCGATTTTGCGGTGATGGGCGTCTGCGCCGCCTGTTTGTTCCTGCTCGGCATGCACATTCCCGGTGCGTTCTCCAGCGCGCTGCGCGCAGCCGTGGCGGTGCTGCAATGACGAAGCTCTCGGCTGAGCAGCGCCCCGAGTCCGGCGTCAGCGACGCCTTCGCCCTGCTGTCCAGCAGCAACAACCGCCTGGTCACCC
Organism: Terriglobales bacterium; assembly: GCA_044447375.1. Lineage (GTDB taxonomy): Bacteria > Acidobacteriota > Terriglobia > Terriglobales > Acidobacteriaceae > JAHFUA01. The sequence continues at coordinate 3,130 of JBIOFT010000036.1, read as the reverse complement.
TCTTCGGCAGCCTGGATGAAGATGGCACGCGGCGCGTTCACTACCTCGTCGATGTGGAGAATCGCGAGTACCGGCTACTTACCACTGTGGTGACGGGGCCGATCCAATCCGCAACCCGTGTCAGCCCGGCGGCGATGTGGTACGAGCGTGAACTGCACGACCAATACGGAGTGGAGATCGACGGGCATCCCGATCTGCGGCCGCTCTTGCTGCATGAGAATTGGCCCGACGGCATCCATCCCATGGTGGACGACACCAGCCATGTGCCTTGGGCACAGCGGCAATACCCGTTCCTGAGAGTGCAGGGCGAAGGCGTGTGCGAGGTGCCCGTGGGCCCGGTCCACGCTGGCATCATCGAGCCCGGCCATTTCCGATTCAGCGTGGTCGGCGACACGGTGCTCCACCTGGAGCTGCGCCACTTCTATACCCACAAGGGGACGGAAAAGCTGTTCCAAGGCACTCCCGTCGGCAACGGTCCTATGGTGGCCGAATCGGTCTCCGGCGATAACTGCTTCGCCCACGCCGTGGCGTACTGCCAGGCCGTCGAGAACGCGCTTGGGGTATCCGTGCCACCGCGCGGCGAGGCGATCCGTCTGGTTGGCCTGGAATTAGAACGCATGCTGGCGCACATCGCCGATGTCGGCGCCCTGTGCGGCGACGTGGGTTTCACTGTTCCCGCGGTTTACAACTCGAGGATCAAAGAGTCGCTGCTGCAAGCGTCGGCCAGGTTGCTCGGCACGCGGTTCTGGAAAGGCGTGGCCGTCCCCGGCGGCGTGCGGCGCGACTTGTCCGCCGATAACGCCCGCGCGCTCAGGGAAGCCGTCTCCGCAGCAGCCCGCGACTTCGCCGAGATGGCGGAGATCATCCTGGACACCCCATCAGTTCAGAATCGCTTTGAGAGCACCGGGATCCTCAGCGCCGAAATTGTCCGGGAGATGGCGGTGGTGGGACCGGTGGCGCGCGCCAGCGGCATTCCATTCGACGTCCGCCACAACCATCCCTACGGCCGCTACCGCGAAATCCCTGTGGAAGTTCCGCACTTCCAGTACGGAGATGTCCTCGCCCGCGCCCGTATCCGCATCGAGGAAACCCGGATATCCGCCCGGCTGATTGAGGAGACGCTCGGCGCCATGCCTGCCGGGCCCATTGGCTCGCCATTTCCGGGGGAAAGCGCCGGCGAGGGACTTGCCGCCGTCGAATCGCCGCGCGGCGAACTCCTCTATTGGGTCCGCTTGCGGCAAGGACACATCGCGCGCTGCCACATCAAGTCGCCGTCATTCCAGAACTGGCCTGCGCTGCCGCTGGCCATGCCAGGGAACATCATTGCCGACTTTCCGTTGATCAATAAAAGCTTCAATCTTTCTTACTCCGGGTGCGACCGATGATCTTCGACGTGGTCCAACGCAGCTTGCAGAGCACCAGCACGCTGATCCCGGTGGAACAGTTGCTGGGAAACGGCAGCGGCAGCCGCATGCCCGATGTGCAGCCGGCTTTGCTCACCGCTTCCATTGCGCAACGAGCGGCGGAAGCCTGTCCGACCTCCGCGCTCGCCTTCGACGCCTCGCGATCGCACCTTACGCTCAACTACGGCGAGTGCACCGGTTGCGGGCGATGCATTGAAGCAGGCGAGGGCGCGTTCTTTGCCGCTGCGAAATTCGCGCGTTGCGGGGTCAGCAAGGAAGGGTTGGTGAGGCGCTTTGACTTAAACCGTGTCAGCGAGATAACCCCGGATGAGCCCGCGATAGCCGAGACTGCCGAGAAGATTCGAGCGATCCTTGGCCGCGCCTTGAACATCCGCGAAGTAGACGCCGGTTCCTGCAACGGCTGCGAGGGCGAGATCATCGCCCTGACCAATCCTTATTATGACCTGGAACGTTTCGGCATTCACTTTGTGGCTTCGCCGAAACACGCGGACATGCTGCTGGTCACTGGCCCGGTCACGCGCAACATGGCGGAAGCGGTCAGACAAACGTACGAGGCCACGCCCTCCCCCAGACTGGTGGTCGCGGTCGGTGCTTGCGGGTGTGGTGGCGGCATTTTTGCCGGCAGCCATGCGGTTGTGGGCGGCGTTGATGCCGTCATCCCGGTGGACGGCTACGTACCGGGCTGCCCGCCGACTCCCGCCATGCTCCTGACAGGCATCTTGCAGGTGTTGCACCGCAGGTCCTGATTGCGCAGCGATGCTCCTGCGACGGCCAGCAGACATCCGTGCCGGTCGATTTTCTTGCTCCTTGACTGTAGTCGATTTTGTAGCGGCGAGAGCATCCAGAAGCAACAGGCTTCAACAACATTCTATAAAGTGCGTGCAGCTGATTCAATCAAAATCAGTTGCGATCTACAGATTCCAATACATTTCGACAAGCTGTAGAATCGGGTTCGGGACCAGGGGGTCGCTGGTTCAAATCCAGTCTCCCCGACCAATTTTTCTCATTCCTGCCTTGATTGAACGAGGACGAAACGATGGCCACCATGGGCACTCCGCCGTACGCGCTCTCGCAGTCGATGACCTCGGAGCGCACTTTCATCACCCGCGTCTATGGCTGGATGGCCGGCGGGCTCGCCGTCACCGGCCTGGTGGCCGCCTGGACGGCCGGCAATCCCGCGCTCATCCGGGCCATCTTCGGCTCCGGCCTGTTCTGGGTCCTGATCGTGGCGGAGCTGGCCATCGTGCTGGGGCTCTCCTGGGCGATCAAGCACATGACCCCGGTGATGGCCATGAGCGCCTTCCTCTTTTATGCCGCGCTCAACGGCCTGACTCTCTCGGTCATCTTCCTGGTCTACACCGCCCAGTCCATCGGCCTGACATTCTTCATCACCGCCGGAACCTTCGGCGCCATGTGCATTTACGGCGCCACCACCAAGCGCGACCTGACCTCCATGGGCAGCCTGCTGTTCATGGCGCTGATCGGGCTCATCCTGGCCTCGGTGGTCAACATCTTCTGGTACAGCTCCGGGCTCTACTGGGTGGTGACCTACGCGGGCATCCTGATCTTCGTGGGCCTGACCGCCTTTGACGCACAGAAGATCAAGCGAATGCACGCGGCGGGAATGGAAGGCACCGAAGAAGACCGGAAAGCCGCGATACTGGGGGCCCTCGCCCTATATCTGGACTTCATCAACCTCTTCCTCT
>JBIOFT010000035.1:0-25995 GCA_044447375.1 Terriglobales bacterium | reverse complement strand
GTCCTCGATCAGTGGGCGTGGTGGAACAAAGTGATCTCGCGCTCCCGCTGGATCGAGGGCCAGCCCTGGCAGAAGGGCAGCCGCTTCGAGATGGAACTCACCCGCCCCAAGCCCATGAAGTTCAAGCCGGTGATCATCGAGTCGGCGCCGCCCAACAAGGTGGCATGGGTGGGCAAGGGCAAAGGCGTCACCGGCGAGCACTGGTTTAGCTTCGAACTCCAGCCCGACGGCACCACGCTGATGAAGACCTGGGAAGAATTCTCCGGCCTGACCACGCTGTTCTTCGGCAACGGCGCCCGGCAAGGGATCGTCCGGATGTACCAGGAATGGTTCGAGGCCCTGAAGTTCGAGGCCGAGCGCATCGCCCGCGAAGAGCAGGCGCGCGCGTAGGGTTACTGCGCGATAATTTCCCCCGCCCGGCTCGTTGCAATCTGCTAAACTCCGCGCCAGTGTGGGGTTGAGCCTCTCGCCGGAGGACTCTCATGGGACTCTATTCGCATTACGACGGGGCGCACACGCACCCGGTGAACCGGGCGCTGCACATGATCGCCATCCCGGTGGGCTTCTCCTCGCTGGTGTGGTTCTGGTTGCACCACTGGATCATCGGGGTGGTCGTCATCCCGGCGGCGTTCGCGCTGGCCTGGCTGGGGCACCTGATCGAGGGCAATAAGCCGGCGTTCCTAACCAATCCCGCGCACGTGTTCGTGGCCCCGCTGTGGATGGTGCGCCGCATCTTCGGGCGTGGCGGAAAGCAGAGCGCGAACAAAGCTGCGTAGTATCAAGCATCTCCGCCGTCCATGTCCGGCCGTGTCGTTCCTCGCATGCCCGCCGCTTTTCGTGGCCCCATTCTTTGTGCTATAAGCATATCTTTGAGCTTCATAACAATTTCTTTGCCTTAATCGGCTGACTTTTCAGCCGCGGCACCAGGAGCCGGTCGTGGATTATCAATTCAACGAGGAACAGCAGCAGTTGCGCCGCAGCGTGCGCGAGTTCGCCGAGCGCGAGATCCTGCCCCACGTCATGGAGTGGGACGAGGCCTCCCATTTTCCCCTGGAAACGGTCAAGGAACTGGGCCGCCTGGGGCTGATGGGCGTGATCTTCCCGCCGGAGTACGGTGGCGCCGGCCTGGGCTACGTGGAGTACGCGCTGGCCATCGAGGAACTGGCGCGGGTGGACGCTTCCGTGGGCTTGATCGTCGCGGCCCACAACTCGCTTTGCACCAACCACATCTTCGTGGCCGGCAGCGAGGAGCAAAAGCGTAAGTACGTCCCCAAGCTGGCGTCCGCCGAGTTCATCGGGGCCTGGGGATTAACCGAACCCGGCTCCGGCTCCGACGCCGGCAGCGCCCGCATGACCGCCGTCCGCAAGAAGGACTGCTGGGTGCTCAACGGCACCAAAACGTTCTGCACCAACGGACACTATGCCGACGTCGCGGTGGTGATCGCAGTGACCGACCGCGCCGCGCACACTCATGGTCTCTCCGCCTTCGTCGTCGAGAAGGGCACTCCTGGTTTCAAGCTGGGCAAGAAGGAGAACAAGCTGGGCATGCGCGCCAGCGACACCTCCGAGCTGATCTTCGAGGATTGCGTCATCCCCTGCTGCAACCTGGTGGGCAAGGAAGGCAGCGGGTTCGTCGACGCCATGCGCATTCTTGACGGCGGGCGCATCTCCATCGCCGCGCTGTCGCTGGGCATCGCCCAGGGAGCGTTCGAGGCGGCGCTCAAGTATTCCAAGCAGCGGCAGCAGTTCGGCAAACCGATCAGCGAATTCCAGGCCATCCAGTGGAAGCTGGCCGACATGGCCACCGAGATCGACGCCGCCCGGCTGCTCACCCTGCGCGCCGCGTCGATGAAAGATCATGGCTCAAAGTCGACGCTCGAGTCCTCCATGGCCAAGCTCTACGCCAGCGAAGTGGCAGTGAAGGCGGCCAACGAGTCGGTGCAGATCCACGGCGGATACGGCTTCATCAAGGACTATCCGGCGGAGAAGTTCTACCGCGACGTCAAGCTGTGCACCATCGGCGAGGGCACCAGCGAGATCCAGCGCCTGGTGATCGCCCGCCAGTTGCTGAAGGATGGGTTCACCACGTAGGGCCGGTGAGCGGATCACGGTCAATCCCCGGCCATCTTCTGCCGGACTTGCTTGGCCAGTTTCTCGATCTGCTCGGCCTTGCGGATGACCTCGAGTGAGAGCGTCTGGTCGCTGGCTTCATCGACGGATTTCTTCAACTGCGTGGCCAGCTCGAGCAGGTGGTCGGTGTCCTTCTTGATCTGGGCGAAGCGCTCCTGGATGCGCTCCCGCGCCAGGCGCTTTTGCATCTCGATTTCGGCCGGGGATGAGGGCTGTGTAATCCCGGGATTGCGCCGCTGCGCGCCCCCCTGCGACGCCGCGGCGGACCCCTCCTGCGCCCAGGACGCGATCGTTAACCAGCTAAACACGACCAAAGCTGCGGCAATGGCACGCATACGCAAGCAACCTCGCCAGAAAATGATGGCGAGATTATAGTCCCTGGGCTGGGCGGGACCATCGCGTTCCGGCTGCTATAATCGCGCCCTTCACGGTGAGATCAGCCGTGTTTCCGAGCCTTATGGCATTCGCTCTGCTTCAGGTTTCGCATCTGCGCCTGGTTTGGGAAGACTGGAAGACCGACTGGGAGACCTTCCTGCGCAAGGACGCTCCCAAGATTCTGGTGGTCCTGGTCGTCGCCATCATCCTGGTACGGCTCCTCAAGCTCACTACCAGCCGGCTGGCGCGGCTCAGCCACAGGGAAAGGCTGCCCAGCGCCCTGCGCGCGCAGCAGTTGCGCACGCTGGCCGGCGTGCTCAATAGCGTGGGCGCCGCCGTCATCGTCTTTATCGCGGCCATGCAGATCCTGCCGCTGCTGGGCATCAATATGGGACCGCTGCTGGCCAGTGCCGGCGTGGCCGGTCTGGCCATCGGCTTCGGCGCCCAGACCCTGGTCCATGATGTGATCAACGGCTTCTTCATCCTGATGGAAAACCAGTACGACATCGGCGACGTGGTACGCATCGGCGGTGTTGCCGGGGTGGTGGAATCCATGACCCTCCGCCGCACCACCCTGCGTGATGAAACCGGCGCGGTCCACACCGTGCCCAACAGCGAGATCAAGATCGTCAGCAACCTGACCCGCGACTGGGCGCAGGTGGCGTTGCACGTCGCGGTGGATTACCGCGAGAGCAGCGACCGCATTCTCGAACTGCTGAAGCAGGTCGGCAACGAGCTGCGCACCGACCCCGATTACGCTGCACTTCTTGTCGCCGACCCCCAAGTCCCTGGCATCGAGCGCGTGGCCGGAGGCGAAGTGGACTACCTGATGCTCATCAAGACTCGCCCCGGCCAGCAGTACGCCGTCAGCCGCGAGCTGCGACGCCGCATCAAGGAATGCTTCCAGAAGAACAACGTGCAGCCCGGCAATCCCGCCCGCGTCTACGTGATGGACGGGCCGCCGGGAACGCCCTCGCAGTAGCCACAAAATCTGAACATCGGATTCCCCACCTGTGGCATCCTATCGGATGCTGTGTGGGGGAGAATGGCAATCTGTATCGTGGCCGGGACTGCCGCGGCCGTGGTGTGGTATCTGTTCTTCCTGCGCTACAACCGCCGCCAGGGCGAGCGCGCGGTGGCAAGGATCCAGGCCGCACTAGCCGGCAGCGGACAGATCGTCGCGGTCCGCTGGCTGGGGCCATCGATCTTCCAGATAGCCCTGCGCCTGGGTACGAGCCTGTTCCAGCATTCGGAACTGATGGTACGCCTGGCGCCGCGCCAGAACCCCGTGCGCTGGCTGCGGCAGTGGTGGCGCCGCGAGCCCGCCACCGTCACCTTTGAAGCCGACCTCGACATCCCGCCCGGCTTCAATCTTCAGGTTGGCCAGCATCGCTGGTGCGGCCGCACCAGCAAGCGCTTCTCGCAGGACCCCGACCGTTGGGAATTCGAGCAGGTGACGCCGCTCATCCTGACCTCGCGCCGGAGCTGGCAGCGGGAAGTCACCGGCATGATGAATGCCCTGCTCAGTTGCCGCGATCGCGAAGTGATGAGCCTCGGCTTTCGCCGCACCTCGCCACACTTCTCTGCCACCCTCAAACTGGAGGGCCTCTCGCCTGAAGGCCGCGCGGGTTCCAACGTCTTCGATACGCTCAGGGAACTGGCGGCCGGGGCATCGGCCTCGCGGTTGTGATCATGAGCCTTCCCTTTGCATTGTCATTCTGAGCGAAGCGAAGAATCTTGAGAGTGCCGGTTGCGCCAACGGGGTTGGCGGAAACCCATACTGTCATTGCCGCTTAGGAATTCTCAAGATCCTTCGCGCGCAAAGGCGGCGCGCTCAGGATGACAATCGTCGGGACAAGCGTGCGCACGGGGCTCGCTTTGAAACCTGAAAACTTCCTACGCCGCCGTGCCCTTCACCTCGACTCCCGCCCACTTCTCCAGCAGCGTAAGCGTGGCTGCGTAGTCGAGATCGTCGTGGCCTTCCTCGGCGGCGATTTCGTAGATCTCCGCCACCGTCTCCAGACCGGGCAGCTTCACTCGCTGCTCTTTGGCGGCGTCGAGCATGAGCTGGATGTCCTTGTGCATGAGCCGCAGCGGGAAGTTGGGCGAGAAGTCGCGGCGCAGCACGAACGGCGCTTTGTAGTCGATGACGCCGGAGCGCACCATGGAGGCCTGGATCAGCGGCATTAACGCATCCGGCTTGACGCCGAGTTTTCCGGTCAGCGCCAGGGCTTCCGCGAAGCCTTCATAGATGAGGGCGACCATCAGGTTCATGCCCAGCTTGCTGGCCTGTCCCAGGCTGACGTCGCCCATGCGGAACAGGCTCTTGCCCATGGCCGTCCACAGCGGCTTGAGCTTTTCGATGGTTTCTTCGCTGCCGCCGGCCATGAAGATCAATTGCCCGGTCTCGGCGCCGGCCTTGGAGCCGGTGACGGGCGCGTCCACGTACCCCGCCCCGCGCTCGCCCACGCGGCGCGCGAACTCGCGAGTCTCCATGGGCGAGATGGTGCTGGAATCGGCGACGATCATCCCCGGCTTGAGCGCGCCTTCCGCGCCGTTCTCGCCGAACAGCACTTGCTCGACCGCGGCGGTGTCCGACACGCAGAGCCACACCACTTCCGCGCCCTCCGCCGCCTCACGCGGAGTGGCGGCGGCGCGCGCTCCCGGCACTTCCTTCCCCGCCGACCGATTCCAGGTTGTGACCTCGTGACCCGCTTTGACCAGGTTGGCAGCCATCGGCCGTCCCATGATCCCCAATCCCAGGAATGCAACGCGCATGATTTTCCTCCGCTCTAATCCATTAGAAAGCCAGCGCAAGCGTGCGGTCAAGGAAAGCGGCGCAAATTATTCCAGCACAGTTCGCGTTCGCGGTGGGACAGCGGCAATTTGGTAGTGAGCCAGTTTGAACCGGTGAGCCTGTTCGAGCATAATACGGTCGAGCGAGCGTGAAAGTAAGAATAGTTCGCACATTGCGTCCAACAGAAGCGGGCGCTGTAGCCCTCCTTCTTTCCTTTTTGGTGCTGAGGCCAGCAGGGGAACTCTGCGCTATCCTGATTCGCCGACAATGGCCAGAGGCTTGGTTTTCTGGGTTAATTGTTTGGTACTCCCGCTTCTTCGCTGTCGGCTTTTCAATTGCAATAGCGCTCGTCGTCTGGCGACACACATTTAAACGCCGCCAGCGTTCGAACTGACCCACTACCGGCAATTTGGTTCGTTACCGACCGAACGCGTATGATGTTTTGAGAGCCGGCGGGGAGACACTGCATCCTAGGGATGTGAGTCGGCGTCTAATAAAATAGATTCTCCCATGGTCGTTTTAAGCAGGACCCTCAGGAAACGAGCCCGTAGTTTTACGAGTCTGATCCGGCACTCGGCGGTGACCCCGCGCACCGGGGAGACCCGCAAGCCGGTGCTTACCGCGAACGGGGATCTGGCGCTGACCTTCATCGGACATTCCAGCTTCTTCCTCCAGGCCGGCGGCAAAACCATCCTGATTGACCCTAACTTCGCGCAGTGGCTGTTCGTGCTGAAGCGGCTGCGCCGCCCCGGGCTGCGCATCGAGGACCTGCCGCCCATCGACCTGGTGCTGGTGACGCACGCGCACTTCGACCATCTGCACCGGCCGTCGCTGCGCGCCATCGCGCGCCACACCGAGCAGCGGCGCGGCTCCGCTCCCAGCATCATCCTGCCGCACAACGTCACCGACCTGGTCTCCGACCTCGGCTTCCGCGAGATCATCGAGCTGCGCTGGTGGGAGACTTGCGACTTCGACGGGCTGAAGATCACGCACGTGCCTTCGCGGCACTGGGGGGCGCGCATCATCAAGGACGCTCACCGCGCCTACGGCGGATACGTTGTCCGCTCGCAGCACGATTCGCTCTATCACGCCGGCGATACCGCCTACTTCGAGGGCTTCCACGAGATCGGCCGCCGGCTGCATCCGGAGCTCGCGCTGCTGCCCATCGGCGCTTACAGTCCGCCGGCCTTCCGCAACAACCACACCAGCCCGGAAGACGCCGTGCGCGCCTTTGTCGATCTCGGCGCCCGCTGGATGGTCCCCATGCACTACGGCAGCTTTCGCCTGTCCCACGAACCCATGGACGAACCCCTCAGGCTGCTGGCGAAAGAAGCCAGACGGGCGGGAGTCCAGGATCGGGTGAAGGTGCTGCCGGAGGGCGTGACCGCGTTTTTCTGATCCTCACCAGGCCATCAACAGCCGCACATCCCTCACATTCGTTCCCGTTGGACCGGTCTCGATGTCATCGCCCAGCGCTTTGAATAGTGGATAAGCGTCGAAGCTATTGAGCGCAGCCGCAGGATCGAGTCCCAGGGCACGCGCGCGCTCCATGGTGCTGCCGTCCACGACCGAGCCGGCGGCCGGGCTCTGGCCGTCGATGCCGTCGGTGCCGGCGCTGAGCACGCAGATGTTCTCGCCAGCAATCTTGGGCGCCAGGTAGAGAGCAAACTGCTGATTGCGTCCGCCCTGTCCGCTCTTGCCCTCCACACGAACCGTGATCTCGCCGCCTGATACCAGGCACACGCGCTGTCCCTTCTGGCGCAGCTCCCGCAAGCGTTCGAGCAGGTAGTCGGCGGCGCGGCGGTAGTCCCAGTCGTCGCAACGTGAATCTGTTTCGACGACGAAACCCTCCGCCTGCGCCTTGGCTGATGCCGCTTTCACCGCCGTTTCGTTGGAGAGAATCGTCCACCAGCGCGAGCGCACGAAGGCGGGATCGTCACTCTTGGGCGTCTCTTCCAGAGCGTGCCCGTTGATCAACTGGCGCACCGACGGCGGGAACTTTTCCAGCAGGCCATACTTCTGGATGATGGCGTAGCAATTCTGGACGGTGGTCGAATCGGCCATGGTGGGACCGGAGGCGAGCGAGTCGGGCGCGTTGTCCGGCACATCCGAAATGAGGATCGACACCTGCTGCGCCGGCGCCGCCGCCCGCGCCAACCGTCCGCCCTTGGTGGCCGAGAGATGCTTGCGGACGGCGTTGATCTCAGCGATGGTGCCGCCCGAGAGCACCAGCTCGCGGTAGGCGACGATCAGGTCGTCGAGCGAGATGGTGTCGCTGATGGGCTTCTCGACGATGGCCGAGCCGCCGCCGCTGATCATGTGCAGCGCCAGCGAGCGCTCATCGAGCGCCTCGAGCATACGCAGGATGGCTTCGCCGGCGCGCACCGATTCCGCGTTGGGCGTGGGATGTCCGCCGCGGAAGTAGCGGAAGCCCGGCGCCTGCACCGGCGGATCGGCGACGCAGGCCACGATGCCCTCGAGACCGCTGCCCACTTTGGCGGCCAGCGCCGCCGCCATGGCGTGCGCCGCCTTGCCCAGCGAGACCACACGCACACGGCTGTACTTCCCCAGGTCGTGGAGATCCTGGCCGATGCGCAGCACCCCGTGGCCGTATTCGACGTTGCGCTCGAAGGCCTTCTCGATACTCGACTCGGCGAGCGCGTGCAGGAAGATATCGCGCGCGGTCGAGCGCATGGCGGACATCTGGGTTGGGCTGGAACTGGGCTGAGCAGACATGGCCGGGATTATAGACCGCTGCCGCCCGCCAGCGTCTTTCCCACCCACTCTTCAATCACCTGCCTCAACTCGGCGAGGTGTCCGGCGAAATAATGGTCGCCCTCGACGCGCACCAGCAGCTTGGGCTCGGCGGCCCGCTCGACGATCTCCTCCAGCACGCCGGGCGGTCCGAACTCGTCGTGCGTGCCGCTGACGAACAGCTTGGGCTTGGCGCAGCTCTCGAGAAACCGAAATCTGTGAGTCCGCCCGTCGAACACGGCCGGCGTTCCCAGCCCGACCAGCGCCACCACCCGCGCGTCAGGACAGCAGGCCCGCAGGCCGACCGACGCTCCGAATGAGAACCCGGCAAACACGATGGGCAAGTGGAACTCGCGATCCAGCCAGTCGAGCGCCGCGCGCACGTCGTCGGCTTCGCCGCGGCCATCGTCATGCACTCCCTGGCTGCGTCCGGCGCCGCGGAAGTTGAAGCGCAGCACCGGAAAGCCGAACCCGCGCAGCGCCTTCATGGCGTGGAAGACGACCTTGTTGTGCATGGTGCCGCCGTAGAGCGGATGCGGGTGACAGACCAGCGCAGCGTGCGTGGCGCCAGGCGCGCCCGCGTTGAGCAGGGCCTCCAGCTTTCCTGCCGGGCCTTCCAGGATCAAGGATCTCAATTCCGCATTTGACGTGTTCAATGGAACCGGCCTAAGCTTGCGCCACTGAAAACAGATCCTTTTTCAGAGGGTGAGGACAATGACGAAAGTTAGCATAGCAGTCACTCTGGCGCTCGCCGTCGCCTTGCTTGCCGCGATGGGTGTGTCCGAGACGAAGGAAGCTCCAAAGACCATCCCCGATTTCGAAGTGCACGGCCTCAGCTTCACCGAATGCGCGTGCACCGCGTATGCCTGTCCGTGCCGCTCCAACGGCCATCCCACGCACGGTGGCTGCGACGCCGCGGACTTCGCCTACATCAAGCATGGCCATTTCGGCAACGTCAAGATGGACGGATTCAAGGCCGTGGTGGTGGGCGACCTGATCGACATGGACACCAGCAAGGTCCACGGGACCATCTATTTCGATGAGAAGTCCACTTCCGAGCAACAGGAGGCGTTCAAGCAGATGATCGCCTTCATGTTCGCCTGGAACCCGCCCAAGATCGAGAACGTGAAGGTAGTGCCCATCGAGTTCAGCGAATCGGCCGACCACAACACCTACACGCTCACCATCCCCGGAATCCTGGAGGAGAAGGCGGTGATGAAACGCGACAAGGACGGCAAGGCGCTGCACACCGTCCCCGCCATGGACCTGTGGGGCAACAAGATCACCTACGTGGATAACGTGGTCTTCAAGTACCACGACAAAGGCATCGGAGAGTGGGACCTCTCCGGCCGCCAGGCCAACGTGAAGGAGATCAACACCTCCAAGGCCATGTGGGAACAGAAAAAGATGCTGATCCAGCACGGCGACATGTCCGGCAACTGGACAGCAGAACAGCGCAAGATGATCGAAAAAGAGGGAATGAAGGTCGAGTAGCAAAGAAGATTGTCATCCCGAGCGAAGCGCGAGGCAGTGAGTCAAAACAATACCGCCGAGACGCCGAGAAGCTAAGGCCCGGAGGGCCGAGATAAATTAGCCCAGGGCGGAAGCCCTGGGTATGCGGAGAAAATTGGCCAGAGTCCCTTTAGGGACGGCACGACGAAAACGACCCACCCTTGGCCGCCTTTGCCAAGGGTGGGGCTTTGCTCTGATATCCTCTGCCCCATGGACGTGGTCTCCCTCACCCGCCGGCTGGTGGACATCGAATCCATCAGCGGCAACGAGCGTGACGTGGGCGAATTCCTGTTTGCGCACCTTTCTTCGCTCGGCTACGCGGCCGCGCGCATGCAAGTCACGCCCGAGCGCTTCAACGTGTACGCCACCGTGCTGGGACGCAAGCCGAGCGTCGTCTTCTCCACGCACATGGACACAGTGCCGCCGTTCATCCCATCGTCTGAGGACAGCGATCACATCTACGGCCGCGGCGCTTGCGACGCCAAGGGGATCATCGCGGCACAGATCGCCGCCGCCGAGCGCCTGCGCAAGGAAGACGACGGCGCGGTCACGCCTGCGCTCTTGTTCCTCGTGGGCGAGGAGCGCGACAGCCAGGGCGCGAGGGTGGCCAATCAACACGCTCCAGGCTCACGCTTCCTGATCAACGGCGAGCCCACCGAGAACCGCATTGCTATTGCCTCCAAAGGCACGCTGCGCGTGGAACTCACCGCGCACGGGCGGATGGCCCACTCTGCCTATCCTGAGCTGGGCGAGTCCGCCATCGACAAGCTGCTGGACGTTCTCGAACGGCTGCGCCGCATGGAACTGCCCAAAAATCCCGAGGTCGGGCCCTCGACGCTGAACATCGGCATTATCGAAGGCGGCCAGGCACCGAATGTTGTGCCCGACTTCGCGCGCGCCCATCTGCTCTACCGCCTGGTCGGCCCGTCGGACGACTTGAAGCGGCGCATCGTTGAAACCGTCGGCAACAGCGCTGAAGTGGCGTTCGTGTTGGAGATCCCCTTCGTCCGGCTCCGCACCGTGGACAACATCCCCACCATGGTGGCGGCGTTCACCACCGATATCCCCGGGCTCTCCAACTGGGGCGAGCCCGTGCTGCTTGGCCCCGGTTCCATCCATGTGGCGCACACCGAGCGCGAGCGCGTTGAGAAGCGCCAGTTGCAGGAAGCCGTGGAGCTGTACTGCAAGGTCGCGAAGAAACTAATGAGCAGGTAGTTAGTGATAAACCCTGTTCACACCAATTACCGGTGGCTGCTTGTTGACAACCAACGCCCAACGGGAATAGTGTTCCCCATCCGTTAGGCCCCCATCCCGGTCGGCCCTTCGCTGTGGGCGTTGGACACTCAGCCAGACGGAAAACGTAATACTCAGCAATAGGGGGCATCTATGAAGCGATTCTCGGCAATCGCTGCCGTTCTGGTTCCAGCTTTGGTTGCCCCGGTCCTGACGCTGGCGCAAACTGGGACTGCCGTACCTCAATCCGGCAAGGATCTTGCCCAGCAAATTTTTGACACCATGGTTCAATTGCCGGGAAACAAACCGGGCTACCGTCTTATCCACGCGAAGGGGATCGTCTGCCTGGGAACATTCGCAGCAACAAAAGAAGCCGCAAAACTTTCGCAGGCCGAACATTTCCGCGGCGCTACGATACCTGTAACTGTTCGCTTCTCGGAGGCACCGCCTGACCCTGCCATTTCAGACGTCTCTCCTGACGCCGCTCCATGGGGAATGGCGATTCGGTTTAAGCTCTCGGGCGGCAAGGAAACCGATATCGTCTCGTCTTCGCACAACGGCTTCTTTGTTGGCACAGGGGAGGATGTGCTCGCATTTCAGAAAGCCAAGGTGGCAACCGATCGCACAAAGCCCCATCCCTGGCCCATCGAAGTGTTTCTATCCACACATCCCCGGGCTTTGAAGTTCGTGAAAGATCCGAAACCAGTGCCAGTCAGCTTTGCCACACAAGCGTTTTACGGCGACAACACGTTCCGTTTCGTCAATGAAAAAGGAATGAAGCAGGCGGTGCGTTACCAGATTCTCCCTGTTGCCGGCCAACATTACCTGACCGAGGCAGAGGCCAAAGCCAAGTCTCCCAACTTCCTCTTTGAAGAGCTCAGGACCCATCTCGCGCAGGAACCAGCGAGGTTTCGGTTGCTCGTCCAACTCCCGAACTCCAGCGATCCCACAGACGATGCTTCGGTTGTTTGGCCGGATGACCGCAAGACAGTGGACCTAGGCACAATCACCATCACTTCCGTCGTCTCCGATAGCGACGCGGCCCAAAAGGCGCTCGCATTCGATCCCACACAACTCACGGATGGAATCGAACTGTCCGATGACCCGTTGCCGGCCCTGCGCTCCAGGATTTACATGCTCTCAATGATGCATCGCCAAGGCCAGTAGATCATTCGCAAACGCCCTCGGCATCTCCCCATTCCTGTAGACTTGTCCGCCTATGGCCACCAATTCCCTCGCGCAAGCGGCTTCGGCGTACCTGCGCTCCGCCATGCACCAGCCTATCCACTGGCACGAGTGGGGCGAGGAAGCCTTCGCTGCGGCCCAGCGGGAGAACAAGCCCATTCTGCTGGACATCGGCGCGGTGTGGTGCCACTGGTGCCACGTGATGGACCACGAGTCCTATGACGATCCCGAGCTGGCGCGCATCGTCAATGAGAATTTCATCGCGGTGAAGGTGGACCGCGACGAGCGCCCGGACATCGACAGCCGCTACCAGGCCGCCGTCTCTGCCATCAGCGGGCAAGGCGGCTGGCCGCTCACCGCGTTCCTCACGCCCGACGGCAAGCCCTTTTATGGCGGCACTTACTTCCCGCCCGATGAGCGCATGGGCCGCCCCAGCTTCAAGCGCGTGCTCGTGTCCATCGCCGATGCCTTCCGCGAAAAGCACGCCGACGTCAGCGAACAGGCCGACATGGTGATGAACGCGCTCTCGCAGGCGGAAACTTTCGCCGGGCGTTCGGCGGAGTTCTCTCCCCGGATCGTGGACAGCATCGTGCGTTCGGCCACCCGCCTGTTCGACGTGGAGCACGGCGGCTTCGGCACCGCGCCCAAGTTTCCGCACGCGGCCATCCTCGACCTGATCATCGACCGCTACGCCCGCGGCGGCGAATCGCACTTGAAGACCGTCATCGAGACCACGCTCACGCACATGGCGCGCGGCGGCGTCTATGACCAGCTCGCCGGCGGCTTCCATCGCTACTCGGTGGACGAGCGCTGGGTGGTTCCGCACTTCGAGAAGATGTCCTACGACAACTCGGAGCTGCTGAAGAACTACGTGCACGCCTGGCAGACGCTAGGCGACCCATTCCTGGCCGAGGTGGCGCGCGACATCATCCGCTGGATGGACGAGGTGCTCAGCGACCGCCAGCGCGGCGGCTTCTACGCCTCGCAGGACGCCGACATCAACATGGAAGATGATGGCGACTACTTCACCTGGACGCTCGAAGAAGCCCGCGCCGTGCTGAGCGAGGACGAACTCGCGGCCGCCGGCTATCACTACGACATCGGGGAGATCGGCGAGATGCACCACAACCCGCAGAAAAATGTGCTGCACGTGCGCTCTTCGGTGGAGGAGATCGCCGCCCGCATGGGCACGCCGGCCGAGCGCGTTCGCACGTTGCTCGATTCCGCCAAGCGGAAGATGCTGGCCGCGCGGCTCAAGCGCCCCACGCCCTACGTGGACAAGACCGTGTACGTGAACTGGAACGCGCTTTGCGTCTCCGCATATCTGGACGCTGCGCGCGTCCTGCAGCTGGACGACGCCCGCCACTTCGCGCTGCGGTCGCTCGACCGCATTTTGTCGGAAGCCTGGAAGCCGGCATCGGGATTGAAACATGTGGTCGCATACTCCGACCCGAGCGCCCGGCACCGCGATGTCCCCGGACTGCTGGACGACTATGCTTTCACCACTATCGCATGCCTCGATGCTTACGAGACCACCGCCGCGCTCAGCTACTTCAACTTCGCGCGCCGTATAGGCGACGCCATGATCGAGCGGTTTTATGACGATTCAGGGGGTGGGTTCTTCGATGTAGCAAAGTCAACATCCCCACCCTTGGCAAAAGAGGCCAAGGGTGGGGCACCCGCGGCCAAGGATGGGGCACCCGGTCCGATCGGTGCGCTCGCCGCCCGCCGCAAGCCTTTCCAGGATTCGCCCACGCCCGCCGGCAACTCCGCCGCCGCCATCGCGCTGCTGCGGCTGCACGCCTACACCCACGACGAAAGCTATCGTGAGAAAGCGCGGCAGACGCTGGAGGTCTTCGCCGGCATGGCCGAGCAGTACGGGATCTTCGCCGGCACCTACGGCATCGCCGCTTGCCTGTTCAGCACGCCGCACACGCAGGTGGTGGTGGTCGGCAGTGGCGAACAGGCGGACCAGCTCTACGCCGCCGCCGTCGCCCCATTCGCATTAGGCAAGTCGGTCGTGCGTATCCCGGGAGAGAACGAGGCGACGCCGCAGAACCTGCCACCGGCGCTCGCCGAAACCATCCCCAACCTGCCGGAGGTGAAGGCCGGCCAAGCGGTGGCGGTGGTGTGCTCGAATTTCGCCTGCCAGCCCCCGGTCAGCGATCCCCAGCAGTTGTCGGAAACGCTGCGCCAAGCCTTGCGCTAGCGGGGGATCTGGAGTTGACTGGCACCGGCTGATGTGCTGCACTCTTGCCTTCCCGCAACTCTGGAGGCAAACATGGCGCGCATTACTCAGTTGTTGATCCAAGCCGAACATAAGCCCGGTACCCTGGCCAACATCTGCTCCGAGCTGGCCAGCAAAGCCGTCAACATCACCGCCATCATGGCGGCGCCTGACCAGCCCGGCGGCCTCCGCCTGGTCGCCACCCCTCTGGCCGCGGCCAAGAAAGTGCTGGAGACGATGCAGCTTCCCTATCGCGAAGAAGAGGCCATCGCGCTCCGCATCACCGACCGCCCCGGCGCGCTGGGCAAGGTAACCCGCAAACTCGCCGACGCCGATGTCAATGTTCTCTATGCCTATGGCTCGATCGTGAAAGGCGACCAACGCGCGCTGATCGTGCTGGGCGTCTCGGACGTGGCGAAAGCGGAGAAGTTGGTGTGATTTGCCACGAGAAGGGGCGGCCTTTCACGGATACTCCTCCAATCTGTCATCCTGAGCGAGCGCGCCCGGTCTTGGCGCGCGAGTCGAAGGACCCCTATATTCGGAAGATAGTGTCGTTAGGTAGGGGTGCTTCGACTCGTGCGGGCAAAAGCGGCCCGCACTCGCTCAGCATGACAAACTGGGTGAAGGTGCTTGAGCAGCAAAGACAGCCCTAGCTCCCGTGAATGTAGGCGCGCATCATCCTGACCTCTTCGTCCTTCTCGGTGAGGTCGCGCAACAGGATGTCGCGCAGCGACACGATCCCTTTCAGCTTCTTGCCGTCGCAGATGGGCAGGTGGCGGAAGCCGTGCTCCTTCATCAGCACCATGCAGTGCTCGATGCCTTCCCGCATATCCACGGTGAGGGGATCGGCGGTCATGACCTCGGAGACACGGGTGCGCGACGGATCGAGGCCCGCGGCCACCACCCGCTTCATGATGTCACGCTCGGAGAAGATGCCGACCAGTTCGCCGTCGCGCAGCACTGGAACGGCGCCAATGTTACCGGCCACCATCTCCCGCGCGGCTTCAAGCACGGACTGGTCCGCCGTGATGGTGTGAGGTTGGTTGTCCTTGATCAGGTCATAGATCTTCGCCATACGCTCCTCCCCTCATGGCCGACCGCCGCCCCCCGCAGGGGGCCACATCATACTACTGTCGAGGCAAAAGCAGGAGTCCTGACTGCTGACTCCCGACTACTGACTACTGATTCATGAACACGAAATACGAACACGCCCACAGGCGGGTGGGAATGCTGCCCCGCGGACGCGCCGTGAGGATCACGTTGTAATCGTCGGTGACTTCGAGGCGGTCGAGAATGGATTCACCGGCGCCAGGCTCGACCAGGGCCAGGTAGCGCAGAAACTCGTAGATGTCATCAGCGCCGCCATAGCCCGGCGCCGCGAAGGAGAGTTCCGTGGGCTCGTCGGCGAAGTGCCAGCCCAGGGAAGCGGCCAGTTCGACCGCCTGCTCGTAGGCCGCCTCCGGGACCACGCCCGGCGCGGGATTATCGAAGACGATGCGCAGCTTGCGCTCGTCCTCGCGGGTGAACTCGCGCACCTTCAGCGACATGGACTTGGCCGTCGCCTTCCAGTCCACGTGGCGCGCCGAGTCTTCCGGCAGGTGCTCGCGGATGCGGTGGAGATCGTGCCCGCGGCCGCGCACGAAGGTCTCGAATTCCCCGGTGATCATGGGCAGGATCTCGAACATCTCGTCGGGTGGCTCGACCGCGGGATACACAATGATCTCGCGGGCGAGCGCGATTCGCCGCGTCTTCACCAAAAAGGAGAACGGGAAGCGGGTGGCGATGCCGAAGCTCTCCTGCTGGTAGCGGCCGCGGCGGTCGAAACGCAGCTCCACGTCGGCGGTGGCGGCGGTTCGGGCGGCAATGTAGGGGAAATAGACGGGTGTGCTGAAGATCGCCGGCGCCGACGCGGCCTCACGCCTGGCCCGCAACTGCAGGTCCGGCACGCGGAACCATTCCCGGCCGGGTGCGGCGTTAAGCGGAAGGCTGATGCTCGAGCGCTCCCACCACCAGCGCTTGCCCGCCGGCTTCGGCCGGGGTGGAACCACGCTGACGGAGAACGACGGCGCACGCCGGCGGCGATTGTGCAAGGTCAGGCGGGCCAGGGAGGTCGAGCCCGCGAAGACGTGCGCCGGAACGGAAACATCCAGCTCCAGCCCGCGCAGCACGCTCGCCGACGCCACCCCTGAAACCACAATGGCCGCCAGCATTGCCGAGACCACGATGAACAACAGATTGTTGCCGGTGTTGAGCGCCGCCACTCCGATGACCAGCACGAACACGGAGTAGACCAAGCCTTCGCGGGTGACGTCGTAGTCCAGAGCGTCGCGCACCCGGGCAACCGCTACCCGCCGCGCCAGGTAGGGCACCGTGGTCACCGCCACCACGCCTGCCAGCACCAGCGCCAGCGAGGCCAGAACGGCGGTAGCTACTAGGTTTCCCGATTGCCGCATGACCGTGGAAAATAGCGCTGCGGCAAAGGCGAGCCCCAGCCCGGCCAGCGCAACGAAGAAGCGTATCCACGCCCCGCGCTCGATCCCGGAAAGCGCCGATTGAATAGCCGACCGCATGGGATTTGTAGCGCCGCCGCCTCGGCGGCTGTCCCGTGGGCGTCCCGCCCACGGCGTGAGGGCAAGATGCCCTCACGACAGCCGGCCAGAGGCCGGCGCTACATGGAATTCTACCGGAGCGGCGTCGTTGCGCAGTGACACCGGCTTCACGTAATTCTAGAGAGGCGCTTGTTCAAGAGGAACGATGAAGTGAATGCCGTCAACCTGCTTCCCTTGAAGCCGGCCGTCGTTAGTGATGAACAGATCGACCCCCGCCGCCGCGGCGCAGGCCAACTGGATTGCATCGGGAGCGCGCAGCGCGCGGTCACATCGGAGTGAAGCATAAATCTTTGCGGCCTTGGCATCGAGCGGAACCATGAGTGATGTCCTGGCGATCGCCTCCTCGTACTTTCCGCAAAGTTCAACGTTTCCCTCTTCCATGGGTTTCACCAATATTTCTCCCAGAGTGAGCGTGGAGGTCAGCAATTGATCGCCGCGCCCCAGCATCCTGGTGCGGAGGCCGGCCGCAGCCTTGGAGAGTTCTCCGTAGTTTTCAAAGAGATAAATGAAAATGTTTGTATCCCAAAAAATGCGGCTCATTCCCAACCTTCGCGCAGGCGGCGCACGTAGTCATCCGCGTGTTCACCAGCCCAAAGCTGCTTGCCGGAGCCGCGCAACAAAAGCAGCGGATCTGCCTTCGGAGCGTTGCTGACCGCCGCCGAACACCAGTCACCATACCAAGCCAGCAAGCCACTGTATCCGTCAGGCAGATCTTGCCGGGAAGGGGTCATCTTGGCCCCTTCGCGCTCCGGATGATACGAGTCACCCCTGCGAAAAAGGCGGCGCCGTCCCGGCGACGTCTCGAAGAGCATTCGGTAGCGACCCGGGTTGGGAGGACGATTGGCCACGCAGTGCTGAATCACGTGAACGTAGAGTCCGGGTCGAAGCGGCTGGCTGAGCCCTGCCCGCTTCGCCCTTTCCACGATCTCCTCCACGGTGAAATCGGGCCGTCCGGGCTGCTCCCGATGGAGTAGGGCAGTGACAATCCACACTTCGTCGGCAACCTTGAGGCGAGTCTTAGACGGCGCGGTGGTCATGAAAACCTTTCACGTTGCATTCCCATCTCATTGTATACCAAGTAATGATGAATTATCTATGTATTCATCATCTAATCCTTTCTGCTGGCAGCCGTGGGCGGAACGCCCACGGGACAGCCGCCGGGACGGCGGCGTTACAGAGGAGTAAGATTTTCTTGTGCAGGCTGGCGGGAGCCCCGTTTATGCCTACTTTGAAACAGATCCTCGACCAGAGAGTCCGGGAAGCGGCGCCTGAGCTCTACCAGAAGCTAGACCGCAACCGCGTGCGCTGCTACTCCTGCGGCCACGAGTGCCCGATCGCCGACGGTCAGCCCGGCGTGTGCAAGGTCCGCTACAACCAGGGCGGGACGCTCTACGTGCCCTGGGGCTACGTAGGCGGCGTGCAGTGCGATCCCATCGAGAAGAAGCCGTTCTTCCACGCCCATCCCGGCGGGCTGGCCTACAGCTTCGGCATGCTGGGCTGCGACCTGCACTGCTCCTACTGCCAGAACTGGGTGACGTCGCAGGCACTGCGCGACCCCGAGGCGGTTTCGCCGCCGCTCGCGGCCACGCCGGCGGCTCTGGTACGCGAAGCGGTCGAGATGGGCGCCAAGGTGGTGGTCAGCACCTACAACGAGCCTCTGATCACCAGCGAGTGGGCGGTGGCCATCTTCAAGGAGGCCAAAGCGGCGGGCCTCGAGACGGGTTTCGTCTCCAACGGCAACGGCACCCCGCAGGTGCTGGAATTCCTGCGGCCGTGGGTGGACCTCTACAAGGTGGACCTGAAGAGCTTCGACGACCGCCACTATCGCCAACTCGGCGGCCGCATCGAGCCCATCCTCCAGACCATTCGCCGCCTCCACGAGATGGGATTTTGGGTGGAGATCGTGACCCTGCTCATCCCCGGCTTCAACGATTCCGATGACGAGCTGAAGCGGATGGCGGAGTTCCTGGCCGGCGTCTCACCCGACATTCCCTGGCACGTCACTGCCTTCCACCAGGACTACAAGATGACGGATCCGGAAGACACTTCGCCGGAGACCCTGCTGCGCGCCGCCGCCATCGGCCGCAATGCCGGCCTGCGCTTTGTCTATGCGGGGAACCTGCCGGGCCAGGTCGGAGACCTG
Source organism: Terriglobales bacterium (assembly GCA_044447375.1). Classification (GTDB taxonomy): domain Bacteria; phylum Acidobacteriota; class Terriglobia; order Terriglobales; family Acidobacteriaceae; genus JAHFUA01. The sequence goes on along the minus strand of JBIOFT010000035.1, from coordinate 7,030 downwards.
GAGAACACGTACTGCCCGAACTGCAGGACGCTGCTGGTGGAGCGCTTCGGCTACTTCATTCGAGGCTACCATCTCACGCCTGACGGCGCCTGCCCCAAGTGCCAGCAGCAGATTCCCGGCCGCTGGGACGCGAGCTTTGGGGGCCAGATCACCTCGCGGCCGTTTCTGCCGCGCCTGCGGGCGCGCACGCCGCTGATCTCGCTGTCGTGAAGCTGGGTGAGAGACGAATAAAGATAACCGCCGAGACGCCGAGTTCGCTGAGGCTTCCCTTGGTTGTTAACCCTCGGCGTCCTCTCCGTCTCGGCGGTTATCTTTTCACAGTGATGGTTACCCCTGCTCGCCTGCCACCTTCTCCCGATAGCGGTGCCAGACGAATACCAGCACCCCCAGCACCACGATCACAATCACCAGGTTCACCCGTCCCATCACCTTCACCAGCGTGTCCCACTGGCTGCCGAAGCAGTAGCCGACCAGCGAGATGGTGGTGACCCACACCGCCGCTCCCAGGAAGTTGAAGAGCACGAACTGGCGCCAGGGCATGCGCAGCACGCCGGCCAGCGGCCCAGCGATGATGCGCATTCCGAAGATGAAGCGGGCGAGGAAGATGGCCACGTGGCCGTGGCGTTCGAACAAGTGCTCTCCCCGGCGGATGGTGCGGTTCCGGATGCGGAAGATGTGCTGATAGCGCTCCAGCAGCCGCCGTCCGCCCCGGCGTCCCAGCAGGTAGCCCAGGTTGTCGCCGACCGTGCAAGCCGCTATCCCCAGCAGAATGAGATAGGGCAGGTGCAGCTCACCCTCGTCATAGGCCAGAAAGCTGGCGAACAGGAGGACGGTTTCGCCGGGCACGGGTACGCCCGCATTCTCCAGCAAGAGCACTACCGGAACCGTCCAGTAGCCCCAGTCGCGAAAATGGCCAGCCAGGACATCGAACAGCGAGTGCATACGGCCCGTCTCCCTGGGCCAACTTCGACCGCGCAGCCGATAGACTACAGGGCGAAGGCCCTTCCTCCAAGCCTGCTTCGCGGTTATTCACCGCCTTAGGCCGGGCAACCGGACTGCCGCGGATACCGTCCAACTAATCGACATCGCCTCTGTCGCTTCTGTTATTGGGGAGTCTTTACCGACTCCCCGCTTTTTTTGCCAAATCCCGGCCTACCGCGATTTGGGAGGAATATCCATTTATTCGGATATGGATTCCAAAAACTGTAGCCTCGCCAAGGAAATGTAACTATAATTTTGTAACTCTCGGCAGATGATACGGTTAGCCTGACCAGTATGAGCACTGCGCTGGAACCGAAGTTGCAATCTGCACCGCCAGGAGACGTGCGTTCGCGCGTACGCCGGCCCCAGCCGCCCATGACGCGAGAGTTCCAAATCCGCTTTTCCGCCGTGGTTCTTGCCTTCTGCACGCTGACGGCGGTCATCTTCGCGGCCCTGAACTTTCGCAAGGAAATCCAGTACCAGGTTCCCTACGACGGCGTGTGGTGGGTGGAGCACGAGGGCTGGCTGCGCGCCCAGCGGGTGCTCGCCGGCGGTCCGGGAGAGAAGGCGGGGATCAAGGAAGGCGACGAGCTGGTCGCCATCAACAACCGGACCATCAACACCGCTCCCCAGTTGGCAAAGCGCGTCTTCCGCGCCGGCGTCTGGACCAGCGCCACCTACTCGCTGGTGCGCAATGAGGTGCCGCTCAATGTCTCCATCATCCTGGTGCCAGCAGACAAGTCTCTCAATAACGGCTTCCGGCTGATCGCGCTCATTTATCTCGGCATCGGCCTTTACGTGCTGCTGCGGCGCTGGAGCGCTCCCAAGTCCACCCACTTCTATGCCTTCTGCCTGGTCTCGTTCGTTTTCTACTCCCTCCATTATGTTGGGAACTGGAGCGCCTTCGACCAGACCGTTTATTGGGCCAACGCGGTGGCTTGGTTCCTGCAGCCGGCGCTGTTCCTGCACTTCGCTCTGACCTTCCCGGAGCCCAAGGAGTTCGTCCGCAAGCACCGCTGGGTGGTGCCGCTGGTCTATGTTCCCGGGCTGGCGCTGCTGGGGTTCCACGTGTGGGTGCTCAAAACCCGCGCCGCCACCGAGCTGCTGAATTGGAACCTCAACCGGGTGGAGATGTTCTATCTAGCCACGCTGTTTGCGGTGGCCGCGGTGGTGTTCTGGAACACCTACCGGTGGGCGCACACGCCTATCCTGCGCCAGCAGCTCAAATGGGTGACCCGCGGCACCATCCTGGCGATCACCCCGTTCACCCTGTTCTACGTCATCCCGTTCCTGGCCGGCGCTCTGCCCAACGGGCTGATGACGGTCTCGGCTTTCTCGCTGGTGTTCCTGCCCCTGACCTTCGGCTACGCGATTGTCCGCTACCGGCTGATGGATGTGGACATCATCTTTAAGCGCGGCATGGCCTACACTCTGGCTGCGGCTGCCATTCTGGGTCTCTACTTCGGCGCGGTGGGCGTGGCGGCGGAGATCGTGCATACGCGCATGCCTCGCGCCGGTCCCGCCGGCCTGGTGGTGGCCATGATCGTGGCCGCGCTCCTGTTCGAGCCCATGAAGAACTGGATCCAGGAGCGCCTGGACCGCGTTTTCTACCGCAAGCGTTACGACTACCGGCGCACCCTGATCGAGTTCGGCCGCGACCTGAGCTCCGAGACCGATCTCGACAAAATGCTCGGCTCGGTGACCGACCGCCTCTCGCGCACCCTGCTGGTGGACCGCCTCGCCGTGTTCCTCGCCGGTTCCGAGCAGCCCGAGCATTTCCGCCTGGCCAAGTCGTTCGGCATCTCCGACACCGGCGCGCTCGATTTGGGTTTTCTCGAGCGGGAGCGGTTCGAGGCCAGCCACCTGTTCTACGAGAACACGCACCAGGCGCTGCGCGAATCGCCCACCGCCCAACAGGCTATCGCCCGCCTGGACCTGAACTACTACATCTCCTGCACAGTGCAGCACCGCACCATCGCCGTGCTCGGCCTGGGCAAGACGATCGAGGGCGACTTCCTCTCCAGCGAAGACGTTGAACTGCTGGAGACGCTGGCCGGCTACATCGGCATCGCCATCCAGAACGCCCGCCTCTACGCTTCGCTGGAGCAGAAGGTGGTGCAGTACGAGCGCCTGAAGGACTTCAACGAGAACATCGTGGAGTCCATCAGCGTGGGCGTGCTGGCGGTGGACCTGGAAGACCGCGTCGAGTCCTGGAACTCGCAGATGGAGGTCATGTACGCCAGGCCGCGCTCCGAGGTCCTGGGGCGCGCCCTCAGCGAGATCTTCCCGGCGTCGTTCGCGGAGAACTTCTACCGGGTGCGGCAGACCGCCGGTATCCACAACCTCTACAAGTTCCGCCTGGAGACGCCCACGGGCGCTGCCCGCATCACCAACATCGCCATCGCCCCGCTGGTCACGCGCCGCTTCCACGTGATCGGACGGCTGATCATCGTGGACGACATCACCGAGCGGGTGGCGCTCGAAGCGCAACTGACGCAGGCCGACAAGATGTCGTCCATCGGCCTGCTGGCCGCCGGCGTGGCCCACGAGGTCAACACCCCGCTGGCCGTGATCTCCTCCTACGCCCAGATGCTGGCCAAGCAGCTCACCGGCGATGAGAAGAAGTCGGCGCTGATGGAGAAGATCACGCGCCAGACCTTCCGCGCCTCCGAGATCGTCAACAACCTGCTGAACTTCTCGCGCACCAGCGGCACCGAGTTCGGGGAGATCGACATCAACAAGGTAATCCACGACACGCTCACCCTGCTCGAGCACCAGTTCAAGACCTCGCGCATCGAGGTGAAGTATGAGTTCACCCCCGGACTGCCTCCCGTGCAGGGCAACGCCGGACGCCTGCAGCAGGTCTTCCTGAACCTGTTCCTGAACGCCAAGGACGCCATGCCCAGCGGGGGCAAGCTGACGGTGGCGACCGTGAACGGCGCCGGCGTCAACGTGTCCGTGTCGGACACCGGCTCGGGCATCGCCCCCGAGCACGTCAACCGTATCTACGATCCGTTCTTCACCACCAAGACGGCGCCGCGGGAAGGCCAGAACCGCGGCACCGGACTGGGATTGTCCGTGACCTACGGCATCATCCAGGAGCACGCCGGCAAGATCCGCGTGGAGAGCCAGCCCGGCGCCGGCACCACTTTCCACCTGGAGTTTCCGCGGGTGAGAAGGGCGGTGAGCGCGTGAGAGTGAATCGCCTGTGGCCGGAGGAGATTGGAAGGGTTATCTCGGGAGGGCACGGCTTTAGCCGTGCCGTTCGCGAGGTTTTTTCTTTGTCATCCCGAGCCAGCGCGAGCCGAGGTCGCGAGGCGAGCGCGACGCGAGGGATCTGCTTGGGGTGGATTGCGGCACGGCTGAAGCCGTGCCCTCCCGTTTTCTTCATGAGGCACTCCTAATGGCTGACATGGCAGTAGTGCAGCGCGTAACTCCGAATCAGGAGGGCGTATCCCCGGCGTCGATCCTGATCATCGACGACGAATCCGAGATCCGCGAGTCGCTCGAGACCCTGCTCGAGATGGAAGGCTACCGCGTCGATGCCGCCGAGAGCGGCGAGGACGGCCTGGCGCGCATCGCCGGCCAGCCCTTCGACCTGGTGCTGCTCGACCTGGCCCTGCCCGGTAAGAATGGCCTGGAGATTCTGGCCGAGATTCACGAGCGCGACCCGCAGCTCGCCGTCATTATGATTACCGCCTACGGCACGGTGGAGAACGCCGTCAACGCCATGCAGGCCGGCGCCGTCAACTTCATCCAGAAGCCCTGGGACAACGAGAAGCTGCTGGCCGACGTGCGCGCCGTCATCGCCCGCCGCCGGGTCGAGGAAGAGAACGTCCAGCTCAAGCGCGCCCTCAAGCAGCGTTACAACTTCCAGAACATCGTGGGCAAGAGCGAGCCCATGCTGCGCATCCTGGACCTGGTGGGCCAGGTGGCGCCCAGCCGCTCCACCATCCTCATCCAGGGCGAGAGCGGCACCGGCAAGGAGCTGATCGCCAAGGCCATCCACATGAACTCCCCGCGCAAGGACCGGCCGTTCGTGCCGGTCAATGCCGGCTCCATGCCCACCGACCTGCTGGAATCCACGCTCTTCGGCCACGTCAAGGGCGCCTTCACCAGCGCCGTCGTCTCCAAGAAGGGACTGTTCGAGGTGGCCGACCGCGGCACCCTGTTCCTGGACGAGATCGGCACCATGAGCCTGGAGACCCAGGCCAAGATCCTGCGCGTGCTGCAAGACCGCAAGTTCATGCACCTGGGCGGCGTGCACGAGCTGCAGGTGGACGTGCGCGTCATCGCCGCCACCAACGTGGACCTCAAGAAACTGGTGCAGGAAGGCCGCTTTCGCGAGGATCTGTACTACCGCCTGAACGTCATCAACATCGAACTGCCGCCGCTGCGCAACCGCCGCGAGGACATCCCGCTGCTGGTGGAGCACTTCCTGCAGCGGTTTTGCGCCGAGAACGGCCATCCGCCCAAGCAGGTCTCCACCGACGCCCTGCGCCCGCTGATGGACTACGACTGGCCCGGCAACGTGCGCGAACTGGAAAACGTGGTGGAGCGCGCGGTGGTGCTCTCCTCGGGAGCGGCCATCGGCGCCGACCTGCTGCCGCCCAGCGTGACCGGACGCGATGCCGCGGCGCGCGTCTTCGACTCCAGCCCCGACGCCAGCCTGTTCGACATCGTCGAGGACTGCGAGCGCCGCATCATCGTCAACATGCTGGAGCGCTGCAACTGGAACCAGACCGAAGCCGCCGACCGCTTCCACATCCCGCTCTCAACACTCAATCAGAAGATCAAGCGCCTCAACATCGAGATCAAGCGGAAGGGCCGGGAGTAAGGGAAGCGCCGGGCTTCGGCCGCTGATTTCATGGAAGGCATGCCGCCTTAACAGTTCCACCGAGGCCCGATCTCAAGTAGCCACGGCGCACGGGACTGACCTTGACCTCTGCGGGCTGGGTGTGTGGGGTACCCGGCAACCACCACGGACTCCTACCAAATCTGTAGCAAGAGCATCACGAATGCAGAAACCAGGAGTAGCAGCGAGACGTTTCGAACGGTATAGCGCCACACCAAAGTCTTGCGAAGCCGCCGTTCAGCATCCGCCGGATCTACATCAGATGCCAGCCAGGAACTGGCGCCCAGCAAAGCCAGCAACATCTCGGCGGCCACAACAACAAGCGTAACTCTATGCAGGTACGGTCTAGTGGCTGTTACCTTGAGAAGATTGCCAAAGACATTTGCCGCCCCGAGCGTCAGCAACCACTCACAAGATTTGCGGATTTCCGATAGCTTATCCAGCAGGTATTTCCGCTCGACAGGATCCGCCGGAGTCGGTACCTTACCCTTAGCCGCCTGCATGGATTACGAAGTCCCATTCCGTCGCCTGCATCGTTATTTCATTTGGCTCTCCGCAGTTTGTGCATTTATAGGTACGAGTCTCGGGTCGGGCCAGCCGACCAAGTTGGAATTCCATAAGCAGGGTAGTCTTCCTGTTGAGGTATTGGCTTTGCTTTTTGCATTTGTAACATCTGAAAGTGGAAGGTGCGTTCTCTGACATACCCATGTACCTCCGACAGTTGCGTTATCCGTCTAACTTATTCTTCCAAGCATCGACGCGTCTCCAGATTCTTTCCGAGGATCACCTCGTTAGACGGGTTGCGGGGCTTCTTCAGCGCTGGGTGGTTAGTATCCGCCCAAACAATTGAACCACGCGGTAGCACAAAAGGGCGGTAATAAATACCAGAGTCGCCCAACTTGCAAATGCGTACTTGAACCGAGCGGCTGTAATTCTGTCGAGAGCTATCAGACTGGCTGCGCTTGCGGCGGCCAGAAGGAAAGACCAGCGAATCGCAGTGAGTATGTACCCAAGCGTTTGTTTCCAGAGGCCGGCCTTCTTCAGGTCTTGGACGACTGCTTTGCTTTCAATCGAAAAGAGCACGGACAGAGATGTACCTAAGGAGACTCTGAACAAGTTCTGCCTTATCCACAAGAAGTAAAGTTAGAGTGGGGAAAGCGGGAGGATTCGCAGAGGAATGAGACAGGAGACACT
>JBIOFT010000034.1:0-26703 GCA_044447375.1 Terriglobales bacterium | reverse complement strand
GCCCACGACCGAAGCGCGTTTGGTCTTGCAACCCTTACAGCGCTTGGGCTCGTTCTTGAACTGCTTATCGTGAAAGAAGAGCTGCTCCCCGGCCGTGAAGATAAAATCCGTACCACAGTCGATACACTTCAACACCTTGTCCTGGAATTCCATGAAGAACCTTCCCTCTCCCACCCGTGATCCCGCTCGTTCCGACAACCGGCGGCGTGGCGCGTCCACCGGGTGCCTCCACGGAAAGAGCGGGTACCATCCCCAGCTACTGAAATCGGCCCTCCTGCAGCGGCACGGGGCCGCCCAGGTAACTGCATGAGACAGATTTACGACTGCGGAATCTTCACGGGCTGAGTAAGGGACGGGCCGCTCCCCACAATGCGGCGCGGCCCGCAGGCTCTAGTCTTGCTCTTTGCGTGCTTTCTTGCGGTTTCGCTTGCGTGCCAGGGCTTCCTTGGTGCGGCGTTTCTCGCCCGGTTTCAGGTAGAAGGAGTGACGCTTGACCTCCTTGATGATGTCTTCCTGCTGTACCTTGCGTTTGAATCGACGAAGCGCGTTTTCCAGGGACTCGCCCTCTTGGACCCGTACCTCTGCCAACCCGATACACCTCCCAACTGTACCAATTTGGACCCGTAAGTTATTGCAGCGTTCATGTGGCAAGTCAAGGGGTAATTCAGCCCATAATCCAGATTTTTCCGCCCGGCTCAGAAGCGGAATTTGAGGGCCAATTGCACCTGCCGTGGTGCATAGGCGCTGGTCGGTACCAGGAAATTGAGGTTGGTGGTGTAGTAGCCGGGGTAGGTAGTACGGCCAACCCGCGCCTCCCCCAGCACGAAATCCCCAGCGGCGCCGGTAAAGCCGCTATCGCTGATGGTTACGCGCTTGTTATCGCGATTGAACAGGTTGAAGCTCTCGGCCATCAGCTCCAGCTTAAAGCGTTCTCGCAGCAAGAAGTGCCGCGTGAGGCGCACTTCGGTGCTGGCATAGTTGGGGCCAGTGTAGGCATTGCGCGGGACGCCGGGCAGCCGGTCATTGGAAGTATTGCCGTCCTGGTTGGGGTCGCCGGCGATGGTGGGGTTCACCGGACGGCCGCTGCCCGCGCTCACGATGGTTGCCACCTTCCAATGATTGAACAGGCGCCGCAGGGTCTCGTGCGAGCGATCGAAGGGATTCAGCTCATAGATCGTGGAGGCGACCAGCCGATGCCGCTGGTCGGTGATGCTGCGTCCCCAGTCGGCGTTAGGGTTGTAGGAGTTCTGCACGTTGCCGGGGCTGCCCGCCACCAGCGCGTCCTGCACGTCGTCGAACGCTTCCGCCCAGGTGTACGCCAGCCGGAAGTACAGTCCGGAACTCATGCGCCGGTTGGCGGAGATGGTCAGCCCGTGATAGATGCTCGAAGCCGCGCTGTCGAATTCGTTGATGGCTCCCAGTCCCGGCACTGGCCGCTGCAGCGGATTCACACACGGCGGGAACGGACAAGTGAGCGTGGGCGTGAGCTGCCAGGTAGCAAACGACTGCTCCGTGTAATAGGTGCCGAGGAACTGCGTTCCGGTCGAGTCGAAGACCGGGTAGGTGACCGAGATCGGGGGTGGAAGGTTCAGGTCGCGGACGCGGATCAGGTGCTCGCCGTGCACGTAGAGATAGGATCCGCTGATGGCCAGCTTCTTTCCCACCTCGCGCTCCACGCTCAGGCTGGTCTGCATCACGTAAGGGGTCTGGAACGAAGGCGAGAAGGCATACACATCGCTGGCGAGGAAGCCGGTGAGGTTCGCAGGCGGGGTGCACACGCGGGCCGTGGGCGGGCAGTTGACCAGCGGGTTGGGATACTGCGGGAACACTTGGCGATCGTAGAAATTGCTGGCATTCAGAAACAGATCCGTCTGGCGCAGCCCGTTGCCGGTCTCGATGGTGGAGTTGTAGATCTGCGGGATGCGGGTATAGAAGATTCCGAAGCCGCCGCGCACCACCACGGGATTAACGTCGCCCACGCTCCAGGCGAAGCCGGCGCGGGGGGCAAAGTTGTGCGGATTCAGGGGCAGCTTGCCGGTCTCCGGCCACAGCGGGTTGCTGACCAGGTTGCTGGTGTTGAAAGTCTGCAGGTCGTAGCGGACGCCCAGCGACAGCGCGAAATGCCCGCTCAGGCGAATGGTGTCCTGCACGAACCCGGCATACTCGGTAGTGTTAGGATGGGACTCCGCGTCGCCGAAGTTCTGGATGTAATATCGCGGCACCAGGTGGGCATAGGCGCGCAGCGGGGAGAGCGGCAGGCCGCCTTCCTGCGGCTCAAAGGTGAACGGGTTCACCTTGATGGTGTCGAAGTAATACTCTCCGCCGAACAGCGAAGGGAAGAAGTTGTAGATCCACGTCCCGTGCACGTCGCCGCCCAACTTCCACTGGTGGCGGCGGCCTTCCAGGCTCAAGGTTGCGGCGAGCTGCAGGCGGTGCTCGCGGGTGGTCCGGGGCAGGATGCTGGAGCGGCCGAAGCCGTCGGTGAGGTTGTAGATCTTGGTCAGCGCGTCGCTGGAATTGGCGTAGGAGTTCTGCAGGTCGCGGGAGAACTGCAGCCGCAGGTGGCTGGTTACGCGCGGCCGCAGCGCGCTGATCAGCGTGACCACCGCGCTTTCCGTGCTCACCTGCTCTTCCCCGTTGTTGTTAATCCCGAAGGTCGTCACCGGGCTGGCAGGATCGAAGAAGACGTTGTTTTCCCCCCAGTAACGCGAGGTGCTCAGCCGCGCGCTCAGGTGGTGGTGCGGCGAGAGCACGAAATCCACCTTGCCGAAGGCGGCATTGCCCACCAGCGCGGTGCGGAACTGGCCGCCCAACTGCGACAGCGACGACGCCGCCGCGAACACCAGCGCCTGGTCCGTGGCCTCGTAATCCGTCGGTTGCGGGACCACCGCTGTAGCGCCATTGGCGAATTGCACCACCGTGGGTATGTGGAAGATGTGCTGGTCGAAGCCCGCGAAGAAGAACACGCGGTTGCGCTTGATGGGGCCGCCCAGGGTGAATCCGAACTGGTCCTGGCGGTTGGGTGGCTTGATACTGATATTGGGATAGCCGGCGCCCAGACGCCCGTCGCGATAATAATCGAACAGGCTGCCGTGCCACTGGTTGCCACCTGAGCGCGTGACCACGTTGATCACCGCGCCGCCGGAGCGCCCCAGTTCCGGACCGTAGGTGTTGGAGGAGACCCGGAATTCCTGGACCACTTCGTTGGAGAACTGGTAGGGAGCGCGATAACGCCCCCGCTCTTGGCTGAAGAAGGCGTTGTTGTTGTCCACGCCGTCCACCAGGAAGCTGGTCTGGAAACCGCGTACGCCGCCGAAGGCCAGGTCGCCGTTGGTGGCGGAGGTCAGGCTGCGCGGGTCCTGGGTGACGCCGGGAGTGAGCAGCGCCAGGTCGCTAAAGCGCCGCCCGTTCAGCGGCAGTTCGGTGATGGCGCGCTCGTCGAGCACGCTGGAGACCGCGGCAGGCAGCGTCTCGGCTACCGGCGCGGCGCCGGAGACGGTCACTGTCTCCCGCGATCCCGCCACCTCCAACCCCAGCGCCAGCTCGACCGCACCGCCGACTTCCACCCGTATGCCGTAACGTCGCAATGCTGCCATAGCCGGAGCGCTTACCTGCACTCCGTACTCTCCGGGCGGCAGCATTTCGAAGACGAACGAACCTTCCTGCGTGGTCGCAGCTATGCGCTCGACGCCGGTTTGCGCGCTGATCACCCGAACCTCCGCTCCCGCAACGCGCGCCCCGCTCGCGTCCGTCACAGTCCCGCGCAGAGCGCCGGTGGAAGCATCCTGCGCCAGAAGCGCAGCCGCGAACGACAACACGAATAGCGGCAGAACGAGGGAGGGGCTTCGCATGGGACGACTCCTTAGTCAGCAGTCAGTAATTCAGCACGGCATTCCTGAATGCTGAGTGCTGAATGCTGAGTCCTTGCCGGCCCCTGATACGCTCGCGGCAGAAAGCTGGCTGTGACTGAGGAATGTTTTTCGGAAAACGGAACAGACGAGCGCTAGGGCGCAGATTCGGCGGGAGATGGGACTGACAGTGTGGCGGCCGATTTCTTGCAGGCTTGTTCTGAAATCAGAACAAGCCGCATCTGCAAGCGTCCCGCTTAGCAAATGATCACGGCAGCGGTTGCACTACCGCGTTGGTCAGGAACGGATCATCGAACTCGGTGCGTTCGCCGGATTTCTTTCCCGTTACCGGCTGGAGCCGTGCCGAAAGCGGCTTCTTCCACTTGAAGGCCAGCGAGGCCACATCGCCCAAAATGCGGGCGAGTTGTTCTTCCGAGACATCGCCGGGCAAAGGAATGGTATCGAGCCCGGTGCCGCACACGGCCGAATAGGCCAGCAGCGAATCGATGGTGTAGGCGCCCTGGCTCCAGCGCTCCGCCAGTCGCTCGTCTTCCAGCACCGGCACCATCAAGCCGACGTAACCGACCTGCTTGACCGGCACCGAGCGGACGGCCTGAGTGATCATCGATGCTGCGGTCAGGGTGCCGCTCGATCCGAAGCGTGCGCCCGTGAACTTCTCGATTGCGGCTCCGATCGAAACTTTGCCCAAGGGAGCCGGAGTGGGATCGAGGCCGGCATAGGTCCAGCCGGTTTGAGCGGCGATCCGCTTGGCGATGCGTTCACAATCCACGGAGTGACGCGCCAGTTCCTCGGCGAGCCGCCGGCTTGCTTCAGCGTCATCGCCCGATGTGGCTGCGAAAACCGCATCCACAACGTTGGCCGACTCCAGACCGACGGAAAACTGATGGCCTTCCCCCAGGTGATAGGACCCGGGATAAAACGGCCCATAGGGCGCCAGCATAGCCGTTGCGGTGAAGTTGAAGTTTCCCTGGCTGTGGGGGCTGTGTTCTTCCACGTACTTAATCACGCGGGCGGCTGCTTGCACTGCCTTCCAATGCACTCCATCCTCACCAGCGACGATGATGCTGGCTTCGAGGTTCTTGGTATCGGAAAGAATGCGAGCGAGCAACTCGGCAGCGTGCGGGTCGTCGTTGTCGGCAAGCATCGCGGGACCGATGTTGGCGTCGAATGATTCCTTGAGGGAGAGCGCATCATAGGTGCGGAACCAGGCGAGGGCATCCGCATCGGACATCCCGGCGATGAATTGTGGAAACGGCTGCGTGGTGATGCGAACCGATTCAACTTCGTACCCGTCTCGCTGATATTCGGCTTTGGCCGCCCGCAGCATCTTCAACGTGTCTGAAACTTGCTTTTGATATTGCGCCGGCTCGAGTCGGATGAACGCCGTGATCGCGCGCACCTTGGGTTTGGGGCTCTGCGCCACCGCCGGACTCGCAGCCCAGCATGTCACGATGACGAATAGAAGAGAGCACAGGCATCTTTTCTCGCCAGGCATCGCCACCTCCTTCGTTTGCATTCAGGGATCGAACTGGATCATATACCCCGATGACCAGATGACGTTTCCGCCGCGCGCGTGATACCTTCTAATTTTTCCTGAGAACCCAATGATCCGTCCTTACAAGGGAATCCTGCCGCAGGTGCCGGCCACGGCTTACGTGGACGAATCGGCGCAACTGATCGGTGACGTGACGCTGGGCGAGCACGCCAGCATCTGGATGAACTGCGTGCTGCGCGGCGACGTCAATTCCATCCGCATCGGCAGCCACTCCAATATCCAGGACCTCTCCGTGCTGCACGGCATGCTGGGCGATTTCAAGGTGACGGTGGGCGACTGGGTGACGGTCGGGCACTCGGTCACGCTGCACGGCTGCACCGTGGAAGACAAATGCCTGATCGGCATGGGCTCGGTGATCCTGAATGGGGCGATCATCGGGACGGGCTCCATCATCGCCGCCGGCACCGTCATCCCGGAGCGAACGGTTGTGGCGCCCAACTCGCTGTGGATAGGTGTACCCGGCAAATTTCGTAAGGCTCTGGGCAAGCCTGATCTCGAGATCATCCTGCGCTATGCCAAGAATTATCTCGGCTACAAGGAGCAGTACCTGCGCGAGCGCGGCGGACACTGATGGCGGCCATCCAGCAAAAGACGGTCGGGATCTTGATCTTCCCTGAAGTCGAAGTCCTGGATTTCTGCGGACCGTTCGAAGTCTTCTCGGTCACGCGCCTGAACGAGAGCAAGCGCCGGGAGCAGCCCTCGCCGTTTCGCGTCGTGCTGATCGCAGATACCGCGGAGCCGGTTTCCGCCGCCGGCGGCATGCGTGTCCTGCCCGATTGCACCACCATCGCTTGCCCGTCGCTCGACATTTTGCTGATCCCGGGCGGCTGGGGCACGCGCGACCAGATGAATGTCACCCGCGTGATCGACTGGATCCGCCAGCGTGCCAAGAAGGTCGAGTTGCTGACCTCGGTCTGCACCGGCTCGCTTCTGCTGGGCCAGGCCGGGCTGCTCGACGGACATCGCGCCACCACACACTGGGGCGCCCTGGCCACGCTGCGCGAGCGCTTCCCCAAGATCAATGTGGTAAGTGACCAGCACGTGGTCGAAGACAAGAACCTCCTGACTTCGGCGGGCATCTCCGCCGGCATCGACCTGTCATTGCGAGTCGTGGCCCGATACTTTGGCGAGGAGGTGGCCCGCAACGCCGCGCGCCACATGGAGTATCCCTATCCCGAGTCGAACGCGCGCCGGGTGCAGGTGGGCGCATGATCAAGGCTGTCCGCGGGACCCGCGACCTGCTGCCACCCGACACGGCATTGTGGAACTTCGTCGAGACGGCAGCCCGCGACGTCTTCCGCCTCTACAGCTTTCGCGAAATCCGCACGCCCATCTTCGAAACCACGCAACTGTTCGCCCGCTCGGTGGGCGAAGAGACCGATATCGTTTCCAAGGAGATGTACACCTGGGAGGATCGCGGCCGCGCCGCCAGCGACAAAGGCGAATCGCTCACGCTGCGGCCGGAGAACACGGCTGGCGTCGTGCGCGCTTACATCGAGCACCGCCTTTGGGAGCGGCCCGGACTGCAGAAGCTCTACTACATGGGACCGCAGTTCCGCCGCGAGCGCCCGCAGAAAGGACGTTATCGCCAGTTCTACCAGATCGGCGCCGAAGCCATCGGGCCGCCCACCGCCGGCAGCGAGTCGCCTTCGGTGGACGCCGAACTGCTCGAAATGCTGGCCCAGTATCTCGAATGCATCGGGATCACCGGCTGGACGCTGGAGCTGAACTCGGTCGGCTGCGCCAACGACCGCCCGAAGTACAACGAGGCGCTGCGCGCCGCGCTGGCGAAAGATCTCGACAAGATGTGCGCCGACTGCCAGCGTCGTGCCGTCACCAATCCGCTGCGAGTGCTCGACTGCAAGGTTCCCGAGGACCAGCCGATCATCGAGAAGCTGCCGCGCATGCTCGACTATCTCGACGAAAGCTGCCGCCAGCACTTCCAGGCGGTTCAGGACCTGCTCACTGCCGTCGGAGTACCGTACGTCATCAACTCGCGCATGGTGCGCGGCCTCGATTACTACACGCGGACGGCCTTCGAGTTCACTCACGGCGCACTGGGCGCGCAGAACGCGATCCTCGGCGGCGGCCGCTATGACGGGCTCTCCGAATCTCTCGGCGGTCCCAAAGCGCCGGGGATCGGTTTTGCTATCGGCGAAGACCGGCTGGTGCTGGCCCTCAACCAGACGGCGGAAGCGCTGTCGCATCCGCCCGACGCTTATCTCGCGCCGCTGGGCGCAGGCATGGACCGCGAGGCCGCGAAGCTCGCGCGCGAACTCCGCAAGCAGGGTGTTGTGCTCGAACTGGGCGACGAGAGCTTTCGCCTGAAGAAGTCTCTCGAGACGGCCAGCAAGATCGGCGCGCGCTACGCCGTCATCATCGGAGAGAATGAAGTGAAGGCAGACGCCTTCGCGCTGAAGAACCTGGCCACCGGAGAGCAGGTGACGGTGCCGCGCGCGGAACTGGCGCAGCGCATCGGGCTGCCGGGGAAATAGGCCGTTCGGGAGGGCACGACTTTTTGTCGTGCCGTAAAGGGACGAACGGGAGGGCACGGCTTCAGCCGTGCCGTCAAGGAGCGTGTATAAGAGAGGCTTTAGCCTCTGAGGTAATCATGGCAAAACCACCGCGCGATCACACCAGTTTCGGTTCGCGAACACACTTCATCACCGCCAAGTCCTGGGCTGGGCGCTCGATCTTCCAATCAGAGCGTTCCGCATCGCTGTTGATTGAGACCCTGCTCGACTACCGCGCGGCTGGCAAGTACGAATTGCACGAATTCGTCGTTATGCCCGATCACACCCACCTGCTGCTTACGCCTGCACTGGACCTGACACTGGAACGCGTCATGCAATTCGTGAAGGGAGGATTTTCGCACCGTGCCGGCCAGCGACTTGGACCGAGCTTGGGCATTTGGGCGCGCGGGTACGTGGATCATCGTATTCGCGACATGCAGGATTACGAGTCCCACCGGGACTACATCCATCAGAATCCTGTGCGGAGAGGATTAGCCACTTTGCCGGAGGATTTTCCTTATAGTTCCGCGAATCCAAGATTTCGACTAGATCCGATCCCTCAGGGGCTAAAGCCCGCGGCTGAGGAGGCGCTGATGCGGCACGACTAAAGTCGTGCCCTCCCGAGTTCACGACGCTTATGCGGCAGACTGAAGTCGTGCCCTCCCGAATGCGGACTCGCAAATTAGACTTCACAAATTGTGTTGAAGCAGAGACTCCAAGACTTGAAACTCGAAACGTGAAACTGGAAACTGGTCCCTGATGGCTCTCGACTTCCTAGGCGATTTGCGGCGCACGCACACATGCGGCGAGCTGCGCGCGCCCCAGGCCGGCGAGCGCGTCGTCCTCATGGGATGGGTGAACCGACGCCGCGATCTGGGCAGCCTGATCTTCGTCGACGTGCGCGACCGCACCGGCGTCACCCAGGTGGTCTTCAACGCCGAGCTGAACCCCGCGCTGCACGAGAAGGTGTCCACGCTGCGCTCGGAGTACGTCGTGGCGGTCATCGGCAAGTGCAAGCGGCGCGACCCGTCCACGGTCAATCCCAACATCGAGACCGGCGAGGTCGAGATCGTCGCCGAGGAACTGAAGATCCTGAACGAATCAAAAACGCCGCCCTTCCTGCCCAGCGAATCGGTGCTCCCCAACGAAGAAGTGCGGTTGCAGTACCGCTACATCGACCTGCGCCGTCCGGCGATGCAGGCCAACATCGAACTGCGCCACCGCGTCGCCATGGCCATCCGTGATTACCTCGCCGGGCAGGGCTTCTTCGAGATCGAGACGCCGTTCATGACCCGCTCCACCCCCGAGGGCGCGCGCGACTACCTGGTGCCCAGCCGGGTGCAGCCGGGCAAATTCTATGCCCTGCCGCAATCCCCGCAACTGTTCAAGCAGATCCTGATGATCGCGGGCTTCGACAAGTACTTCCAGATCGTGCGCTGCTTCCGCGACGAAGACCTCCGCGCCGACCGCCAGCCCGAGTTCACCCAGATCGACCTGGAGATGAGCTTCCCTCAGCCCGACCGCGTGTTTGAAGTGGTCGAGGGCTTTCTGGCGGCGGCGTTCAAGGCGGCGGAGATCGAGATCAAGACGCCATTCCCGCGCATGACCTACGACCAGGCCATCCGGCTCTATGGCAGTGACAAGCCGGACATGCGCCTGCCCACCATGACCGATGTGCGCTCGGCCTTCACCGCCGCCGATCTGGACGCTCTTGCGTCTCAGTTTAGGATCAGGAAAGAGCTCCCGATCCAGCTCATTCGCATACCCGGAGTCGGGGATATCTCTGGAACCGAAAGGAAACGCATTGGAACCGATGGTGGATTCCGGTACGTCCACGGGCCGTCGTTTGTCAATCTCATGAGGGAGCCAAAGCGTTTCGCGGCCGATCACCCAGACTGGTCGGCACGTATCCTGGAGTTCGGACAGGTAGGTCCCACTGACCTGTGGCTGCTAGCCGGCGCTTTGAATAGACCAGACGCCCCAGATGTCATGGGTCAAAGTGTCCAGCATTTTTGCGAACGGTGCGGCCTCTTAAGATTTGACCTGGCGCAGAAGTACGCCGACAAGCACGGCGCCTTCAAGAACAAGAAGGACTTCCAGTTCCTCTGGGTGACCGACTTCCCCATGTTCGAGTGGGACGAGCAGGAAAAGCGCTGGGCGGCAGCGCACCATCCCTTCACCTCGCCCCACGAGCAGGATATGGAGAAGCTCGAGAGCGATCCTGCGGCCGTGCGCGCGCTGGCCTACGACGTGGTGCTCAACGGGACGGAGCTGGGCTCGGGCTCGATCCGTATCCATCGCCAGGACATCCAGAAGAAGATTTTCCGCGCCCTCGGCATGAGCGACGACGAAGCCCGCGCGCGCTTCGGGTTCTTCCTCGAGGCGCTGGAGTACGGTACGCCTCCGCACGGCGGCATCGCTCTTGGCCTCGACCGCATCGTCATGCTGCTGGCCGGCGCCGACAGCCTGCGCGAAGTCATTCCCTTCCCCAAAACCGCCAAAGCGGTAGACCTGATGGTGGATGCGCCTACGCCTGTCAGCGAGGCGCAGTTGAGAGAGCTGGGGATTGTGATTAAGGTGAAATCTTAGCCATGTCACGAGCTCTGGCCGAAGCGCTGAACTTGGAGCTTGCTTGGGCCAGGTTGAAGTTCGACCATCCAGACCGCGTCTTCATAACTCACCCGTACCAAGAAACCCTGATTGAGCGAGATTTTCGGGCCTGGTTGGGTGCAATACGCCAGAGGGTGGCTGACGGGTATCGGTCGAGCCCGTGTGCAGTATGCGATTACCCGAAGTCCAATTGGCAAATCCGTCCCGGTTCATACTTGGCTCTGGAAGATGAGCTGATACTTAATGCGCCAATTGGGAGCATGTATGGGCTAATCAGGGAAGGTCTCGCTTGGTCGCAAGGCACAGCGGACATTTCGTATCAGCTGCCCAACCGCACCAACGCGGTCGAGTGGGTGAAACGAGGTTTTCCAGTATGGCGAGAGTGGCGCGAGAAGTCCCTGAGCGCAGTGACTGGAGATCTCACGCATGTGCTATTCGTCGATATCGCCAACTACTACGAGCACGTGGATTTGCGGACTCTAAAGTCGGACTTGCGGCAGCACCGGGTCGAGGGCGAGGCTCTAGACGTGTTAATTGACTGCCTGTATCGATGGGCTGACAGCCGCGCCAGGGGCCTTCCCCAAGGCTACTCGGCTGCTGACATTCTTGCGAAGGTTTATCTCAACACGGTTGATCAAACCCTCCAGAACGAGCACTACCGCTGCCTCCGGTATGTAGATGACATTCGGGTGTTTTGCACATCGGAGCTCGATGCTCGAAGGGTTTTGTTGCGGATAACCGAACTCCTCCGCGCCCGAGGTCTGAACGTACATTCGACTAAGACGAAAATAGTCGATCGTGAGGCAGGAATTCGTGAAATCGATGGAATTACTCCTGTTGTTGAACAGGTTGCAGGTGCATTGATTGAAGAAATGCGGGCGGCGCATGCGGACGGATACGGGACGATCGCGGGGCTGGAGGCATTGGCACGATCGCGTCCCGAGGATGCACCATCGGAGGTGCTCGAACGAGCCTTCGTGGAATTCTTCTTTGGTGGAATGGCCTTCGATAAGACGCTTTTCCACTTCCTGCTAACACGGCTCGCTGCGGTGAGGTCTGAGATTGCTGTGGAATACTGCTTGGAGACACTGGCCGCACGACCCGACGAGACCGAGAGTGTCATGCGCTACCTCGGCAAGTTCGCGTTGACCGACGAGCAACACGGCAGGATTTTCCGGTACTTGGCGTCTGACTCAGCGATCTACGGCCACCAAGTGTTTGTTGTGCTCCGACACTATTACGACCTTCGCCTGTTCCCGTGCCCTTGTGTCGATTTTGCTCGTCAGTGTGCGCGCGATCACAACCGTCCCAGCTGGGTTAGGGCGTATGCGGTCGCAATTCTTGCGGAGGCGGGAACCGCAGCCGACCTCGAGAATCTGCAAGCAGAATATGCGAACACTCCGGACCCACTGTTTCGCGCCACACTGGTCTGCGCGGTTCGGCGGCTTGAGCGCAACAGAAGAAATGCGTGGTACGGGCATGTGAGGGAGGATGGCGAATGGCAGCACCGTGCCGTCCATTGGGCTCAGACTGAACCTGCTCCACCCGGGTAGCATTATCGGTTTTGTCCTCCTTCCTCTCCGGCTACAATCAAGTTCTCCCATGGGCAGAATCCACGTCCTTCCCGAGCATGTTGCCAACAAGATCGCCGCGGGCGAGGTGGTCGAGCGTCCGGCGTCTGTGGTGAAGGAACTGCTCGAGAACGCGCTGGATGCCGGCGCGCACCGCATCCGCGTGCAGGTGGAGGCGGGCGGGAAGAAGCTCATCCAGATCACCGACGACGGCTGCGGCATGGTGCGCGACGACGCCCTGCTGGCCTTCGAGCGCCACGCCACCTCCAAGATCCGCGATGCCGAAGACCTGCTGAACGTGGCCACGCTCGGCTTTCGCGGCGAAGCCCTGCCGTCGATCGCGTCGGTCTCGCGGCTGAGGCTCGAAACCTGTGCCGAACCTGAAGGCACTACGCCCCGTGAGTCTTCCGGGACTGTGGTCGAGATTGCCGGCGGCAAGATTCTCAAGGTCGAAGAAGCCGGGCTGCCCGCGGGGACGTCGGTCACCGTCCGCGACTTGTTCTTCAACACCCCCGCGCGCAAGAAATTCCTGAAGGCGGAATCCACCGAGCTCTCGCACATCGCCTCGCTGGTGACGCACTACGCGCTGGCGCATCCCGACAAGCACTTCGAGTTGCACTCGGCGACCAACGCCATGCTGATCGCCGCGCCCGTGGCTTCGCGCTCGGAGCGCATCTATCAAATATTCGGCAAGGAGACGCTCGACCAGCTTCTGCCCATCGCCGCGACGGCGCGCCTCGAGCACGTCGGGCTTCCCGAGCCGCCGCCGTGGAGGCGCGCCGAAGACTACCAGCGTCCCGAGCCGGGCGAGGTGCGCGCGACCGGATTCGTCTCGCGGCCGGAGATCCAGAAGCTCAATCGCAACTCCATCTTCGTGTTCGTGGACGGCCGCCTGATCCGCGACCGCTTCATACAGCACGCGCTCACCGAGGCCTACCGCAACATCCTGCCGCCCACGGTCTTCCCAGTGGTGCTGCTGTTCCTGGAGCTGCCCGCTGGTGAGGTGGACGTTAACGTCCACCCATCGAAGACCGAAGTTCGCTTCCGCCAGCAGGGGTTCGTGCACGACTTTGTGCGCGACTCGGTGCGCGCCGCGCTGATGAAGACCCGTCCGGTGCCGCACTTCACCACCGAGATCCACGCCCAGCCCACCTCCGCGCAGGCGCTCTCGCCCATGATCACGCCGCACACTGGCGCCGTCGCCGCAGCCGATGCCGGTTTCCGGCTGGAACCGCGGCCGGTCCCGCCGCGTAATGAGAACTTTCACTTCGGCGAGGGGATCGAGATCACGGCGAATGCGGCGGTCAGCGTGCTGGGCAGAACGGAAACGCAGGGTCCCTCGACTCGCGCTCAGCTCGCCAACTCGCCCCGCGCAGCGCTCGGGATGACAATGGGTGGAGAGTGTGGAGGGAACATCGAAACCGGCCATGAGAACGGTGACGGTGTCTCGCTGGCCTCGCTGGCGCCGCTCGGCCAGTTGTGCGACTCGTTCATTCTGGCGGTGAACGGCGAAGGGCTGTGGATCATCGACCAGCACGTAGCGCACGAGCGCGTGCTGTTCGAGCGGGTGCTGCGCCAACGGGCCGCCGAGCGGGTCGAGACGCAACAGCTCCTCATGCCGCTGATCGTCGAACTCACGCCCGGCCAGCAGGCGGTTTTC
The DNA here is from genome assembly GCA_044447375.1 of Terriglobales bacterium. Classification (GTDB taxonomy): domain Bacteria; phylum Acidobacteriota; class Terriglobia; order Terriglobales; family Acidobacteriaceae; genus JAHFUA01. The sequence continues at coordinate 12,925 of JBIOFT010000034.1, read as the reverse complement.
AGCGAGATCTCCGACGAGCTGCGGCGCAACGGCTTCGAGGTCGAGCCCTTCGGCTCGCGCACCATCGCGGTGAAGGCCTCGCCCGCGGGCGTCGACGCCGCCGACGTCGAGCGCATGCTGCACGAACTGCTCGACCAGGTGGACCGCGAGTCGCAAGCCATCAACCTGGAACAGGTGCGCGCCCGGATCGCCGCCTCCATCGCCTGCCACGCCGCCATCAAGGTGAACACGCCGCTGGACAAGAACAAGATGGAATGGCTGCTCAAGGAGTTGGCGCGGACGGAGTGTCCCATGTCCTGTCCGCACGGCCGCCCGGTGCTGCTGCGGTATTCTGTGAGGGAGATTCAGAAGGCGTTTAAGAGAATTTAGAATTGGTAATTGGTGATTTGTAATTTGTAATTTTGTGAAGAATGTCGGTTGCGCCGAGAGTCTGCCCTCACTTTACAAATTACAAATTACCAATTACCAATCCCATGACCGATCCCGAACTCCACGAACTTCGCCGGCAAAAGTGGCGCCTCGACGGGCGCCCGGTGCGCACCATCGATGAGGCCCGCGAGTTCCTGGAGTCCGTGGGCTTCTGCCTGATGTATCCCGTCTCTTCGCAGTATCCGGGAATGCGCGGCGGCGCGGAGATCGTTTTGCCGACATTCCTCGGCGCATTTGTTGGGGGCGACGAGAACCTCCCGACTCGGCAGAGGGCGTTCGCCGATCCGCGTGCCCACGAGGCTACCGAGCTCGCCGTGCGCCTGCTGCGCGAGCGCTCCGCCTACGAAGCCAGCGTCTTCGGAGAAAACAATTTGCTGGTCGCCGGGTCGGTGTTCCCCTACTTCTACGCGCTGGCCGGGGACCGCAATCCGCGCCAGGAGCCGCGCGCGGACCGCTCGCTCTCGCCGCTGGCGCAGGACGTGCTGGGCGGCATCCAGCGCGCCGGCCCGGTCACCAAGAGGCGCTTGGCCGAGACCCTGGGCGGCGACCTGTCGGAGGCGGCCATCGAGCGCGCACTCTCCGAGCTGGCGGCGCGGCTGCGCATCACGCGCGTGGATTACAACCTGCGCGACGGCTACTCCTGGGACGTGCTCTACCGCTGGTCCCCCGAGGCGGTGAACGAGGGCATGCACCTCGCAGTGGCGGCGGCGCTCTCGGCGCTGCTCTCGAAGTACCTGGATTGCGTGATCGCCGCGGACGAGAAAGAGATCGGCGACTGCTTCTCTCCGCTAATCGCGCGCTCCAAGGTGAAGGAAGCGCTGAACACGCTGCTGGCGGCGCGCGAGCTGGAGTTCGTGCACGTCGGAAATCGGACGCTGGTCCAGTTGGCTCCGGCAAGGACGACGGAACGCCCGCGCACTTCGCGGCGCCGCGCATGAACATGCGCAAGAAGCTGGTCATCGCTATCGACGGCCCCGCAGGCGCAGGCAAGAGCACGCTGGCGGCGCGGCTGGCGCAGAAGCTCGGTTACGTCAACCTGGAGAGCGGGGCGATGTACCGTGCGCTGGCGCTGAAGGCGCTTGCCTGCGGGGTCGCACTCGGTGACGAGGCCGTTCTGCTGGCGCTCGCCGAAGGGTCGCGCATTGAACTGCGGCCGGAAAGCGACGGCAACCGCGTGCTGCTCGACGGCCGCGACGTCTCGGAGCGCATCCGCGAGCTGGACGTGACCGACGCCGCCTCGAAGCTCTCGGTGCATCCCCGCGTGCGCGAGTGGATGGTCGCACGGCAGCGCGAGATGGGCGCGCAGGGCGGGATCATCATGGAAGGCCGCGACATCGGGACCAAGGTTTTTCCCGAGGCCGAGGTCAAAATCTTTCTCGACGCGGCACCGGAGGTGCGCGGCGACCGCCGCTTCCGTCAGAGTCCGGAGGCGAAGCTGCCGCCCGAGGCCGTCATCGCCGAATTGCGCGAGCGCGACCGGCGCGACCGCACGCGCGCCGCTTCACCGCTGGCGCCGGCGCCCGACGCCCTGATCATCGATTCCACCGGGATGACCATCGACGACGTGATGGCGCGCGCGGAAGCCATCATCACCGCCAGGCAAAAACAAAAAGCGGCCACGGATTAGCACGGATCGTCACGGATTTCAATTCATCCGTGTACATCCGTGCAAATCCGTGGCGTTCTTACCCTTTTCTGATCTCGATGTCTCCTCGATCGGTGGAGAGCTGGATCTGCGGGCCGCCGCCGCCGATCGCGCCCGTAGCCTGCGCGCCGCGCGCGTGGCTCTCCACGTTCACGCCGGAGAAATCGGACGAGATCTCTCCCTGCGTCGTGTGCGCCTCAAGCTGGAAGGCGGCGTTCGCCGGCAACACCAGATGGATGCGTCCGCGGTGGTTGGCGATCTGGATGTTGCCCAGTGGCAGCTTCCCCGGCGTCAGCTCGATGTCGGAGTTGTTGTCCTCGATGTGGACGTTGCCGGTGAAGTCGCCCAGGCGGATGTCCTTGGAGCGGGTGACCACACGCGTGGGGCCGGCCAGCGAACTAACCCGCAGGTCGCCGGAATCCAGCACCAGGTCGCCATCGAGCTTGGCCATCTCCATATCGGTGCGCGAGGACAGGAAGTGGACCGAGTTGGCGATCTTCGCCAGGCGCGTGGTCCCGAAGTAATCGCCGGTCAGGCGCACGCTGCCTTGGACGTTCTCGATGGACACGTCGTTAACCCGGCCGTCGAGGGTCAGGTCGCCACGGACGTTTTCCGCCCGCACCGAGCCGCCCCGCAGGTTGATGCTGACGTTGCCCTGGATGCCGCCCAGATCCACGTCGCCATGGCTGTTGCTGATCTTGAGATCGCCGGTGCGGTCATGCACCTCCACCTTGCCACGCGCGGTGGCGATGTCGGCCGCGGCTTTGCGCGGCAGGTAGATCTCCAGATTCGTGTCGACGCGGTGATTGCCCGACGCGGTGTTGGCGTTCACCGTCACTTGGTCGCCGGCGACGGTGATGGTGGGCCTGGTGGCGGCGTTGACCTTGTCGGCATCGCCCTGCGACTCGGCAATGACCTTCTTCTGCACCCCGACCTTGATGGTGTTCTGGTCCCAGGGAATCAGGTGCACCTCGCCGCGGTCGGAGACCACGCGCAGGCTGGCGCCGGCAGGGAACGGCTGCTGCAGCTCATCCGTGTAGTTATAGGGGGTGCCGAAGAGGGTGAAGCCGGGCGCGTCGTCGATTTGAATTTCGTCGCCGATCACCCCGCGATAATGCCATGCCGCCCTCGCACCCAATCCCATCACCACCAGGAAAATCAGAAACATCACGCCGCCGAAGCCGATGCCGCGCGGACGGTAGCCGTGGCGCTGCGCGTCGAAGTGCTCCGTCAGCTTGACCAATCCCCACAGGATGATCAGCACCGGCCAGTAGCGGGAAAATAGATAACCCAGCCGTCCCCAGCTCACATAGCCGAGGTTGCCGAGCAGGAACAGGACACCGAACACGATGAGCACCACGGGTCCGGCGAACGACCGCCGGCGGACATACACGACCGGCGGAGGCGGTGTCGGGGGTGCGGTGGGAGGAGTTGGGCTAGCCATGAGTCACCTGCTGTCCATCGGACGGCGGTTGCCCACCGCCGCCAGGATTGGGACCGCCGGGCGGGGGACCGATGTGCCAGAAATCGACATGCCCGGTCGTGGGCGCATTCCACTGCAGCAATTTGACGACCCCGATCACGATGAGAAGAATTGGCCACGTCCTGCCAATGCCGTACATCGAGTACTGGTCGATGAGGAACAGCACGCCCAGAGTGATAAGCACGACAGGACCGATGTAGCCGGTGCACCGGCAGCGAGCGCAGGAGCAGGTGCGATTGCGGCGAAAGCAGTTCATGCCATCCTCCCGGCCCGGCGCACGATCAACCACACCCCAATGACGATCAGGATGACCGGCCATAGGTGCCCCATCCAGTGCCAGTGGAATATGCCCAGGTTATCCAGCAGGAACACGACCCCGAGTCCGATGAGCACAATGGCGGCCGTGGGTACGTGCGGGCCGTGTCGGACGAGATCGCTGCCCGGTCCCGGACTGGCCGGGGCGGTGGTTTCCGCGGCTGGCAGATTCGCGCCCAAGCCGAACGGATCGGGCACGGGGCGGCGTTCCTGCATCGCCTTGGCGGTCGCGTAGGCGTCCCAAACCATGTAAGCCCAGAAGAAAATCGTCAAGAGAACGAAAAATGGGTTCCCGTCCGTGCGGTTGGCTCCCCAGAACGCTCCGCCAAGAATCACCACATGGATCAAGCCTTTGACCACCTGGCCGTTGTAGATGGCGCCCACGCCCGGGATGAACCCGAGCAGGGTAGCGACAGCGGGATTCGCCCCGCTGATTGGCGCTCCGGCCGCGGAAATGGCGCCAGGCGGGACAGCGGCAGCCACTCCGGGAGGCAGCGTGCCCTCCACGCGTGCTGCCAGGCAGTCTTCGCAGTAGATCACCCCGCGCACATCGCGCTTGCACTGCTCGCACACCGCCTTGCCGCAGGTGCGGCAGTAGGCGACGGCGGGGGTTTGATTGTGGACGGCGCAGTTCATGCGTCTCTCCTGTCGGATATGGGATTCGCGGGATGATCCAGCGAGCTGCCCGCCAGCACCACCGGCTCGTCGCGGCGGCTGTAGCGATCCTGCTTCTGGTCGGGATTCCCGCTGGTGTTGTCGTCCCGGTACTCACGGTCTTTAGGCTTCTCCGGTTCCTGCTTGCGCTGTTCCTGCTGGTCTTCTTCCCGGGTGGCGTTGCGGAGCTCGCGCACGCGCGACTCGATCTCGTACACGAGCCGTATGTTCTCGTAATACTTCACCGCCCGGGCGGTGGTCTCATTGTAGGTGCGCGTCAGGTTTTCCTGGATCGCGCTGGGACGCAGGTCAGCAGACCGCAGGCTGGAGAGGTGCAAACCCGCGGCGTTCAGCAGCACCGTAACCGAGAAGAAAGCCATCCCCAGGGAGAGAGCGAACCGCGGCTGCCGTACGGCGGAGAACGCCGGAGCCAGAGGCCGCGTCCACTCCCGCAGACGGTCCCGCCACGGACTGGTGGGGCCGGCCTGGCGTAGGGGCGCGGCGGCTTCGGCGCCGCTGGTGGCAATCAGGATGTTATGCACCAGGTTGCGCGGAGGCTCGACTTCGGGCAGCGACTTCAGCCAGTTCATCCCGGCCTGGGCCGCCGCCAGCATGGGCCCGCAATCCGCGCAGACCGCCGCATGGGCCCGGAAACCGGCCAGAACCGGCTCACCGAGGGCGCCATCCAGAGCCTCGGAAAGCAGGGCCTCAAACTGTGTGCAATCCATTCCGCCTTGGTGTTCGCCGTACATTAGCTCACCTGCCTATAGGTACGAGAAAGGTGGCGCGCAAGTTCCGCGCGTCCGCGGTTAATTCGTGACTTTACAGTGCCTTCCGGGACCCTGAGGACGTGGGCGATTTCCCGGTATTCCAGGTCCTGCAGGTCGCGCAGGATCACCGCCTCCCGCAGCTCGGGTGAGAGCTTCTGCAGGGCCTGGTGGACGGCCCGCTGCGTCTCCTGGGTCTGCACGCCCGCATCGGGGCTAGGACCCAGATCGGGGAGCTGCTCGCCCAGGGTGAGGGCGTCCTGATCGCCGGCCGGCGCCGACTCCAGCGAGTCGGTCACGCGGTCGTGCTTGCTGCGCCGGAAGTGGTCCACCAGAAGGTTGCGGGCGATGGTCGTTACCCAAGTAATCAAGGCGCCTTTGGAACCATCGTAGCTTTTCAGTGTGCGGTACATCTTGATGAAGACCTCCTGGGTGAGGTCCTCAGCGTCCTCCGCCGAGCCCGCGAAGCGGTAGCTGACGTTGTAGATGCGCCGATGGTACAGGCGCACGATCTCCTCCCAAGCCGCGGCATCGCCGCCCAGGCAGCGTTCCACCAGTGCAGCCACGGCTTGGGTGTCTTCCAACCGGCACTCCTTCGAACTCCGGCTCGCGACGTCTGTGGATCGGTACGGATAAAAGCGGGCAGAAGTTCAATGGATTCTAGGGGAAAGCCCGGCGGAATTGTAGCAGGAAGGGTGCAGGACGGACTCCGGGCCCAGCCCCGGTCCCATGAGCGCGCGGGATCCATGGCCGGGTGCAAGCCCGCCTTCAAGTGGGGGAAAGCTCGCCTTGGGTCCTGTTACTGAATGCAAGCGGTATCATGATCCGTTGAGAAAGATGTCAGACCGCAAAAATGCAGAGAGGGCCAAAGGGCGAATCGGGCGGAATGATAATTGCCCCTGCGGCTCAGGAAAGAAGTACAAGAAATGCTGCCTTGGGAAAAAACCTCTAATGGGCCGCATGCTTCGCAGGGCTATGTTCGAGCTTGAGCTGCCGTTCCTGCTCCGACTGCCGGACGGTGAGTATTCCTGCCGAAAGGGCGGGGACCATTTCAATATCAAATTAACTCGCGTCGGCCCGCCGCCATCAACCGCACAGCAGGTTACCTCCGGTGTTCGATTCATGCCAAACACGGGCGAGATTGTGCCCGAGGACCCTAACGTCAGTGCTCCTGGGATGCGCCCTCGGCATACGCGCATTGCAATTGCCTTCGGCTTTGGGGTCGCGGACGACAAGGCGGAGTGGCTCCCGTATGCGCAGCAGAAAGCCCATGAGGCGATCAACAGTTTCTTGGATTGTTATCGCTTTTTCTTTCAGGACCTCACCGTGTACCCGCTTATCCCGAGCGAGTTCTTTAAGCTAAGAGATCGTCTGGGGGTACGCTACAAGAGTCAAGTCGAGACCAATGCCCCCGTTCGCGCCTTGGAAATGGGCGTAACTCTCGGTGGCTTCCCTCTCGAGATTGGGGCAGAGCCTCCGATTTCCCCGGAAGACAAAGGCAGGTTCGAGCAGTTCGTTCGCACGAATGCAGAGGTCCCGCTGGTTGATTCCCTTCTCCTCAATGCGCAGACCTTCGCACAAAATGGCGAGTTGCGCTTGGCGGTGGTAGACGCAGGAACCGCTCTGGATGTTGCTGTAGAGAACACAGGACTTAAGCTGTTAGTGAGCCAGGGCATCGACCCAGCGGCGGCGGCGGGCAGGCTGGAGCGGCTGTCGACAAGAGAAATAGTCACAACGGTCGTTCAACGCCATTCCTCCAAGGACGTCGTTGGCTCACCCGAATGGATCGTGTACGACTCGAAACTCAGGCCGTTGCGGAATTCAGTGGTTCACGACGGCTTAATTCCACCGAGGCCCGCTGCGGATGAATTCATTACCACAGTCGCAGCCCTGCTGAAGCTGCTTCCATGAGGGTAAGCAGCGGTTTCGTTGCGCGGAGCGCCGTGCGCGCGCCCGTCGCCGATGCGGCAATGGGCTAGTCGTTTGAGGCGGTGGCGCTTCTGGGCTTCCAGTTGTCGTCAAATCCCCAACTGAGCCAGGCAAGGAAATAGCGAGCCAGAACAGCGGCTGCATCAATCACCTCGTCCGCCTCTTGCTGGGAAACGGCCTGTCCGTGGATGGCCCTGTTGCAAATGCTCAAAATCTTGCGCGCCAACTCGGCCTGCTCGTTGGTAATTGCTCCCCGATCCATCAGCCGGCGCAGCAAGGAACTCACGGGCTCAGCCTTTCTGCGCTCTAACTTGAAGCCAGCGGCGATGTTCTTAGCTAGCGTCTCGATTTCGATTCTTAAGCCCGCCAGCGCGAGGGTGGGATCACTTTGGGCGACTTCCCGGTAATACGACATGTCGAGGCCGCTGCTTACAGGCTGCAACCCCAGGGAGATCATTCTAGCGTTGGCCTCTGTCAGCGGGATTCCCGGGGTCTTGCGACGATCCGGCGGTGGCGGCAGCGCCTCAACCTGTCGCGAAAGCTGTTTAGCTTCCTCAATCTCCTCCTGGAAATCGATCGAAACCCCACCGGGCAATCCCGCCTTTCGGAGTCGTGCAAGAACCGCTTTTAGCGGCGCGCGAAAAGCGATAACAAGAACTACGGTCGTTATCGGCCAAATCAGAACCTTGATATATTCAAGAATCAGCTTTGCTAGGTCCATTAGGTGCCGCCGCAGTCATTATCTCTGTACTTGCAGTGGGATTCCAGCCGGAATGGAAGTGCCCGTGGCTGAGGACGGGCCAAGAGCGGTGCGGGGCGAACATGACAAAGAGAGACATTTCAGGCGAGCTTACGAAGGGCGTGATTGCGATGAAGGCGCGTCGCGAAGGAAAGCTCACCCTGCGCAGCCACAGGGTCAAGGCGGCGCCGCTTCGTAAGATCACGGTGGAGATACCGCCAGAGCTCCTCCAGAAGGCACAGCGGGCCAGTGGTGTCGGCATCACTCAAACCGTCCGTACCGGGTTGCGGTTGGTTGCGGCATCGCGGGTTTACGCTCGCCTGCGCCAATTCCGCGGCAAGGTTCGTTTCACGCGCACCCTGGCAGAACTGAAGGCCGACCGATGATCGCGGCCAACCACTACGGCAAGAACTTCGCCAGCCCCGGCAGCGCCTTCCCGATGTCGTTATAGATCACCACCACGGCGAACAGGATGAGGAAGACGAAAGCCGCCTGGTATATGCGCTCTTTGATCTTCATGCTGATGTCGCGGCGCATCACGCTCTCGATGGCGAGCAGCAGGATCACGCCGCCATCCATGATGGGGATGGGGAAGAGGTTGAAGATGCCGAGGTTGAGGCTGATGGCGGCCATCAGCGCCAGCAGCGGCATCCAGCCCTGGCGGGCAGCCTCGCCGGAAGCGCGCGCTATGCCGATGGGCCCGTCGATCTGCTTCATCGAGACTTTGCGCGCGGCCAGTTGCCGCACCAGCTCCAGGATCAGCACCGAGTAGCGCTTGTTGACCTCGATGGACTTGGAAACCGCGTCCACGAAGCCCAGCTTGTCCACCCGCACCGGGTTGGAGATGAATCCCAAGCGCCATTGCTCGCCGCCATGGGTGTTGTGGGAGAGGACCGGGGTCACATTGAAGTGCATCTCCTGGCCGCTGCGCACCACGGCGACATCGAGCGGCTTGCCCGGGTTCTGCTGCAGGTAGTTGATCAGCGCGCGCATGGAGCGCATGGCCACGCCGTTCACCGCTACCACTTCGTCCCCCACCTTGACGCCGGCCTGAGCCGCCGGCATATCGGGCTCAAGCTGGGTAACGATATTGGGCTCCTGGGGTATCCAGCCGCCCAGCGCGCCATACTCTTCCTGTCCCTGTTTGTCGGGAACGATGGTCTTGTTCAGGATCTGTCCGCCGCGCTGGATGGCCACCTCGAGCGGCTGTCCCGGATTGAGCATGACCTTGGCCTCCACGTCCTCCCAGGTCGGAGATTGGGTGTTGCCGATGCGCACAATGCGGTCGCCGGACTCGAATCCCGCCTTGGCCGCCGCCGAGTTCTCCAGCACGAAGCCGATCACCGCAGGCTGGTCGAGAAAGTAGGGGTGCTCGTAACGCACCATGAAGACGCCGGTGAGCAGCGCGACGGCCAGCAGGATGTTCATCGCCGGACCCGCGATGGCGATGATGAAGCGCTGCCAGCGCGGATGCGAGAGGAACTCCCCAGCGTCGCCGGTGCGCGCCTCCATCGGGTTCTCGCCCGACATCTTGACGTAGCCGCCCAGCGGCAGCGCGCTGATGCGGTAGTCGGTGTCGCCCTTGCGCCATCCCAGCAGGCGCTTGCCGAAGCCGATGGAGAAGACCTCCACCCGGACCCCGAAGTACTTGGCAGCAATGAAGTGGCCCAGCTCGTGAATCAGGATGAGGATCCCGAGCACCAGGGCCACGGACCAGAGGATCGTGAAAGCGTTGTACATGAGGAGAATTGTCCCGTCTCTATTTTGCTACAACGGGACGGCCTGTGCCTGCCTTTCTGGATTTAAGCTGCTCGACCTGTTCCCTTGCCCGCTGCCGGGCTTCGGCGTCCATCGTCAGCACATGCCTGATAGATTCCGGATGCCGGGGATCAGTTACTTTAAGTACGTCCCTGACAACCCGCGGGATTTCGTCGAATCCAATGGAACCGTCGAGGAACGCGGCCACCGCCACCTCGTCGGCGGCATTCAGGGCCACGGTCCTGGCGCCTCCGGCTTCCGCGGCCTCATAGGCCAGGGCCAGACAGGGAAACTTTTGCATGTCGGGCGGGCGGAAATCCAGATGACGTAAGTCACTGACCGAGTAACGCAACTCGGACGGGATGCGCTCCGGCCAGGTCAGGGCATAGAGGATGGGCAGGCGCATGTCGGTGACCGAGAGCTGCGCCAGAATGCTGCCGTCCACGAACTCCACCAGCGAGTGGATGGTGGACTGCGGGTGCACCATCACCTTGACCCGGCTGGGCGGCAGGCCGAACAGGCGGCAGGCCTCGATCACCTCGAAGCCCTTGTTCATCAGCGTGGCGGAATCGATGGTGATCCGTTGCCCCATCTTCCAGGTGGGATGGTTCAGCGCTTCCTCCACCGTGATGCGTGAGAACTCGGAGGCGGGAGTGTCGAGAAACGGACCGCCCGAGGCCGTCAGCCACACCGACTGGACCTCTTCGAGACGTCCGCCGCGCATGCACTGGTGAACGGCGTTGTGCTCGCTGTCGATGGGAAGCAGCGGCTTGCCATGCTTCTTGGCTTCGGCGGTGATCAGCTCGCCCGCTGCGACCAGGCATTCCTTGTTCGCCAAGCCGACGCTCTTGCCCGCGCGCACCGCTTCATAGGTGGCTTCGAGTCCCGCGACGCCCACGATGGCGCTGACCACGAAGTCCACGTCAGCATGGGTGGCGACCGCCACCGATCCGGCGGAACCTTCCACGACTTCGATGTCCGCGATGCCGGCGGTCTTCAGCCTTCTCCGCAGTCTCTCGGCGCCCTCGGCATTGCTCATCGAAAAGATGCGCGGCCGCCAGCGCTTGGCCTGTTCGAAAGCCGCCTCCAGGTTGTTGCCGGCGGCGAGGGAGACGACGGAGAACCGCTCCGGGTGGGCTTCTACGACGCTCAGGGTGCTGCGCCCGATGGAGCCGGTGGAACCCAGGATGGCAATGCGCTTCATGAAGACGATTACGGGCTGTGGATCGCAGCGAGGATCTGCGCATAGTACCACAGCACTGGAGCGGCGAAGAGCAGGGCGTCGATGCGGTCGAGCATGCCTCCGTGGCCGGGCAGCAGCGAGCCGGAATCCTTCACCCCGGCGCCGCGCTTCAGCATGGATTCGACCAGGTCGCCGAGTTGCGCCGCCACGTTCAGCCCCGCCGACAGCACAATGTATACCCACAGCGGATGCGGGGATGGATACGGTCCAACGCTCAGGATGCTCTCCTGTTGCGCCGCCAGCAGATTCGTGTTCCGCAAGAATCCCACGATCGCATTTCCGTTGGCCAGAATGACGGTTCCCAGCGCGGTGGCGCCCACGAAGGATGCTACGGTGCCCTCCCAGCTCTTGTTGGGACTGATCGTCGGAGCGAGTTTGTGTTTGCCCACGGACCGGCCCACGAGGAACGCAAGAATGTCTCCGGCCCACACCACCACCAGCAGGTAGAACACATAGAACGCTCCCGCAGCGCGGGCGCGCACGTTGATGAGCAGCGTAAAAGGCAGGCTGATATAAACCAGCGCCAGAGCGGACGCCGCGGCGCCGGGCAGCGAGGAGCGCAGATCGGCGCGCTTCAGCATGGCCACCAGGAACGCCAGCGCGGCCAGCAGCACGGAATCTCTCGCGATCGACGTCACACCGATCGCGAGCAGCAGGTACGGGTGCTCGCGCGGGCTGATGCCCCGCAGCAGCACCTGCGATGAGAGCCGGCTCATCTGCCATTCAATGACGAATCCTGCAATAGCGCTGGCGAACAGGATCGCGGTGAACAGGTAGGTCAGCGCCCGGCTGGGCTTGATGTCGTACGCCTCGGCCAGGCCCAGGTACTCGCGAGTGGTGATCAGCGCGATCACGCCGGCCACCGACGCAAACAGCCACAGCGGCGCCCGGAAGACGATCAGCAGAACGATGGGGATGAGGACGACCGCGGTCGCGACGCGCTTGATCACGGGTGCGAGCCGTTGCCGTCGCCCAGGCCGCCGTAGCGGCGCTCGCGCGTCTGATACTCGGCGATGGCTTCCAGCAGATGCCGTCCGCGGAACTCCGGCCAGTGCGTGGGCGTGACGTAGATCTCGGCGTAGGCTACCTGCCACAGCAGGAAATTCGAAAGCCGCATTTCGCCGGAGGTGCGGATTACCAGGTCGGGATCGGGCAGATGGCGGGTGTAGAGGTGCTGGTCGATGAGCTCCTCATCGATCTTCAGATGGCTCAATCCGCCGTTATTAGCGGCGGCGTTCACGATGGCCGTGAAGGCGTCCACCAGCTCCATGCGCGCGCCGTAATTCAAGGCCAGCGTCAGCACCATGCCGGTGTTCCTGGCGGTGGCCTCTTGCGCCCACGCCATCCGCTCCTGCACCGCTTCCGGCAGCTCGTGGCGGCGGCCGATGTACTCCAGGCGGATGTTGTTCTTGTTGAGGGTGGGGACTTCGGCCTTCAGGTAGCGCCGCAACAGGCGCATGAGGAATGCCACCTCGGTCGCCGGGCGCTTCTTCCAGTTCTCCGAGGAGAAGGCGTAGAGCGTGAGCGCGGGCAGGTGGATGCGGGCGGCGGTCTCGACGGTGGAACGCACTGACGCCACGCCGGCGCGGTGTCCGGCGATGCGTGGCAGGTGGCGCTGCCGGGCCCAGCGCCCGTTGCCGTCCATGATGATCGCGATGTGCCGCGGGAGCTGCTGGGGATCGAGCCTGGAGTAGATCTCAGACTCTTTGCGGTCCAATCCTTGGGATATGTGCAAGGCTACCTCGGAATCCATAAGTAGCATAGCGCCAGTCTCTGCGCAATGAAAGTGACGGAGTGCGAACGGTATCCATGTGGGAATCCGTCCGGTCGTGGCGCGGGTGCTACAATTTCGGCGAAATCAGCGGATCGCATCAGCCAGTGATCGGCTGGGATGCATCCAACCGGACTCAAGTGGAAAATCCTTCCATGAAAACGCCGGGGGCCCAGCGGCACACAACAATCG
>JBIOFT010000033.1:0-26803 GCA_044447375.1 Terriglobales bacterium | reverse complement strand
CCGCTAACCTTTGCCGCGCTGAGCGGTGAAAAGGTCATTACTGATCTCTTTGGCGCCGGCGCTGAACAGCCCAATATCGACTCCGCCGTCGAGCACATCGCGGTCGCACAGTCGATCGACGCGCTGGTGGTCGCGCCTGCCACCGCCGATGTCCTTGCCAAGTTTGCCCAGGGGATCGCCAACGACTTCCTTTCCACCCTCTACCTCGCCACCACCGCGCCGGTGGTGGTCGCGCCCGCGATGAACGTCAACATGTGGGAACACCCGGCGACCCGCGCCAATGTCGAAACCCTTAAGCAGCGCGGAGTGCGCGTGGTCGAGCCCGATGCCGGCTATCTTGCCTGCGGCATGACCGGCCCGGGCCGGCTGGCGGCGAACGAAACCATCGTCGCTGCCGTGATGCAGGCGCTGGGCGCGGCTCAGGACTTGGCCGGTGAAACCGTGCTCATCACCGCCGGACCGACCCGCGAACCCATTGATCCGGTGCGCTACATCGGCAACCGCTCCAGCGGCCGCATGGGATACGCCCTGGCGGAAGCGGCGCTGCGGCGCGGGGCGCGCGTGGTGCTGGTGAGCGGGCCGACCGCGCTCCAGGCGCCGGGCGCTGCCGAGGTGGTCGCGGTCGAGACGGCGGAAGAGATGCGGCAGGCCGTGCTCTCGCGGCTGGATGACGCAACCATCGTCATCAAGGCTGCCGCCGTGGCCGACTACAAGCCAAAACAGCGCTCGCAGCAGAAGATCAAGCGCAAGGGAGCGCTGTCGCTGGAACTGGAGCCGACTTCCGACATCCTCGCGGAAGTGGCGTCGAAACGCAGCTTGCAAATCGTCGTCGGCTTCGCGGCCGAGACCGAGAACGTGCTGGAGAACGCCCGCCGCAAGCTGGCGTCCAAGTCGCTCGATGCCATCGTGGTGAACGACGTCTCGCGCAAGGGCATCGGCATGGATTCCGAGCGCAACGCGGTCACTATCATCACGCCCGCCGAGACCATCGAAGTTCCCGAGACTACCAAGTGGGAAGTCGCGCACCGCGTGCTCGACGCGGTGGTCCGCATCAAGCAGCAGCGGTCCGAGACCGCACCCGCCGGCACCCGTCGCTGATGGACTCCCGCACGCAGCAACTCTTAGCCGCCCGCCTGCAGTATTACCGCGATCTGGGGATTTACGATTTCTATCGCCGAGACGTTGTAGGCAACGTCTCTACCATTGAGCAAACGGAGACCATGCCGACTTCTACCTACGTCGCCACGCCCGAAGACCTTTTTGTCGCGCCCAAGCCGGAGGCCGCAGTCGCCGACCCTGCTGAGGCGTTGCGCCTCATCAAGGAAGACCTGGGCGAATGTACGCGCTGTGTGCTGGCGCGCCTGGGGCGGAAGACTATCGTCTTCGGCGAGGGTGATCCCGACGCCGAGCTGATGTTCGTCGGCGAGGGTCCAGGCGCGGACGAAGACGAGCAGGGGCGTCCGTTCGTCGGCCGCGCCGGGCAGTTGCTCAACAAGATGATCGAGGCCATGGGCCTGAAGCGCGAGCAGGTCTACATTGCGAACGTAGTGAAGTGCCGCCCGCCGGGCAACCGCACGCCGGAGCGCGAGGAGATCGAAACCTGCTCGCCTTTTCTGCTGCGCCAGATCGCCGTGATTCAGCCGAAGGCGGTTGTCGCCCTGGGCGCAGTGGCGGCGCGCTGCCTGCTCGGCTTGAACGAACCCATGGCCAGGCTGCGCGGGCGCTGGTTCGATTTTCGCGGCACGCGTCTGGCCGTCACCTACCATCCCGCGTTTCTGCTGCGCGACCCCCGCCAAAAGAAAGAGACCTGGAAAGACCTGCAGATGGTGATGGAGTACTTGGGGCTGAAGCCGCGTCGGTCTGTCGAGTAATCCGCAGTTCTTGGTACTCGGTACTCCGTGTGGTTAAATTGCTTTTCCGCCCATGCCGCAATTCTGCGATGTCGCGCTGCCGGTCCCGCTGGAGACGTGTTTTACCTACCGGCTGAACGGGGCGGAGCCGGTGGTCGGCGGACGCGTGCTGGTGCCCTTCCGCAATCTGCGGCTGCCGGGCGTGGTGACCGCGCTGCACGACCGGGCGCCGTCAGTCGAGGCGAAGCACGTCCTTGAGATCCTCGACGCCGCGCCCGTGCTCGACCCCGAACTGATGCGCCTGGGCGAATGGATCTCCCACTACTATCTGGCGCCGCTCGGCGAGGTCTTCCGCACCATGCTGCCGCTGGGCGCGGAGGTGAAGCGTGCGCGGGCGTTCCGCATCACCGAGGCGGGATGGTCGGCGCTGCACGAATCGGCGGAGCGGGGATCGTCGCGGCGGTCCAAGAAGAGCGCCGACGAGCAGATGCTCGAGTACCGCGTGCTCGACTACCTTGCCGCGCGGGACGGCGCGCGCGAACAGACTCTGCGCACCGCCCTGCGCGCCGGCCGCGAGCTGCTGGCGGGAATGGTGCGCAAGGGATGGATCACCGCCGAAGACGTTTCCACCTCGCGCGATGCGCGGCGCATGCGCCGCATCGTTCAGTTGAAAGAGATCAGCGGTAAGCTCAACGACAACCAGCGCAAGCTCGTCGAGACTCTGGCCGCGGCCGGCGGCCGGGCGCCGGTCGAGCATCTGCGCAGCCTCGAGGTGCCGCAGACCACGCTTGCGACGCTGGCCAGGCGCGGCATCGTGGACATTGTCAAAGAGCCGGCGGAGTTTGCCGTCTCGCGCCTTGAAGCGAAGCCGGCGCTGAATTTTCCGCTCAACCCGGCGCAGGCGGCGGCGCTCGAACAGATCCGCAAGCGAGTCGAGGAAAAGCGGTTCTCGGTCACGCTGCTGTTCGGCGTCACCGGTTCGGGCAAGACGGCGGTCTACCTGTCGGCCATGCAGGACGTGCTGGCGGCGGGCCGGTCGGCGATCCTGCTGGTCCCCGAGATCGGTCTGACGCCGCAGGCCGCCGCCAACCTGCACGAGATTTTCGGAGACCAGGTCGCGATCCTGCACTCTGCGCTCTCCGATGCCGAGCGGGCCGAACAGTGGCACCGCATCCGTAACGGCAATTCGCGCGTGGTTGTCGGGACGCGCTCGGCGGTGTTTGCGCCCGTGCGCGACCTGGCCCTGATCGTCGTGGACGAGGAGCAGGACAGCTCCTACAAGCAGGAAGAAATGCCGCGCTATCACGGCCGCGACGTCGCCGTGATGAGGGGGAAGCTCTGCGGCGCGGCGGTCGTGCTGGGTTCGGCCACGCCGGCGATGGAGTCGTTCTACAACGCGCAAAGCGGCAAGTACGCACTGCTCGAGTTGCGGGAGCGCGTTGAGCAGCGTCCGCTGCCGGAAGTCGAGCTGGTGGACATGCGTGCCGAGTTCCAGCAGACCGGCGAAGAACATGTCTTCTCACACCGGCTGGTGGAGGAGATCCGCGACCGGCTGACGCGCGGCGAGCAAGCCATGATCCTGCTGAACCGCCGCGGATATTCGCCGGTCGTGCTCTGCCGCTCCTGCGGCGAGACGGTGCAGTGCAGGAACTGCGCCATCGCGCTCACCCACCACCGCCGGGCGCAGCGCCTGATGTGCCACTACTGCGGCTACCAGGCGCCGGTGCCCAAGGTTTGTCCCAAGTGCGCGAGCGAGTACATCTTTTTTCTTGGTACGGGCTCAGAGAAGCTGGAAGACCTGCTGCACGCGGCGTTTCCAACGGCACGCATCGGACGGCTCGACCGCGACACGGTGCGCGGCCGCGGTGATTTCGAGCGCGTGCTCTCGGCGCTCCACGCCGGCGAACTCGACCTGCTGGTGGGCACGCAGATGATCGCCAAGGGACACGATATCCACGGGGTCACGCTGGTGGGCGTGGTGGGCGCGGATTTCGCCCTCGGCTTTCCCGACTTCCGCGCGGCTGAGCGAACCTTCCAACTGCTGACGCAGGTGGCCGGACGCGCCGGGCGTGGTACCGCGCCGGGCAAGGTCATCCTGCAGACATACTTCCCGGAGCACTACGCCGTCCGCTTCGCCGAGCGGCACGACTACCCTGGGTTCTACGAGAAAGAGTTGCAATACCGCCGCTGGATGCACTATCCGCCGTTCACGGCGCTGGCCAACGTGCTGGTTCGCTCGGACGAGTTGGCGCAGGCGCTGAAGTATTCCGGGATGCTGGGCCGCTGGCTGGAGAAAAATCCGCCGCAGGGCGTGCGCGTGCTGGGACCGGCGTCGGCGCCGCTGGCACGGCTGAAGAGCGAATACCGCTATCACTTCATCCTGAAGTCACAGAGCCGGGAGCGGCTGAACGCCGTACTGCGCGCCCTGCGGGACTTCGCCGCCGCCGAAAAAATCCCGCGCGGCAAGCTGGTGGTGGATGTGGACCCGGTATCGCTGCTGTAGTTTTTTCGCCGCGGATGAACGCGGATAAACGCGAATTTTATTAGGGCAAGTGCACTATATGCGGGTGAAGGGGCACGCCTTCGGGCGTGCCGTAAAAAGGCGCAAAGAACCCGGCTTTAGCCGCCGAGGGAATCTCCCTCAGGGCCTAAAGGCCCGTTTGTGTGTGGAGGTTGGCGGCACGGCTAAAAGCCGTGCCCCTTCACTTTACGTTTCGCCGTTCAAAACCCGGACACCGCGCTAGGAATCAGGACTCACTCCGCGCTTATCCGCGGGAATCCGCGCGGCGAAAAACTCACCTGAACAGCGAGAACACGCCGGCCCCACCGAAGGGCGCAGGCACGAAGGTCAGCACCAGCATGATGACCGCGAATGCGGCGAGGAGCCGGCGTTCGGGGCCCAGGTCCGGCTCGACCGGCACCTGGGGATGGCGCATGCCGGTGGCCATCAGCAGCACCGACCACAGCAGCCATCCGAACCAGAAGAGGGTCATCACCACCAGCAGCGCCACCGTGATGCGCGAGACCCTGCGGTGAATACGCGGCGCGACCGAGTACACGATGTGGCCGCCGTCGAGTTGGCCTCCAGGCAGCAGGTTGAGCGCGGTGGCGAACATCCCCACCCAGGCGGCGACCGCCGTGGGATGCAGATAAACCTGCCGCAGGCCCAGGTGCAGGTGACTGCTCGCAGGCGGCAACAGCGCCATGGCGCCGTGCACCAGGTAAAAAATCAGCGGGTATCCGAACTGGATGTCGGATCCCGCGGCCGCATGGGTCATCGGTTTCGAGAAGGTCAACGCAAAGGCCAGCACCACCACCGCAACCACAAATCCGGCAATCGGTCCGGCGATTCCGATGTCGAACAGCGCGGCTCGTGAGCGGATGGGCGAGCGTATCCGTATAAACGCCCCGAAGGTGCCGATCAACGTGGGCGCCGGGATGAAGAAGGGCAGCGTGGCCCAGACCCGGTAGCGCACGCAATAAAGGAAGTGTCCCATCTCGTGCGCCAGCAGGATCAGCAGCAGGGTGGCGGAGAAGGGAACTCCCAGCAGCAGGTGCGAAGGATTGCCCACGGCCCATCGCCACGGGAAAATCGAATCCTCCAGCGAAAACGCCGGCAGGTTGTAGTCGAAGTTGTATTGCAGGCGCGCTCCTACTACCAGTGTGGTGAAGATGGTCAGCAGCAGCAGCAGGGCGTGCAGCCAGTATCGCCGCTTCAGCGGCGGAGGCGCGACAAACACTTCCACCGGCCGGTACAGCTCGAAGGTGGAAGAGGTCAGCGGCGGATTGGGTTCAGACATGGAAGCAAGGCCCAGAGATTCGGCACACGCCCGGGCGCGCAACGCCCGAGTTCTAGTCGATCGATTGCAGTTCCTTGCCGGGCTTGAAGCGCACGGCCTTGCCGGGAGGGATGTTGACCTCGGCGCCGGTGCGCGGGTTGCGGCCGATGCCGGTCTTGCGCGGGCGCACGTTGAACACCCCGAACCCGCGCAGTTCGATGCGGTCTCCCCGGGACAGGGCTTGCTTCATGCCCCCGAATACGGTCTCGACCGCCAGTTCCGCCTTGGTCTTGGTGATCCCGGTCTTGGTCACCACTTCATTGATGATGTCGAGCTTGATCACGCGCTACTCCACGGCTTTGGTTTGCGACCCCTCAGCCTCGAAAGTCGCCAAGTAACAGATGCTAGAGGAGATAGCGACCATTGTCAACGGCGGGCAGTGGGTCAGCTTGCCAAGAGGGGGTTTGACCTGGATCGTGCGTTTAATCCGGAAAGCACAAACACGCTGGTCGGCGTCGGCTAGGCCGTCATCAAGGTCGTGTTTCCCGAGGGGCACCCATGTTCAGCGGCGGGTCGTTTGAACTGCTTGCTGAGAGCAAGCCCTTGCTGCTGATAAGACGAGCCGATAGACAATCCGTATACCTTGTCTGGGATGCCAGCCATCTGGTAATAGTGAAGCCGGCCGACCACGTCGTTGTCCTCTAACAGGATCGGCACCTCATATGCCCTGACTTCAAGAACAGCTTTTGTGCCCAGGATTTCACCTTTCTTTGAGCCATAGCCAAACCCAGGATCAAAGAATCCAGCATAGTGAACCCGGAACTCTCCCATACTAGGGTCATGCGCAAGCATCTCCGCCGCATGGTTTAAGGGGATACTCACTTTGCCCTTCGAGGCCAAGAGATAGAATCCTCCCTTAGCGAGGATAATGTGGCCGAGCCGGGGTCGGCGGATCGCTTCCCAGTAATCCTCGGGATCGTAGTAATTGATCTTGTCGAGTTCTATTGCGCGCGGCGACTCTTTCGCTCTGTAAGCCACGATGTTTGATGCACACTCACCCTCTAGGTCAACAGTGATCTCTATCCCGTCTCCGATATGCTCCGTCGTCGGGTGTCCCTCGTGGTCGTAGACGAGGTCGTATTCCTTTGCCAATTGCTTCAAATCTCCATTACGCACTGGATCAAGCACGTTGGGGCTCTGGCCGCGCACAAAGCGCAACTGGTTAAGCGTCATGCCTGCCCTGACGCGGATCGGGAATGTTCTAGAAGAAACTTCTGCATAAAGAAGCCCCTTGTACCCTCTGGGGACACGGTCGAATTGATCCCCATGTTCCGTGATCAGTCGCGTGAAGATGTCAAGGCGACCAGTTGTGCTTTTCGGATTTGCTATGCCTTGAACGTCGCTCGACAATCTTAATCGTTCGAGCAACGGGATGATGTACACCACGCCTGGCTCCAACAGTGGAGGTGTCGGCTGGGTGAGGTCTATTGTGCTGTCGAGTAATTCTTGGACCTTGGTCAGCAGAGTGGCAGATTTGCCTCGGAGAAAACTGGCTTGCACACGATAGGCCTCACGCCCGAGGCGCAGATCAATACTGGCTGGCTGTATTTGAGAGTCGTCGACATCTGGGCTTGCGCTTATCTGGCCATTCCTTACCATGCGCCTGATCTCTTGCCATGGCAAAATCCCTGCGCCGCCCTGGTTGTCGTACATCTCTGGGAATAATGCTCGCTCACCAATGTCCACTGTATGGCCTTTTGAGTTTATGACTTGCGATGCCGCTCTGCGGCAGCAATCCTCTTCTTATGTTTCTCTAACAACTCTGCCGCCTTGTACACAGCTATGCAGTCGAGGCTGCAAAAGACGCCGCTCCCATAGAGGTGGCGGCTCCCCTCCGGGATTGTTTTTCCACAGTTGGGGCAGATATTCTTGGAGGCCAACTCGCGTAAACGTTCGTCGTCGGAGCCGTCGCGAGCCATCGGAGCCGCAAGAGTAATCGGCAGAGCGCAACACAGCAATTGTGGATAATGCAAAAACGCGGGCGCTGTGTGGATATATCCCCCAAGTTCAATGATCTCACGAACTTAACACTGCTGCAACATGGTGCAACCAGGTTCGCCACCCCCTCTTCCCGACGCCCGACTTGCACCATGGTTTGTGAAGTGATAATTCCGAAATTGACCGCAGTGGGAAGCGCCAAAGCGCAGAGGGAATCGTGCTACCGACGGTGATTGGGCAGGGATGGCTAGTGGCGGCCAGCCTCCAAAAGTTTGTGTGAACGGCGACTGCTAGCCCTTCTCCGGCCCTTCCGCTTCCTTGAACATGTACTTGATGGCCGGCTTGTAGATCAGCAGGTTGCCGGAGGGGCGGAGGAGCTTGAGGCAATTCTTGTCGTACCACTCGATGGTGCCGTGAACTTCCTCGCCGTCGCGCAGCACCACGACCATCGGCGTCTTGGCCTGGATCTGCTTCTGGTAATAGAAGTTTTCGGCGTGGGTCTGCTCCGGGGGCGGGGTTTTCTTGGCGACGATGGGACGGTCGCGGTCGCGGCGCTCGGGCGGGAGGTGGTTGCCCTCCGCGCGGCTGAGCGTGGGCCGGATCAGCTTGCGATTGGCGAAATCGTCCGCCACCTCAGGAGCCCGGCGCACTGCGGTGGAATCCATTCCGTCCTTCATAGCGTTTCTCCGGCTGCGCTCATCCTCGCCGGCTTCCAGAAGGCGACAGCGCCTGCATCGTCGTTTGCCGACGGCGTGGCCCGTCGATCGTCTCAGGAATGACCCAGGAGTTTCGAGCTGGTTAAGTGTGTCCCATACCGTACCACAGCCCCCGCGGCCTGACAATTGATTGTGCGGCCAGCGGCGTTTCTAAGCGCGTTCCAGCGCGGCCACGAAGGCGTCCAGGGAAAGCGAGCGCAGCAGGTTGCGGCGCATGCCGGACTCCACTTCGCCCAGGCGGTCCGATGCGGCGGCGATCCAGGCGAAGTCCACCGCCTGCGCCATGCGGCCCAGCTCGGGAGCGATGTCGGTGTTGCGCACCAGTTCCGGCGTGCCGGATTTCAGGAACAGCAAGTCTTCGAGCAGCCAGTACAGCGTGCGGATCAGTCCTTCGGCCTTGTCCTTGCCCTCAGCGCCGGCGCGGTAGGTTTCCGTCACTTTGAACAGCTCGCTGTGGTCTTTTGGATCAGCGGCGGTGGCCAGCAGGGCCAGCGCGTCCTTGCGCGTGGTGACATAGGCGGCCAGATCGAAGGAGAGCGCGGCCCCGACGGCGCCTCCGGAAAGCCGCGCCACCAGGGCGTGCTGCCGGGCGGTCCACTCCGGGCGCAGGCGGGCCAGGCAGGCCTCGATCTCCGCGGCCGGCAGCGCCGCCAGCGTCAGGGTGATGGCGCGCGAGCGGATGGTGGGCAGCAGTTCGCCGGAGTTCTCGGTCAGCAGGAACATGGTGGCGAATCCCGGCGGCTCTTCCAGGATCTTCAGCAGGGAGTTGGCGGCCTCCTTCATAAACGCGGAATCGGTGAAGATGTATACGGCCTCGCGGCCTTGCGACGGGCGGAAATAGATGGTCTCGATCACCCGCCGCACCTGGCCGACCTTGATCATCATCTGCGGGGGATCGGGCGGGATGATGAGCACATCAGGATGCGTCTGGATGAGCAGGCGGGTCTCGCGCTTGTCGGCTTCGCGCAGATCCTCGCGCGCCGCCACGGATTCGGCGAAGCGCGCTGCCAGGTCGTCGGCCTCGCCGATGCGCAGACAGTTGGAGCAGGCGCCGCAGAAATCCGGCAGCCCGTCGCGGAGCGGACGCTGGAGGCAGTTGAGCGCCTTGGCCGTCATCTGCGCCAGCTTGTATTTCCCCGCGCCGCGCGCTCCCGCCAGGATGATGGCATGCGGCAGGCGATCGCGCGCCAGCATCTCGCGCAGGCGAAGGACGGTTTCGGCGTTGCCGTGGAAATCAGAGAAAGGCATGAATCAGACAGTCTAACTTGCCAGGTAGGTCATCCGGTTCGTGTAAGTCATAGTGTTGTCATCCTGAGCGAGCGCGCCCGACCCTTCGACTTCGCTCAGGGCGAGCTTTGGCGCGCGAGTCGAAGGACCCCTATTCGAAATATATCGTAGCGTAGGGGTGCTTCGACTCGTGCGGGCAAAACCGGCCCCCACTCGCTCAGCATGACAGAACGACGGGTGCATCCATCATAAAACTGTCCAGCAGCTAGAAGCTCGAAGCTTTCTTCCCCACCAACCGCTGGCGCACTGCGGCCACGATCTCCTGGTGGACGACATCGGGCGCGGGGCGTGCGTCCACCGCGAACACGCGCTTCGGCTCGCGTTTCGCGATCGCCTTGTACGCCGTGGCAACGCGCTGGAAAAAGGCGCGGTTCTCCTGCTCGAAGCGGTTCTCATCGTTGGGTTGCGCCTCCGTCGCCGGAGCGACCGAGGGGACGCGCGCCAGGTTGCGGCGGCGCGCCCGCGCCACGCTGGCCTCGACGTCGGAGAGCATGAGAATGGTCAGGTCGGGCTGGAGGTCGTGGCATAGAAGCTTGTGCAGCGCCAGCACCGGCTCGCTGCCCAGCTTGCGGCCGCCGCCTTGGTACGCTTCGGTGGAATCGGTGAAGCGGTCACACAACACCCAGGCGCCTTCCGCGAGCGCCGGCAGGATGACCTCGTCCACGTGCTGCGCGCGCGCGCCGAACATCAGCGCCATCTCGGCCCGGGGCGAGAGGCCGGAGGTTCGGGAATCAAGCAGCACGGCGCGGATCTTCTCGCCCACGGGAGTGCCGCCGGGCTCGCGCGTCTCCAGCACCTTAACGCCGTCAGCACGCAGCACACCGGCAAGCCTCCCGAGCTGCGTGCTCTTGCCGCAGCCGTCCAGGCCCTCGATGGTGATGAACTTCCCGCGCGTCTTCCTCGCCGGCACGGCGGGAATCATAACATCCGTGCGGAGTCCTTCAGTCGCCCCTCGCTGTGCTAAACTTCGGCCCCGTTGCTTTTCGAGTTCAAGGAGGCCTTATGCGCCTCGGCGACGACGTTGACGATTACTGCTCGCGCTGCAAGTTTAGCTCTACCCACGCGGTGGTCTCCATGGCCGGAGAAGACGTTCAGAAGGTCCGCTGCCGCACCTGCAACCACGAACACAATTACCGCAAGAACAAAGGCGGCCGCGGCCCGATGTCAAAGAAGGAAGCCTTCGACAAGGTGCTGGCCAGCATCACGGGAGCAGTCGAGGAGACCAGGAAAAGCGGGAAGAAGTAGCCCCGGCCGGCAGCGCAGGTTCCGATTGCACAATCCGTGATGCCACGATTATTCTTGTGCGCCGGAGTCTCAATGCGAAAGCGTTTTGTGGTTGCTCTCCTGCTGCTGTTCGGCGTTTTCTGCTTACCTCTTCTCGCCGCAAATCCTCCGGGCACGATCACGCTGGCGGTTGATGCCACGGACGCGCCGCGCAGCCTCTTCCATGCGCGGCTGGTGGTTCCAGTTGCCGCCGGGCCTCTGACACTGTTTTATCCCGAGTGGATTCCCGGGGAGCACGGTCCCACTGGACCGATCGCCAATCTCGCGGGGCTCAAGATCACCGCCAACGGCAAGCCGCTCGCCTGGCGCCGCGATGATGTGGAGATGTATGCCTTCCACGTGGATGTCCCGCGGGGTGCATCCACGCTCGAGATCGTGCTCGACTACCTTGGACCGGTGAAGGAGGAAGGGTTCTCCGCGGCCGCCTCCACCACCCAGCAACTGGCGCTGATCAGTTGGAACCAGTTGCTGCTGTATCCGCAGGGGAAGCCGCCGCGTGAACTGATGTACGCTGCCAGCCTGCGCCTGCCGGCTGGGTGGAAGTTCGCCACGCCCCTGGAAGTCGCGTCGCAGACGGGCGACACGCTCGAATTCAAGCCGGTCACTCTCAACTTCCTGATCGACTCACCTGTTCTTTCTGGAGCACATTTTCGCGTGGTGCCGCTGGCGGCTGAGATGACTCCTGCGCATCGCCTCGACCTCGCGGCCGACAGCGAAGCCGCGC
Organism: Terriglobales bacterium; assembly: GCA_044447375.1. GTDB lineage: Bacteria > Acidobacteriota > Terriglobia > Terriglobales > Acidobacteriaceae > JAHFUA01. The sequence goes on along the minus strand of JBIOFT010000033.1, from coordinate 15,165 downwards.
TCGATATTCCCGCCGACGTGGTGAGCGAGTATTCGCAACTGGTGCGCGAGACCGGCGCTCTCTTCGGCGCACGCCATTACTGGCATTACGATTTCCTCATCAGTTTGAGCGACCACGTGGCGCATTTCGGGCTGGAGCACCATCAATCGAGCGATGATCGCATGCGCGAGCGCGCGTTCGTGGACGGCTACCTCTATGCATCGGGCGGCGGCCTGCTTCCGCACGAGTTCACCCATTCCTGGAATGGCAAGTACCGCCGCCCCGCCGGCCTCGCCACCGCGAACTACCAGGAGCCGATGAAGGGCGAGCTGTTGTGGGTGTATGAGGGGCTCACGCAATACTGGGGTACCATCCTCTCCGGGCGCAGCGGCCTGTGGACGCGGGAGCAAACGCGGCAGCACCTGGCCATCATCACCGCCGAACTGGACACGACGTCCGGCCGCACCTGGCGCCCGCTGAGCGATACCGCAATCGCGGCACAGATTTTGTACCTGGCGCCGCGCGAGTGGGAGGCCTGGCGGCGCAGCGTGGACTTCTACGACGAGAGCACGCTGATCTGGCTCGACGTCGATACCACCATCCGCGAACTGACCCAGGGACAGCGATCCCTGAACGATTTCTCCCGCCTCTTCTTCGGCGGACCGTACACCGGCCCCGAGCTGAAGACCTACACCTTCGACGACGTGGTGAACACGCTCAACCAGGTGGTGGCCCACGACTGGCGCACGTTCCTGGACACCCGCCTCAGCTCGACCGCGCTGCACGCGCCCATGGGCGGCCTTGAGCGCAGCGGCTGGAAGCTGGTTTACACCGAGACTGCGTCGCCGGTGTTTCAGGGCATCGAGGCAATCGATCATGTGACCGATGTGCGCTACTCGCTGGGCATGGTTGTCCGCGAGCCGGACGCCATCCTGCGCGACGTGCTCCCCGATTCACCCGCGTGGCAGGCCGGCATCGGGCCGGGCATGAAGGTGCTCGGGGTCAACGGACGCGCTTACTCGGCAACCGAGCTGCACGACGCCATCCGTGCTGCCAAGAACGGCACCCAGCCCATCCAACTCCTGGTCCAGAACGGTGCGTTCCAGAACACCTACTCGGTGAACTACCACGGAGGCGAGAGATACCCCGAGCTGGAGCGCATCCCCAACACGCCGGACATGTTGGGAGAGATTATCAAGCCGATGGCGAAGTGATCGGGTGATCGGGAGATCGGCTCATCGGGTCATTTGAAAAGAACAGATCACCCGATGACCCGATCACCCGATGTCTCAATCCTCCTTCACTCCCTCAAACAAATCCGTCTCCATCTGCATCTGCCGCGGCGCCGTGGCCGCGGCCAGGTGGAAGAGTTCCCTGGTTCCACGCTTGCGCGCCATGGGCTCGAAAAGCTGGAACAGCGGCGACTGGCTGGTGTGCTGCTTGAAGGCGCTGATCTTGGCTTCCAGGAATTCCGCCCCGATCTCGATGATCGCTGTCACCGGGGACGGGGAGACCGGCTGCCGGTCGGGGAGCGTGAACAGCGAGGTCGAGTAGTAGAGCTTCTGGGTGCGATGCGGGGTGAGGCCGTTCTTCAATTGCTCCGCGAAACGGTTGCTGCGTCCTGCCCAGTGGAAGGCCATGGTGGCGAAGAGCGAGACCATGGAGTGGTCGGGATGGGCGGTTACCGCGCCTTCCGGACCGATGGTCAGCATGACGTGCGGACGGGTCTGGCGGATGCGCTGCACGAGGTCACCCACTGCAGCGTAGAAGTCCACGCGGTCGAGCCCGGCGTCAGGATAATCGAGCACCTCGCCGTGGGCAACCTTCAACATTCGGCACGAAGTCTGGAACTCCTGCCGGCGCATGGCCGCCAGTTCTTCGTCCGAGCGCGCGCCGCCGCGATGGGTGGCCGCTTGCCCGGGCGTCAGGCAGAGGACGTGGGTCTCCACGCCGCGCGAGGCAGAGAGCAGCAATGATCCGCCGAAACCTCCGGCTTCGTCGTCCGGGTGAGCGGTTACGCAGAGCAGCCGTAGCATGCCTATGCTCTCTCCTGTCTCGACATGTAGATGGGAGAATTGAGCCATTGATTCATTGAGTCATTGATTCATTAGGGTTTGCCGGGTTTTTTTCAATGACTCAATGGCTCAATGAATCAGTGATTCAATTCCGAAGTCCCGCCCAGCATGAATTCCAGCACTTCCTGCGGCGAGACCGAATTCCACACCGGCTCAAACGACTGTCGGTGCAGCGGCGAAGGTCCGTACTGGCGCAGCGCGCTCGCGTGCTTGCGCGTGTAATACCCCTTGTTGGAGGCCAGGCCGTAGAGCGGGAACACCGGGTCCCAGTCGCGGATCATGCGGTCGCGCTCCACCTTGGCGATGATGGAGGCGGCGGCGATGGAGGCCGAAAGGGCGTCGCCGTGGATGATCGGAGTCTGCGGGCAGGCGAAATCGATGCGCAACGCGTCGATGAGCAGGTGGTCCGGCGCCGGCGCGAGCTGCGAAACGGCTTCCAGCATCGCCAGGCGCGAGGCGTGGTAGATGTTGATCTGGTCGATGCGCGCCGCATCCACCGCCGCGACCGACCAGGCGATCGCGTGCGCTCGTATGCGCTCGGCCAGGACTTCGCGGCGCTCGGCGGGCAAGAGCTTGGAATCGCGCAGGCCGCGGATGCGGTAGCCGGGGTCGAGGACCACGGCGGCCGCGACCACCGGGCCGAACAGCGAACCGCGCCCAACCTCGTCCACGCCGGCGATCAGGCGCGCGCCGGATTTCCATAGGTCACGCTCGTAGCGCGTGGTGCACTTCAGGCGTTTCAACAGACACAGCTTGGCGGCAGCCTTGGACAGCGGTTTCTCGCCCTCGAGTTGGAGCTTGCGCGGCACTAGCGGTGGTCGAGGTCTACTCGCAGTTTGGCGGAAAAAGAGGGCGGGTGCAAGAGAGAGGCGACTGTCATTCTTCCGCCGAGCGAAGCGAGGCGGGAGAATCTGAGGATCCAGCTCTCGCGGACAAGGCCGGTGCTCTCGGCGTCATCATCGGATCCTCCGCGCGGCAGGTCCCTCGCTTCGCTCGGGATTTCAGCAGCGGGCTCGGACGCCCGCTAGGCGCCTCAACCTCGCGAAGGATGACATTGTCGATAGAACGGTCAATAGGCTTGAGCGAAGCCCGCGCGTACGCCCTACTCCGCTTCCTTCAGCCGCGCCGATTTGCCGCGGAGCCCGCGCAGGAAGTAGAGCTTGGCGCGGCGGACCTGGGCCGAGCGCAAGATCTCGATCTTGTCGATCACCTTCGAATTGACCGGGAAGATGCGCTCCACGCCCTGGCCGAAGCTGATCTTGCGCACGGTGAAGCTGGCGTCGGGGCCGCTCGATCGCGAGATCACCGTGCCTTCGAAGGCTTGCAGGCGTTCCTTGTCGCCTTCCTTGATCTTGACGTGCACCCGGACGGTGTCCCCCGGCTTGAACTTCGGGAGGTCGCTGCGCTGCAGCTTGGCGACCACTTTATCCATGATGGGTGAGATCGACATGATGGCTTGTTCCTTCCTTGGCAGGACGCGGCCTCCACCCCAGCAAACCAAAAGCGGGTTTGCTGGGGACCCCGGCCCTGCGGATTCAGTGCTCGCCCTTGATTTCCAGTTGGGCGATGAATTCCTTGTCTTCGGCGCTGAGCGCCACCCGCTCCAGCAGATCGGGCCGGTTGCGCACCGTCTTTTCGAGCGCCTCACTCCGCCGCCAGCGCCGGATCTCCTCGTGGTTCCCGGAGACCAGAACCTCGGGGACTTTCATCCCGCGAAAGTCCGCCGGCCGCGTGTAATGCGGGTAGTCCAGCAGCCCGCCTGACGCGCAGGTCGAATTCGGACCATCTCCCGCGGCAACCGTGCCGCGCGTGAACGACTCCTGCTGCGCCGAGGCCTCATTGCCCAGCGCGCCAGGGATGAGGCGTGTGACCGCGTCCACGATGATGGCCGCGCCCAGCTCGCCTCCGCTCAGCACGTACTCGCCGACCGACAGCTCGCGATCCGCCAGGAAGGCGCCGACGCGCTCGTCCACTCCCTCGTAGCGGCCGCAGATCAGCACCAGGCGCTGCAATCCGGCCAGGTCCCCGGCGATCTCCTGGTTGAACAGCTCGCCCTGCGGCGAAAGCAGCACCACCGATTCTTTCGCGCCTCGGCGCCCCTCGCGCGGCGCCATGCCCAGCGACTCCACGCATTCAAAGATCGGTTCCGGCTTGAGCACCATGCCCTCGCCACCGCCGAAAGTGCGGTCATCCACCGTCCGGTGCCGGTCACGGGTGAAGGCCCGCAGGTCGTGAATGCCGATCTCCACCAGCCCGGCTTCCCGCGCCCGGCGCACAATCCCGTAGTCGAGCGGGCCGCGGAAGAAATCCGGAAAGATCGTCAGGATGTGGAATTGAGTCATTGATTCATTGATCCATTGATCCATTGACCCATTTTTTCAATGATTCAATGATTCAATGGACCAATGAATCAATGATCCAATTCCAGCATTCCTTCCGGCAGATTCATGTCCAGCCGCTTGCCCTCGGTGTCCACCTTGACCAGATACGCCTTGGCGAACGGCAGCAGATGTTCCTTGTTGCCGGCCTTCACCACCAGCAAGGGAGCATCGCCCGAACCAAACCGGACCTCCGCGATCCTGCCGACCTCGGTGCCGCGATCGAACACCGCGCAGCCCACCAAGTCGCTGACGTAAACTTCGCCCGCCGCCAGGGGTAAACGCTCCGAGCGCGGCACCTGGATCTCGCAGCCGATCAGCGCTTCCGCCTGCGAGATGCTCTCGATCCCGCGGAACTTGAGCACGACCAGCCCCTTGTGCGGCCAGGAATCCTCCACCACGAATTCCCGCTGCGGATTGTGCTCATCGAGAGCAAACACGCGGCAGCCGCTCGGGAAGCGTTCCCAAGACACGGTGTGCAGTTCTGCGGCCACCTCGCCGCGCCGCCCCTGGGTGCGAAGCACGCGCGCGAGGGTGATGAATTCTTCCTGGCTGGCGGAGCCTGCGGGAGCTATTCCAGAATCTCCAAGGTGTAGCGTTTCTTCAGCTTCATGCCGGCAGCGCCCAGGATGGTGCGGATGGAACGCGCCGTACGGCCCTGCTTGCCGATGACTTTGCCCAAATCATTGGCAGAGACGCTCAGCTCCAGCACCGTAACCTGTTCCCCATCGATGGACCGAACCGCCACTTGTTCGGGTTCATCGACGAGCGCCTTGGCGATCTGTTCGACCAGCGCCCGCATATCCCCACCCTGCTCGCTGACCATACCAGCGCCCTCCCTGGTGTGGGGGTTCGAGGCCCGACTGCGCCCGCACATGAAAAGAAAAATGCGGGAAAGCCCTCTGGCGACTGTTAGGCCGTGGCCGGAGCGCTGGCTATGGGTGGCTTCGCCAGAAGCCGGGACACCGTAGCCGACGCCTGAGCGCCTTTCGACACCCAGTAATCTACGCGCTCACGCTTGAACTCGACCGAGGCTGGATCGGTGCGCGGGTTATACGTGCCCACCACCTCCACCGGGCGGCCGTTCCGTGCCCGCTCCTTCTCGATAACCACAATACGGTAATACGGCTGCTTGCGCGCACCTACGCGCGCCAGGCGAATCATTAGCACAAAAACGTAGTCCTTTCTAGGAGTTAGTCTTCTCTATGCGCAATGAAACTTTATGCGCAATCTCCCATTATTGCGTAAACGGCGGGATGTGTAAAGGTTACAACGGAGAAGGAATCCTGCCGCGCGAGCTAACAGCCAAGCCAGCCAAGAGGCCGCTTTCACATCCCCGGCAGCTTCATCCCTGCCAGCCGCCGGCCGAAGCTGGCCTTGCCCATCTGCTTGAACATCTTCTTCATCTGGGCGTACTGGCGCAGGAGCTGGTTGACCTCCTGCACGCTGGTGCCGGAGCCGCGGGCGATGCGCTTGCGCCGGCTGCCGTTGATCACCTCGTGATGGTCACGCTCGTAACGCGTCATCGAATTGATGATGGCCTCGACGCGCCCGAGCTGGCTTTCGTCCACCTTGTCGGCGGCTTTATTCAATCCCGCGAATGGCCCGATCTTGGGCAGCATGCCCATGATGGACTGCAGCGAGCCCAGCTTCTTGACTTGCCGCAGTTGGTCGCGGAAGTCCTCAAGCGAGAAGCCGTCGCCGGAGAGCGCCTTGCGCGCGAACTCCTCCTGCTTTTTCTTGTCGAGCTGCTGTTCGGCCTTCTCGATGAGCGAGAGGATGTCGCCCATGCCCAGGATGCGCCCGACGATGCGGTCAGGGTGGAAGGGCTCGATGGCGTCGTACTTTTCGCCCACGCCGATGAACTTGATGGGCTGCCCGGTGACGTTGCGGATGGAGAGCGCCGCGCCGCCGCGCGCGTCGCCATCCATCTTGGTGAGCACCACGCCGGTGAGCGCCAGCTTCTTGTGGAACTCGTCGGCCGAGCGCACCGCGTCTTGGCCGGTCATGGCGTCGGCGACGAACAGGATCTCCTGCGGCGCGAGCAGGCGCTTGAGCGACTGCATCTCCTCCATGAGCTGCTCGTCGATGTGCAGGCGGCCGGCGGTGTCCACGATGAGCACGTCGCAGCCGCTGTTGACCGCCTCGCGCCGCGCTTCCTTCGCCAGTCGCTCGACCGTCGCGGTGTTGGCCTCGCCGACCTGGCCTTCGTATAGATGGGCCTTGACCGCGTGGGCCACGATCTTCAACTGCTCGCGCGCCGCCGGGCGGTAGACGTCTACCGAGACCAGCAGCGGACGGTGGCCGCCGTTCTTCAGCCAGTGCGCCAGCTTGCCCGAGGTTGTGGTCTTGCCGGAACCCTGCAGCCCGGCCATCAGCACCACCGTCGGTGGGTTGGAGGCGAAGCGCAGCTTGGCGGTGTCGCGTCCGAGGACCTCGACCATCTCGTCGCGCACGATCTTTACCACCTGCTCGGCGGGCGAGAGCGCGGTCATCACCTCTTGCCCCAGCGCCTTTTCGCGGATGCGCTCGACCAGTTCCTTGACTACTTTGAAGTTGACGTCGGCTTCGAGCAGGGCCAGGCGGATTTCGCGCAGGGCTTCGCCGACGGTCTCTTCGTTCAGCGTGCCCTGTCCGCGGAGGTTCTTGAACGCGCGTTGCAGCTTGTCGGAAAGATTCTCAAACATAAGAGCAGTTGTCGGTGGTCAGTTGCCAGTTGTCAGTTGCAACCCCGGCCTGAGGGTAGCTTCATTTCTCATTTTACCAGCGCTACGCACATGGCCTAGCTGGCCGCGCCGCGGGAGACATGAGGTACTAGAGTCTCCGCCGTTGGTTTTTCTTTTCCATCGCTGTCATCCTGAGCGAGCGCGCCCGGGTTTGGCGCGCGAGTCGAAGGACCCCTATTCGAAGGATATCGTGAGAGTAGGGGTCCTTCGACTCGTGCGGGCAAAACCGGCCCGCACTTGCTCAGCATGACAGCGAAACGGAATACATCCCCCAATGAAAACTGCCCGAAAGATGCCTACGAGCCGTAAACTTCTCTGGCCGCGATCACCGTATGGCAGTGGATAGTGACCGTATCTTCCACCTGGCGGGCGTAGCCGCCGGCCAAGGTCACCATCACCGGGATGCCGCGCGCCTTGGCGGCGCGGAAGACCAGATCGTCCCGCTTCTTCAATCCCTCGATGGTGAGGGACAAGCCCCCGAGCTGGTCTTCGCGGTAGGGATCGGCGCCGGCGACATAGCAGACCAGTTGAGGATCGAACTGGTGCAGGCCGGCGCTGAGCGCCTTGTCGAGCTGCGCGAGGTATTCGGCATCACCCACACCGTCGGGCAGGTTGACGTCGATGGAGGACGGCGGCTTGAACGCCGGGTAATTGTTCTCCTGGTGAAGCGAGATGGTGAAGACGTCGCTCTCGACGCCGGCGAAGTCGCGGGCGCCCATGCCGCCGAAGCTAAAAGCCGCGCTTCCGTTGTTCGCCGAGAAGATGGCGGCGGTGCCGTTGCCCTGATGGACATCGCAATCCACGGTCATGGCGCGGGCGATCGAGCCCTCGTGCTGCAGCTTGCGGATGGCAACCGCGATATCATTGATCATGCAGAAGCCCTCGCCGTGGTCGGCAAAGGCGTGATGGAACCCGCCGCCGATGCTGATGCCCACGCGGTCGCGCAGCGCGCACTGCGCCGCCAGGATCGAACCTCCGGCGGCCAGCCAGAAGGCGCGTACCAGTTCCATCGAGTAGGGGACCTCCATCACCAGCTCGTCGCGCGCGGAGAGCGTGCCACTTCTTAATTTGGTGACCCACGCCGGCGTGTGCGCCAGCAGGACATCGGCATCGCGCGCGGGCTCGGGAGTAAGAAAGTCGTCGGCCGCGGCGGCGCCGGTGCGGAGCAACTGCTGCTGGATGAGCCGGTACTTCTCGGCCGGGAAGACGTGTTCTCCGATCGGCAGATAGTATGCGTCGCTGTAGATGAGCTTGAAGGGCAGCATCAGCGGCTGACAATACTACACCCAGACTGCCGAGAGCAGCCGCGAGGGTAGTGGGTGGGAGTTACCGCTTGCGTTCCCGCGCGGGCGCACGGCCCGGGGGCTCGACCGTTGGCCGGATGGGAATGATGGCGCCGCGCGAGGCGTCCACATCGGCCTGGGAGCGCGCCAGCATCTCTTTCTGGATGTAGGTGAAAAACTCCTGCATCTCCTTCTGCATGGCTTCCATGCGCTCGCGCATTTGAAGAATGATGGCGATGCCGGCGATGTTCACGCCCAGTTCGCGGGCCAGCGACAGGATGAACTCCAGCCGCTGCAGGTCTTCGTCGGTGTAAAGCCGAGTGTTGCCCTCCGTGCGCGACGGCTTGAGCAGCCCTTCGCGCTCGTAAAGCCGCAGCGTCTGCGGATGGATGCCGTACATCTCGGCCACGGCCGAGATCATGTAGGCGCCTTTTGACTTTCGCTTAGCCATATAGCACTCAGCAGTCAGCACTCAGCATTCAGTCGCACCCGCCGAGAAATGGCTGAGCGCTGATTGCTGATTGCTGATTGCTGCCTCTCACACTTGCTTCCACAACTCCGCCCGCGGGTCGGCCGGGTTCAGCTTCGCGAACTCGCGCAGGATCTCGCGCGAGCGCTCGTCCTTGGGGAACGGCGCGATGATCTTGACCTCGACGATCTCGTCGCCACGTGCGCCCTCGCGGGTGGCCGAAGGCACGCCTTTTTCGCGCAGGCGCAACTTCTGTCCGCTCTGCGTGCCCGGCGGGATGCGCAGCAGCGAGCGTCCCTCGATGGTCGGGACTTCGATCTTCGCGCCCAGCGCCGCCTCGGTCACGGTGATGGGCACGGTCACATGGACGTCGTCGCTCTCGCGGCGGAAGACCGGATGCTCGCCGGTGCGCACGATGATGTAAAGATCGCCCGCGGCCGCGCCCAACGTCCCTGCGTTGCCCTTGCCGGGGATGCGGATGCGCTGGCCGTCGCGCGTGCCCGGCTTGATGCGCACCTCGAGCGGTTCGGTGCGGTTCACCGTGCCCTCGCCCCCGCACACGCTGCACACGCTCACGTTCTTGCCAGTCCCGTGGCAGCGCGGGCACTGCACGTTGAACTTCATGCGGCCGGCGGTCTGCGTGATCTGTCCTTTGCCGCCGCACTCGGGGCAAGTGCCCGCGGCCTGGATGAATCCGCGCCCATGGCAGTTCGTGCAGAGGTCGCGGCGGGCGATATTCAGGCGCATCACCGAACCCTTGATGGCGTCCCAGAAACCGACGTTGACCTGGTATTCGAGATCGGTGCCGGGTTCGGGCTGCGCGGCCTCGGGGCTGAAGCCGCCGCGGCCACCGCCGCTGAAGATGCCGGAGAAAATGTCGCGGAAGCTGCCGCCCTTGCGGCCGCCCGCCCCGCCGGCATCGGAAAAATCAAAGCCACCGAAGTCGAACGGCACTTCCTGGCCGCGCCCTGGTCCCGCGAAGCCACCGGCGCCGCCCCCGCGCGCATAGGCCTCGGCGGTGGCGGGATCGATGTTGTCGGAATAGAAGCCGACTTGATCGTAGATCTTGCGCTTCTTGGGATCGCTCAGAACATCGTTGGCTTCCGAGAGCTGCTTGAACTTCTCTTCCGCGGACTTGTCGCCGGGGTTGACGTCGGGGTGGTATTTGCGCGCAAGCTTGCGGAAGGCCTTACGGATGTCCTCCGTGGAGGCAGTTTTCTTCACGCCCAGCGTGGCGTAGTAGTCCTTGGTTGCCGTGGCCATTCAATTTGCGCAGCCGTGCTCCTGGACGTGCGCTGCCAGCCTTGCTTGCACCGCCGTCAGCCGCTGTTGGAGTTGCTCGCGGAAGGTCTGCACCGCCTCTTTGTCGTCCGCCAAGGCCATCCCCAGCCGCTCCAGTTGTTCCTGTTCGTCCGAGGCAGCCAACAGCGCAGCAAAATTTTGCTGTAGATACTGCAATTGACTGCAAATCATGTGTCACACTCCGATCCGAATTGGGTCACGGGACGATCCGAGCGCTTGTCACCGCGAAATCGCCCTCTTCTATGTGCTCAGCCGTCCCTACGGGACTACGCTCCTTACTTCCTGCTACCCGGCGCTGAAGCGCCGGGCTAATTTCATTGCGTCCCTTGCGGGACGCTGGCGGGAGTGGGGCCCGCCCCACGCGAGTTATTTCTTGTCTTCCACGTCCACGTACTCGGCGTCGATGACGCCGCCATCGGCCTTCTTGGCTTCGCCGTTGCCGCCGCGCGGAGCGTCCGCCCCGGCTTCCGGACCCGGCTGGGCTCCAGGCTGCCCGGCCGCAGGTTGCGCGGCGCGGTACATGGCCTCGGCCAGCTTGTGCGAGGTGCTGGTCAGCTTCTCGCGCGCCTGGTCCATGGCCGCCTTGTCGCCGCCCTCGAGCGCCTTCTTGGCGTCGGCCAGAGCGTTTTCGACATCGCCGCGCTCGCTACCGGAGATCTTGTCGCCGTGTTCGCGCAGCATCTTCTCCACGCTGTACACCAGGGAGTCGAGCTGGTTGCGCGATTCGATCTCCTCGCGACGCTTCTTGTCCTCATCCGAGTGCGCGTCGGCGTCCTTGGCCATGCGGTCGATCTCTTCCTTCGACAGGCCAGACGACGAAGTAATCGTGATCTTCTGGTCCTTGCTGGTGGCCATGTCCTTGGCGGTGACGTTGAGGATGCCATTGGCGTCGATGTCGAACGTCACCTCGATCTGCGGCACGCCGCGCGGAGCCGGCGGGAGCCCGGTCAGGTGAAACTTGCCCAGGGTGCGGTTGTCCCGCGCCATGGGCCGCTCGCCCTGCATCACGTGCACCTCGACCGAAGTCTGGCTGTCGGCAGCGGTGGAGAACGTCTCCGTCTTGCGCGTCGGGATGGTAGTGTTGCGCGGGATCATCTGCGTGGCCACGCCGCCCAGCGTCTCGATGGAGAGCGTCAGCGGAGTGACGTCGAGCAGGAGCAGGTCCTTGACCTCGCCCTTGAGCACGCCGCCTTGGATGGCCGCTCCCACCGCCACCACTTCATCCGGGTTGACGCCCTTGTGAGGTTCCCGACCGAACAGCTCGCGGACCAGCGCCTGGATGCGCGGCATGCGGATCTGCCCGCCGACCAGCACGACTTCGTCGATCTTGCTGGCGTCCATGCCAGCGTCCTTCAAGCACTGCCGGCAGGGCCCGACCGAGCGCTGGATGATGTCTTCCACCATCGACTCCAGCTTGGCCCGGGTCAGCTTCTTGACCAGGTGCTTGGGGCCGCTGGCGTCGGCGGTGATGAAGGGCAGGTTGATCTCGGTCTCCATGGTGGTGGAGAGTTCGATCTTGGCGCGCTCCGCCGCGTCGCGCAGACGCTGCAGGGCCATCTCGTTGCCCTTGGCGCGCAGGTCGAGACCTTCGTCCTTCTTGAACTCGTCGATCAGCCAGTCCACGATGCGCTGGTCGATGTTGTCGCCGCCCAGGTGCGTGTCGCCATTCGTAGCCTTGACTTCGATGACACCTTCGCCGACCTCGAGAATCGAAATGTCGAACGTCCCGCCGCCGAAGTCGTACACGGCGATGGTCTCGTCCTTCTTCTTGTCGAGGCCGTAGGCCATCGCGGCCGCGGTGGGCTCGTTGATGATGCGCTTGACGTCGAGCCCGGCGATGCGGCCGGCATCCTTGGTGGCCTGCCGCTGCGCGTCGTTGAAATACGCGGGCACAGTGATGACCGCCTCGGTCACTTTCTCGCCCAGGTAGTCTTCGGCCGCCTTCTTCAGCTTCTGCAGGATCATCGCCGAGATCTCGGGCGGGGTGTACTTCTTGCCCTGGGCCATGATCGCCACGTGGTCGCCTTCGCGCTCCACCTTGTAGGGCACCATCTTCATCTCTTCCGACACTTCGTCGTAACGGCGCCCCATGAAGCGCTTAATGGAATACACCGTGTTTTCCGGATTGGTGATGGCCTGGCGCTTGGCTACCTGCCCCACCAGCCGTTCCCCAGTCTTGGTGAAAGCAACCACCGACGGCGTGGTGCGGCCGCCCTCCTCGTTGGGAATGACCTTGGGCTCGCCGCCTTCCATCACCGCTACCACCGAGTTGGTGGTACCCAGGTCGATGCCGATAATCTTTGCCATGTGAAACCTCCTTCTACTGATAAGTGCTGCCATTCAGGCATGATGGTGCAGCTAAATTAAAACTTGAGTGACTTATTGTCAAGTGTTTAGATGTGCCATCATATCAGTTGGTTGCAAGGAGATTGGGACGGATAGGAAACTGGGTCGCGAGGTCTAAATGGTGAGTTCCCGCAGGCTTACGGGGAACCCACATTGTGCCCCTGGAAAGCGATCCAGAAAGAAAATGCGGAGGGCGGGACGCCCTCCGCGACAGCCGGCGAGACGCCGGCGCTACTCTGATGCTGGCGCTACTCTACGGTTACGGACTTTGCCAGGTTCCGCGGCTGGTCCACGTCGCAACCGCGCCGCACCGCGATGTGGTAGGCCAGCAACTGCAGCGGCACGATCTCCAGGATGGGCAACAGCAGCTCCGGAGTAGGCGGAACGAACAGCACGCGGTCCACTTCCTCCCGGATATCCTCATCGCCCTCGGTCGCCACGGCGATCACTTTGCCGGAGCGCGCCTTGACCTCCTTGATGTTGGACATGGTCTTCTCGTAGCGCTGCACCGAGTCGGGATTGTTGCGATCGCAGGTGGCCAGCACCACCACCGGCAGGTTCTCGTCGATCAGGGCGTTGGGGCCGTGCTTCATCTCGCCGGCGGGATAGCCCTCGGCGTGGATGTAGGAGATCTCTTTCAGCTTCAACGCGCCTTCGAGCGCGATGGGATAGTGAATCCCGCGGCCGAGGAACAGGAAGTCCTGCACCCGCGAGTATTCCTTGGCCAGGTCTTCGCAGACCTCGTCATGGCCGAGGATCGATTCCAGCTTGCCGGGGATGAGGGTCAGCTCGGTGAGCAGGCACTTGGCCTGATCGACAGTCAGCGCCTCGCGCAGGCGGCCGAGATAGACCGCGAACAGGAACAGGGCGGTAAGCTGGGCGGTGAAAGCCTTGGTGGAGGCCACGCCGATCTCCGGCCCGGCATGCGTGTAGATGGTGCCCGAGGCCTCGCGGGTCACCATGGAGCCGACCACGTTGCAGATGGCCAGCGTCTTCGCGCCCTTGGCTTTGGCCTCGCGCTGGGCGGCGATGGTGTCAGCGGTCTCGCCCGACTGGGTGATGAGCATGGTCAGGGAGGTGGGCGTGATGATGGGATCGCGATAGCGGAATTCGCTGGCGTAATCAACCTCGACCGGCACCCGGGCCAGCTTCTCGATCATGAACTTGCCCGCCTGCGCGGCGTGCCAACTGGTGCCGCAGGCGGCAATGTCAACCTTGGTCAGATTGCGGAACTCAGCCTCGCTGATCTCCATCTCGTCGAGGAAGACCTTGCCGGAATCGAGCGAAACCCGCCCCAGAGTGGTGTCGCGGACGGCGCGCGGCTGCTCGTAGATTTCCTTGAGCATGAAATGCTTGAAGCCGCCCTTCTCCGCCATGATGGGGTCCCAGGTGATGTGTTGCACCTGGCGCGCCACGGGCTGGCCGTCGAAGTCGGTGAGCTGCACGCCCGAGGGCGTGATCACGGCCAGGTCGCCGTCGGCCAGGAAGAACAGGTCGCGGGTGTGATAGAGGATCGCCGGCACGTCGGAGGCGACGAAGTACTCGTCCTTGCCCAAGCCGATGACCGCCGGAGGACCATTGCGCGCGGCCACGATCTTGTTGGGCTCATCCACGGCAATCACCGCCAGCGCGAACACGCCCGTCAACTCCTTCACCGTCTTGCGGACGGCTTCTTCCAGCGATACCGGCCGGCCGTTGCTGGTGGCGAAGTGATGCTTCTCGATCAGGTGGGCGATGACCTCGGTGTCGGTCTCGGTGGAGAACTTGTGCTTTTCTTCGATGAGCCGCTTCTTGAGCGAGAGATAGTTCTCGACAATACCGTTGTGCACCACCACGATCTTGCCGGTGCAATCGCGGTGCGGGTGGGCGTTTTCCTCGGTGGGACGGCCGTGGGTAGCCCAGCGCGTGTGGCCGATGCCGTAGGTGCCGTCCAGCGGCTTGAGGCGGATAGCCTCCTCCAGGTTGCGCAGCTTGCCCTCGGCGCGGCGGATCTGCAGCCCCTCGCCATTGCCCGCCACGGCAATGCCCGCCGAGTCGTAACCGCGGTATTCCAGCCGTTTCAGCCCGTCCAGGATGACGGGCACAACCCGCTTCTTACCAACGTATCCGACAATGCCACACACGTGCGATCACCTCTTGCTGGAAAGTTACCACCACCACCGGGCACGGGGGAAATGGGGTGGGAGTCTGGCTTGATTATCTACCAAGTCGTTACAAATGTAGATAGCTGGAGACGTTACTTTGGTGCTGAAAAACTGATAGCGGCGATTACTCCTCGATGGAATAGCGGAATTCCTCGATCACCGGGTTGGTGAGCACCTCGCGCGCGATGCGAGCGATCTCGGCCTCGGTCCCGGCTCGGTCCAGGCCGCCATCGAGCGTGAGCTCGAAGAACTTGCCCTGGCGGACGTCGTCCACTCCCTTGTAGCCCATCTTGCGGAGTGCGCCCTGGATGGTCTTGCCCTGGGGATCGAGGACGGTCTTCTTCAGCGTGACGTAAACGTAAGCTTTCATAGATAAGTCGCCGTGGCGGCCCTCGTCAGATTATAGAACGCGAGCGGCTGAAGTGAGCTGCCCAAACCATGCGGACATTGGGCGCTATAATGG
>JBIOFT010000032.1:0-27160 GCA_044447375.1 Terriglobales bacterium | reverse complement strand
TCGAGCGCCTCGATTTCGCGCTCCACACCAAGAAGGCCGAGGAAGGCAAGGAAGTCATCACCGACAAGGCCATCCAGGCGCGTCTGCCCGAAGGCCCGGCCACCAGCGACTGGTACAACCACAAAGGCTTCTTCGAACACAAACTGGCCATGCCCAACATCTACGATCAGGGCATGATGAAGCCGGAGACCGAGAAGCTGCGCATGCCCGACCCGCACCTGACCAAGGACCAGATTCAGGAGTTGGTCACCTTCCTGCTCGGCAGCCAAGAGACTTCCCTGCCCGCCGCCTACCAGTACAAACCCGAAGACTGGCGGCGCGACGTGCAGGAAGGCTGGTGGATCGTGCGCAAGTACAACTGCGTCGGCTGCCATCAGTTCACGCCGGGCCAAGCGACTTCGTGGCAGAACGTCCGGCGCTTCCAGGATCCGGACTGGAAAGAGCAGTTCCCGCCCAAGTTGCTGACCGAGGGCGCGCGCGTCGATCCGGAGTGGCTGATGCGCTTCCTCGCCAACCCGGCGCTGAGCTCGACGGATACGCACCGCAACGGCGTGCGGCCGTACCTGAAGATTCGCATGCCAACGTTCTTCTTCTCCGACGCGGAGCGGCGCAAGCTGGTGCGCTTCTTCCAGGCGCTCTCGCAACAGCCCATGCCTTACACGCCGGAGAAGCTGCCGGCGCTGACCGCCAAGGAGACCGACATGGCGCGCAGCCTGTTCACCAGCACCGCCGCGCCTTGCCTCAAGTGCCACGCCACCGGCGATGCCGGCCACGACAAGATTGCCACCGCACCCAATTTCCTGCTGGCCAAGGATCGCCTGAAGCCGGGATGGACCGAGCGCTGGATCACCGACCCGCAGAGCATCAGCCCGGGGACGTCCATGCCTTCGGGCCTGTTCCGCAAGGACGGCGATCATTACGTGTTCGCGGGCCCCACGCCGCCAGCCTTCGAGGGCTACGACAAGGATCATCGCGAACTGCTGGTGCGCTACATCTTCCAACTCACGCCGGAGGAGCAGCGCCGCGTCTCCAGTCAGGTGGGCCGCGCGCCGGCCGGCAAGAAGGCCTCCAGCCGCCGACCAGCGGGCTCCACGCCAGCGGGAGTACAATGATCGGTTTGTCTGGCAGTTCTGAACGCTACTATGCGAGGACTATATGAATAAGAGGATGTATTTTGCGTTATTGCTCGTCGTGGGGCTAATGTTCATCGCCGGTTGCAGCAAGAAAGAAGCTCCGCCGGAGCAGGCAGCCGCGAAACCGGAAGCAGCCGCCGCTCCCGCCGCCAAGATCGATCCCGCCACCGTGGCCACCATCTCGGGAGTGGTAAAGTTTGACGGCGCCGCGCCCAAAGCGCAGAGGATCGACATGAGCCAGGATCCTGCCTGCAAGGGCGCCAACGAGACCGAAACCGTTGTAGTCGACAACGGCAACCTGGAGAACGTCTTCATCTATGTGAAGGACGGGCTGGGCAACTACTCGTTCGATGTTCCCAAGGACCCGGCCAAGCTCGACCAGATGGGCTGCCGCTACCATCCGCACGTGCTGGGCGTGATGGCCGGACAAACGGTCGAGATCATCAACAGCGACAACACCACCCACAACATCCATCCCTCACCCAAGGACAACCGCGAGTGGAACGAATCGCAGCCGCCCAAGGGCGCGCCCCTCGCCAAGGATTTCGCCCGCCAGGAAGTCTTGATCCCGGTGAAGTGCAACCAGCACCCGTGGATGAAGATGTATATCGGCGTGGTCAAGAACCCGTTCTTCGCGGTCACCGGCAAGGACGGCAAGTACGAACTGAAGGGGCTGCCTCCGGGTACGTACACCATCGCCGCCGTGCATGAGAAGTTCGGCGAGATGACCCAGACCGTGACCGTCGCCGCCAAAGACAGTAAGACCCAGGACTTCAGCTTCAAAGCGGGGATGGGCGGAGCCGGCGGGCAGTAAGTCTCGAACGTAGCGCCGGGGTCTCGCCGGCTGTAGCGGAGGGCGTCTCGCCCTCCGCACACATGGGTCACCAGTAGAGACGCAGCATGCTGCGTCCCTACACATATGTCATCCCGAGCTGTGCCACCCCGAGTTGTCGAGGGGAGCACGAGCGAGGGATCGTGGTCTTTTTGATACACTGATCCGGATGTGGGAAGGTGGCCGGCTTCGAGCCTGAAGCTCGGCACAAAAATTTCATCGCAGACCGCAGCAGCAGAATCAGTTACATATCCTTGATCCCAGGGAGAAACTTCTGAACTCGGCAACACCGCCTTACAACCGGGCGCATCATCGGTTCGTCACCTTGCTGGCCTGCGGCACCCTGCTATTGATCGTGGTGGGCGCGCTGGTCACCAGCAACGACGCCGGTCTCTCCGTGCCCGACTGGCCTACCACGTTCGGCTCGCTCTATCGCATCCCGCCCATGGTCGGCGGGGTAAAGTTCGAGCACGGGCACCGCATGGTCGCGGAGTTGATTGGCTTGCTGACCATCATCCTGGCGATCTGGACCTGGCGCTCAGAGCGCCGCTCCTGGATGCGCAAGCTGGGCATCCTCGCCCTGGGTACGGTGATCGCGCAGGGCGTGCTGGGCGGGATCACGGTGCTGCTTTACCTGCCGCCAGCGGTCTCGACCGCGCACGCTACCCTGGGGCAAAGTTTCTTCGTCCTGATCGTCATCATGATGATGGTTACAAGCCGCCAGTGGATGGAAGTGCCGCCCGTGGTCGTAGTTGAGCGGCATCGGCCGCGCCTGCGCACCCTCGCCACACTCGCCGCCGCGTCGGTGTACCTGCAGCTCATTTTGGGAGCAGCATTCCGCCACTCCGGCATCAAGCTGCTGCCGCACCTCCTCAGCGCGGTGGTGGTGACCGTCCTGTTACTGTGGACGATCGCGCGTATCTTCGCCGAGCACTCCGCCGTGCCGCAGTTGCGGCGGCCGGCGAATGCGCTGCTAATCCTGCTGTTCGTCCAGCTCGGACTTGGCTTCGGCGCTTACCTGACGCGGGTCGCCTGGGGAGCGGCAGCACCACAGCCCATGCTGAGCATGGTGGCCGCGACGGTCGCGCACGTCGCCGTGGGGGCGATGGTGCTGGCCACCTCGGTGATCCTGGCGGTCCAGGCCTGCCGGCACACCTCGCCGCAGACTGAAGCGGTGATGGCGCATCCAGCGCCGACCAGGGTGGTGGCATGAGCACTGCGACGCAAACGCTCATCGTTCCGCGCACCGGCGTGCTGGCCCTGCTTCAGGACTACGCCGAACTCTTTAAGCTGCGCGTCACTTCGCTCATTGTGATGACCGCATGGTGCGGCTATTACCTGGGCTCGCTCAAGAGCGGCACGTCTTCCCTGCAATGGGGACTGCTGCACGCGCTGCTGGGGATCGGACTGGTGTCCGGCGGGACGGCGGCGTTCAACGAGATCATCGAGCACCGCGAGGACGCGCTCATGCGGCGCACGCAGCATCGTCCCTTGCCGGCCAACCACATGGGGCTGGTTCATGCCGTGGTGGTGGCGCTGGTGGCGACCGGCGGCGGCGTAATTTATCTCTACTACTTGGCCAACCCTGGAACCGCGCTGCTGGCGCTGGCCACGGCGGTGGCCTATCTCGGGCTCTATACGCCGCTCAAGAAGGTTTCGCCGCTCTGCACCTTCGTGGGCGCGTTCCCGGGAGCAATGCCGGGCGTGCTGGGCTGGACGGCGGCGCGCGGCCGTCTTGAAGCCGAAGCGCTGATTCTGTTCGCCATCGTTTTTTTCTGGCAGTTCCCACACTTCCACTCCATCGCCTGGCTCTATCGCGAGGACTACGAGAACGCCGAGATCCGCATGCTGCCGGTGGTGGACTCGGACGGCAAGTCCACCATCCGCGCCATCCTGTTTTACCTGGTGGCGCTGATCCCGGTAAGCCTGGCGCCGACGCTGTTGCACATGGCGGGATGGCTGTACTTCGCGGGCGCGCTGGCGCTGGGCCTCGCGTTCCTGTGGACCGGCGTGCGCCTGGCGAGGCTCGAGATGCCGCCCGGCAAGCCGCGATCCAAGCAGAGAGCGCGCCAGGTGCTGATCGCCAGCGTCTTCTACCTTCCGCTGCTGTTCGCGCTGATGATGCTCAATGCCATTGCCTGACCTGGAATCCGTCCCCGCCGCGCAGGACGAACGAACCGAATCCCCGGTGATCCGGATCGAGCGCCTCGGCCACCGCTATGACCAGCGGCAGGCGCTGCAGGACGTGTCGTTTGACGTGCGCCCGGCGGAGATCTTCGGCCTGCTCGGCCCTAACGGCAGCGGCAAGACCACCCTGTTCCGCATCCTTTCCACGCTGATGCTGCCCACCGAGGGACGCGCAACGATCATGGGCCACGATGCCGCGCGCGCGCCCAACCAGGTACGGCGCGAGATCGGCGTCGTCTTCCAGGCCGCCAGCGTGGACGCCAAGCTTACCGCCGCCGAAAACCTGCGCCATCAGGGCCATCTCTATGGCCTGAGCGGCAGCGCGCTCAGGCGGCGCATTGCGGAGATGCTGGGGCGCGTGGGCCTCGCCGACCGCGCCAATGACCGAGTGGAAAAGCTCTCCGGCGGACAGCAGCGCCGGGTCGAGCTGGCTAAGGGACTTCTGCATCACCCCTCGGTCCTGCTGCTCGACGAGCCTTCGACGGGACTCGATCCCGGCGCGCGCCGCGACCTGTGGCTGTATTTGAAGATGCTGCGCGACGAAGAGCGCGTGACCGTGGTCGTCACCACCCATTTGATGGAAGAGGCCGAGCACTGTGACCGGCTGGCGATCCTGAACGAGGGCAAACTGGTCGCGCTGGGGACTCCGGCGGAATTGAAGCGCGAGATCGGCGGCGAGGTAATTGTGATGGAAGCGCGCGATCCGGAATCGCTGGCGCGGCGGATCACCGAGCGCTTTGGCCCCTGCAGCGTGATCGACGGCAAAGTGCGCCTGGAGCGCGAGCACGGGCACCGCTTCGTCACCGACGTGGTCGAGGCCTTTCCCGGGGAGATCGATTCCATTTCCGTCAGCAAGCCTACATTGGAGGACGTTTTCATCGACCGCACCGGACACCGTTTCTGGACCGCGAGTGACGCAGAACTCGAGCGAAAGTGAGCACATTTCTCGGGAGGGCACGGCTTCAGCCGTGCCACAACGCGAGCCCCTTATGAATTGTCATTCCGAGCAAGCGCAAGCCGAGCTTGCGAGGCGAGCGCGACGCGAGGGATCTTGGTTCTTTCAGGGTAACGAATGGCACAGAGCACAACCATAGCCGTCACGGCGCAGCGAGCGCCGGCCGTCCGCAGCCGCGCCTGGCTCGCGGTCGCGTCGCTGTGGTGGCGCGAACTGGTACGCTTCTACCGCCAGCGCAGCCGCGTAATCGGCGTGATCCTCTCGCCGCTGGTGTTCTGGCTGGTGATCGGTTCGGGCTTTGGCACCTCGTTCCGCTCCGGCTCGGCCGCCGGCGGACAGCACTACCTGGAATACTTCTATCCCGGCGCGCTCATCATGATCGTGCTGTTCACTTCGATCTTCACCATGATGTCGGTGATCGAAGACCGCAAAGAAGGATTCCTGCTCTCCGTGCTGGTGGCGCCCATCAGCCGCTCGGCCATCGTGCTGGCCAAAGTGCTGGGCGGAACCACGCTCTCGGCGCTCCAGGGATTGATTTTCCTGGTATTCGCGCCGGCGGTGGGCGTGCACTTCGGATTGGCGCAGTTCGGCCTGATCGTGCTGATTACGGTGCTAGTTTCTTTCTGCCTCACGTCGCTGGGCTTCGCCGTGGCCTGGAGGATGGAGTCGGCGCAGGGCTTCCACGCCGTGGTAAATCTGTTCCTGATCCCGCTGTGGCTGGTCTCGGGCGCGCTGTTCCCGATGGCGGGCGCTTCGGGATGGATCCGCGTGCTCATGCTGGCGAATCCTCTGACCTACGGGGTCGAGGCGCTACGGGCAGCCCTGTTCCCGGCGATGGCCAGCCCGCGCTTCCCGCTCGGGTCGTCGATCGCAGTGCTGGCGGTGTTCTCGGCAGTAGTGTTTGCCGTGGCTTTCCTGCTGGCGAACCGGCGCAGCACGAAGCCGGCAGCGTGATGGTGTAGTTTCAAGTTTCACGTTTCAAGTTTCAAGCTAAGTCGCCAGCCATTGACTGACTACACTATCTTCCCGGTGATCAACGCCACGCTCAACGGCACCAGCGCTGTGCTGATCGCGACCGGCCGCACGCTGATCCGGCGCGGGCACGTCGCGGCCCACCGTGCAATTATGGTCGCGGCCGTCGTCTGCTCAAGCGCATTCCTGGTTTCTTACGTCTGGTATCACGCGCACGTGGGCAGCGTCCGCTTCCAGGGACGAGGGATAGTGCGACCCGTGTATTTCGCGATCCTGATCTCGCACACATCGCTTGCCCTGGTGGTGGTGCCGCTGGTGATCGTCACCTTGGTGCGCGCGCTGCGCTCCCGCTTCGACCGCCACCGTGCGATCGCGCGCTGGACGTATCCCATCTGGCTCTATGTTTCGGTCACCGGCGTGGTGATCTACTTGATGCTGTATCACCTGTATGCAGCGCCGAAAATAGTGGCGGGGTTCTGATGCCGAATGTCCGTTTGAAGATCGATATCGGCGGCACAGTGGGCGACGACGCCTGGCGCAAGATCCACCAGTTCGACGAGATTCAGAGTGTCGCCTTCGGCCCGGAGTTCGGCTCGAGCGGCGACTGCAAGCATCCGCCCACGGCGCCACACGCCAAGGGAGAATGGCGCGGAGCGCTCATCCGTGTGCGCGATCCACTGCTGGCGCAATACGCCATGTCGCACTACCTGGAGCAGGAGCGCGTCCTGGATGCGGATGTGGAGTAACGCCGGCTATATGATGGCTGAGCAAGAAATCACGGAAACGCGCAAGCGCGCGCCCATGCCGCGGCGCACCAAGATCCTTTTCTATCTAGTGGCGTGGCTGATCGTGCTGATGCCGTTTCTGTTCTGGCGCGGCACCTGGTTCGGGCGTCCGCTGACGGACGCGGAGATCACGAAATACCTGCATGATGATCAAAAGCCGCGCCACATCCAGCACGCGCTGGTGCAGATCGGCGAGCGCATCAATCGCGGCGATCGAAACATCGGACCGTGGTCGGCGGACTTGGTGCGCCTGGCCGCCTACCCTGTAGAAGAAGTCCGCAATACCGACGCCTGGATCATGGGACAGGACAACTCCAACCAGCAATTCCACGCGGCGCTGCTGAAGATGCTGAACGACCCCGCGCCGCAAGTGCGCGGCAACGCAGCGCTGGCGTTGGTGCGCTTTGGCGATGCCAGCGGTCGGTCGCAGATCGTCGCCATGCTCAAGCCGCTCGCGGTGACCGCGCCCACCGCCGGCCGCGTCACTGGTGTCGCACGCGCGGGAGAACCGGCAAATCATGGCACGGTGCTTGTGAAGCTCGATGATCACGGGCAACTGGTGGAAGTCCGCGCTCCCATTTCCGGGCATATCCGCGCCATCGAAGCGCAACCGGGGGCGGACGTCGCGCAGGGAGCCCCGCTTGCCGTGCTGAACCCCGGCGACCAGCAGGTGTGGGAAGCGCTGCGCGCGCTGTACGCCGTCGGGCAGCCTGACGACCTGCCGGCCATCGCGCCCTATAAGAACCCGCCGCGCGATCTGCCCCAGCGCATTGCGCAGCAGGCGGCGGAAACCGAGAAGGCCATCGAGGAACGCGCCGGGCGCTAGATTTTGCCGACGGCTTTCAGTAAAGTTCGTGCCCAATACGCACCACGGAGACACGGAGGCACTGAGGACAGAGGAGCAGAAGAGCAAGTTCCAAGTCTCTGTATCTCCGTGCCTCGGTGGTGGATTTTCGGAGGTCCTGTGAAAGCGCATATTTCCGCCATTTTGCTGTGCCTGCTGACCGCGCCGATTCTCGCCGCCGGCGCCGACAAATCGCCGTCCTCGACCGCGGCGGTGGACGCCATCCTGCCGCAGATCGAAGCGCTGTACGTTGACCTGCATCTCCATCCTGAGCTGTCGTTCCACGAGCAGCGGACTGCGGCCGCGCTGGCGGAAGGCCTGCGCAAGCTGGGGTTCGACGTGACCACCGGCGTCGGCCGGCTGGGCGTGGTGGGAGTGCTAAAGAACGGCGCCGGTCCTACGGTGATGCTGCGCACGGAACTCGACGCGCTCCCGGTAAAAGAACAGACCGGCCTCGCTTACGCCAGCCAGGTAACCACGCACAACGAGTCGGGAGTCGAGGTCCCGGTGATGCACGCCTGCGGACACGACGTGCACATGTCGGCATGGATAGGCACGGCCACCCTGCTCAGCCAAGCCCGCGACCAGTGGCGCGGAACGCTGGTGCTGATCGGGCAGCCGGCGGAGGAAACCGCTGGCGGCGCCAGCTTCATGCTCAAAGACGGCCTGTTCACGCGCTTTCCCAAGCCCGATTACGTGATCGCCT
This sequence comes from Terriglobales bacterium, assembly GCA_044447375.1. Classification (GTDB taxonomy): domain Bacteria; phylum Acidobacteriota; class Terriglobia; order Terriglobales; family Acidobacteriaceae; genus JAHFUA01. The sequence goes on along the minus strand of JBIOFT010000032.1, from coordinate 18,746 downwards.
TCCACGATGAAAGCGACCTGCCCGCGGGCACCGTGGGCTTTATCCCCGGCTACTCGCACGCCAACGTCGATTCCGTGGACATCACCATCTACGGCAAAGGCGGCCACGGGGCGATGCCGCAGACCACGGTGGACCCCATCGTGATTGCCGCTCGCACCGTGCTGTCGCTGCAGACCATCGTCTCGCGCGAGCTCGACCCCCGCGACCCGGCCGTCATCACCGTGGGCTCGATCCACGGCGGGACCAAGCACAACATCATCCCCGACCAGGTACACCTGCAACTGACCGTGCGCTCCTACAAACCGGAAACCCGCAAGCACCTGCTGGCGTCGATTGAGCGCATCGCCAAAGCGGAATCGGAAGCGGGCGGCGCGCCCAAGCCGCCGCTGGTGGAATACTCGGATGCGTCCGACTCCGTCTATAACGATCCCAAGCTCACCGAGCGCGTGGTCGCGGCGCTGCGTCGCCGGCTGGGCAACGACAAAGTCGTCGAGATGCCGCCCAAGATGGTAGCGGAAGACTTTTCCGAGTACGGCAAAGCCGGCGTGCCCGCGATGATGTTCCTTGTGGGCGCGGTCAATCCTGCCAAATACCAGGAGGCCAGGGCTTCAGGGACACGCCTGCCCTCGCTGCACTCGTCGCTGTTTGCCCCCGACGTGAAGCCAACGCTCGAGACGGCGATGGAAGCGGAGACGGCGGTGATGCTGGATTTGCTGGGGAAGCCGTAGGGCAGATTCCTCGCGGGCTCAAACCCGCTCGGAATAATGAGAATAGGAAGCTTCTACGGCACAGCTAAAGCTGTGCCCTCCCGCCATCAGTACGGCATAGTGCCGACTTCTTTTTCGACCTCAGTGGTATCGACCATCACGATGGCGTCCCAGGGACAGCCGTCCAGGAAGGCGCCGTCCGGGCCTTTGCTGGTGCACTTCTTGCAGCCAATGCACAGCAGCGGATCAACCTGGATGCGGCCGAAGGGAGGATGGTCTTCGTCGGGAACCCAAAACATGCAATCCTCGATGGGGCAGTACTCGACGCAGGCGGGCGAACCGGCGCAACCGGTACAGCACTCAGTGATCACCGCCAGCTCTTTGGGCTTCTTGCGGCGCGCGGTGAGCGTGCCCTTGGACTTGGGCTCGTACTTGAGTTCGTCCGGCACCATGCCGGGAGCTTGCGTGGACATGGGTTCGCTAATCTCCCCGTGCTGCGATGCTAATCGTTCGAAAGCCGCGCGGCAAGAGCGATTTGGAGTCTTGTAGCAGTTCCATCTGATGGAGCCTGTCATCCTGAGCGAGGGAGAGCCTGCCCTGAGCGAAGTCGAAGGGGCTCCCGCGCGTTTTACCCTGCGCGGGAAACCCGAGTCGTAGGATCTCGGTTTCGCTGTGGCTACATCGGCTCTGGAAAATGCTAGGCCCAAGGTCCTTCGCTCGGGTCTCCCCGGCTGGTGAAAGCGCCGGGGCCCCTCCCTCGCTCAGGATGACAATTCCCAAAATTTACTTGGAATCGGGCAAATGCTTGGCCAACGCGGCCTCGATGTCCGTGGGCGTGAGTTTCTCGCCTTCGTTCATGCGCTTGAGCAGGCCGTCGATGATCTCCTTGGCCTCGTCCTTGCGAAAGTTCCTGATGAAGCCGTCGTAGAAGTGCTCCCCCGACATGGCGCGGTTGATCTCGTATTCCTTGTTGTGCTCGTTCAGTTCGGTGAAATACACCACCTGGTATTTGCCGGTGTAGGTGCTCTCCCGGTAAATCTCGAACATGACCTTGTCGGCTTCCATCATGGGCACGTGCCATCCCCCTCGGAGCAATGATTGTAAGACGTAGGAGGGTGAATTGCGAAGTGGGGCAATTGGTAATTAGTAATTGGTAATTTGCGATTGGGAAACACCCTTCTACTGTCTCTCAATTACAAATTACAAATTACCAAATTACCAATTGCGCTCAGTCTCCGCCAACCTGCGACAGCTCGCTCGGCGCCGGCAGCGGCTGGATGCTGATCAGCTCCGGCGGAGCGGTCATTTCCGTGCCGCACGAGGAGGTGCGGGCGCCGAAGCTGGCGGCCAGGCTCAGCTCGCGGCGGAGCTGGCGCTCGAACTGCTCCAGCTTCTCCTCGACGGTCTGCGACTTCTGCCGGTTGCGCACCATGTCTTCGCGGTAACGCTTGAGGAAGTATCCGATGGTTTCGACGCGAATCTTGATCGACCCGGTGGGCTTGTTCTCGTCGATATCCTTGAAGCAGAAATACGGCGTGCCCGAGTGCTCGACGATCTCCTCGACCACAGTGTAGATGGGTGCATCGTGGCCGCACTTGAAGCTAGAGAGCTCGAGCGCCACGAGATTCGGGTGACGCGCGATGTACTTTGCGGTGAACACCTTGCGCGAGGTGTTCTCGGAGTACGAGTTCTTCCACGCGTCGGTGATGTCGAGTGGGTGCTCGATGAGCCCGGCCTTCACATCATCGCCAAACAGCTTCCAGACGATCTCATCATCGAGCGGCAGTGAATCCTGCGAGAAGATCGGGTACCCGAGCTTCTGGAACTCTTCCAGGATCTCGTGGTTGATTCCGGGATCGTGGTGGTACGGCCGTCCCAGCAGCACGATGCCGATCTTGGTTTCGGCTTCCAGGCGCTTGAGGATCTCCCGGGCCTGATCGCGCATCGAGACGTAGAACTGGTCCATCGCCTTGAAGCCCGCTTCGCAGGCGCGGTAGTTCTCTTCTTCGCCGAGGCCGAGAATGTCCTTCCAGTCGGTGTACATCTGGCGGGAGCAGATCGTCAGGTCAAACAGGTCGATCAGCGTGTCCATCCAGATGACGCCCTTCTCCTTGAACAGGTCGCCTTCCTTGGTGAAGGCGGCCTTCACCGCCGCCGGCGTAGCCGTGACGGTGGGGCAGGCGCGGCTGGCCTGCGTGTTCTTCAGGAAGCTGGGCAGCACGTCGATCATGGGGAAGAAGACCACGTCCAACTGCTTCTTGGGATGGATCACATAGAGCAGGTTATGGACGTGCGGGATCCCGACCTTTGACGGGAAGCACGGGTCGATCGCTCCGCGCTTGGCGCCTTCCTTGTAGAGTTGCTCGCTGGTGTACTCGGACCAGATGAGGTTCTCGGCCTTCAGGCCCAGCGATTCGAAGTAGGCGGTGAAGAACGGCCCGCAGGAATACATGTTGAGGGCGCGGGCCATGCCAATCTTCAGTTCGGCGCGGCGCTTCATGAGCGCGGTGCGGTCCTTTTGGGCCTTGGTGATCTGGTACTTGGGCAGCGGGTCGGCGACCAGCGGCGGCTCGTAGCTCTTGAAGGCCGTCTTGGCCGCGACCTCCACCAGGTTCGGGTTTTCCTTCTTAATGGAGTCGATGCCGCCCTTGATGACGCGCATCTCCTCGACGTTCTCGACCGTCCCCTTTTCGCAGGTGGCGATGATGAGGCGCTGCGCGCCGGCAGCCAGCGGGACCTTCGTCTTGACCGGCGGCTTGTAGTTGAGATTGGGAGTGGCCGTCCTGACGTCGATGAAGGTGCGCAGGCACTTGTTCTTGCAGAAGTAGCAGCGCGTGTCCTCGTTGCGCGCGGTGGTGAAGCTGATCGAGGCCACGCTGTCCAGCCCGATGAACTCCGTCTGCTTGCCGTTCTCCCACAGGCGCACCGCTTCGAAGGCGCAGCCGATGGCGCCGGCCTCGCCGCAGTGCTTGTGGACGATGACCTCGGCCTGCACATCCTTCCCCTTGAAGCGCGACTCGATGAAGTCCACCTGTGACTTCACCGCGGCAAGATTGTGCTGCGTCCCGCCCTGCAGGACGAACTTGCGCCCGATGGCCGAGAGGTTGGGGATCTGCGAAACGTACAGCCAGATGTTCTTGGGCAGCACGTTGCAAAGGCCGGCCATGATCTCTTCCGGCTTCCAGCCCTGGCGCTGGAAGTCCACGATGTCGGACTGCATGAACACGGCACAGCCGTAGCCGAACTGCGGGTATCCCTTGGCGTTGAAAGCGATGTCGGCAAACTCCTCGACCTTGAAGCCGAAGGCCTCGCAGGTGCCCTGCAGGAAGTAGCCGTTGCCGGCCGAGCACTGCGTGTTCAGCTTGAAGTCTTTGACGCGGCCGTCCTTCAGGATGATGATCTTGATGTCCTGTCCGCCCACGTCGCAAATAACGTCGGCGTCGGGATAGAAGTGCAACGCAGCCTGGGTGTGGGCGACGGTCTCGACCAGCGCCACGTCGGCGCCGACGGCATCCTTGAGGATGTCCTTGGCATAGCCGGTGGTGCCGACGCCCAGCACGTTGAGCGTTGCCCCCTGGTCGGTGACCTGCTTGGCGACTTTGGCCAGGACTTCCTGCGTGTCCTCGATGGGATTGCCCTTGGAGAGCTGGTAGGTCTTGCACAGGATGTTGCGGTTCTTGTCCACCAGCACGGCCTTGGTGGAAGTCGAGCCGCCGTCGATGCCGATGTAGCCTTCCACCACCTGCCCGGGCTCGAACTTCGCCGGCGTGAACGGAGGCTTCCTGTATTTCTCCTTGAATGCGGCCAACTCGTCCGGAGTCCTGGCCAGCGCCGCGGCGCCGCCCTTCTTGGCCTTCTCGATGGTGCGGCCCTCGGTGATGTACCACTCCAGCTTGGAGTAGCCCAGATAGGCGCCGACGCCGGGGTCTTCCGACTTGCCGAACTCGATGGCGCCGATGCAGGCGAAGTACTGGGCATTGTCCGGGGTCTTGATGAGGGTCTTGGGATCGACGCCCTCGGGCAGCGGGTAATTGCGCTCTTCCCAGATCTTGGGGATGTTCGACTTCCAGCAGTCGCGCATGCCCTTGATGTAGCAGTTGGGACCGCCAAGCAGCAGCACGGTGGGGCGCAGGGTGTTGCCGCGCGTCAGCACCGAAAGGTTCTGCTGGATGATGGACTCGAACAGCGACGCCATCAGTTCCGGCGGCGGCACGCCCTGCTTCTGCAGGCTGTTGATATCGGTCTCGGCGAAGACGCCGCACTTGCCGGCCACCGGATGCAGCCGCAGCCCTTCGTAACCCATGTTGCAGAGCTCTTCGGTGGGAATGCGCAGCTTGGCGTTGATCTTGTCGATCACCGCGCCGGTGCCGCCCGCGCACTTATCGTTCATAGACGGCAGCTTCTTCTTTTTGCCGGTCTCGGGGTCTTCCTTGAAGATGATGATCTTGGCGTCCTGGCCGCCGAGCTCGATCACCGAGCCGCATTCGGGATAGAGCTTCTCGACCGCCAGCGACACGGCGTTGACTTCCTGCACGAACTTGGCGCCGACGTGCTTGCCGACGGTTGAGCCACCGGAGCCGGTGATGAAGGCGCGATAGTTCTCCTGTGGCGTGCCCGGCAGTTCAGCCTCGATGCGCTTGAGCATCTCCAGCGCCTTTTCGGGCTGCTTGGTGTCGTGACGCTGGTAATCCTGCCACAGGATCTGGTCGGTCGCGTCGTCCACCACGATGACCTTGACGGTGGTCGAGCCAACGTCGATGCCCAACCACAGCAGGTCGTACTTCCTGTCAGGAACCGCCTTGTCGGTCAAGCCTGGCATTTGCACCCCATATTGTTACTGAAGGCTGTCATCCTGAGCATGCGACCGCGTGGTTTCTTTTGTGCGGTCCGTCTTCTGGACCGCGCGGTCGCAAGCGAAGGATCTTGACAGTGTCATTTCCCAGCTTCGCTGCATGGGCTCGTTAACAATCTCCGGATCCTTCGCTGCCCTCGTCTCGCTTCCGCTCGGCTCGGGCGTCGCTCAGGATGACAGTTATCAAGGACCCAGCAGCATGCTGTGTCCCAGCTTAATGAGCGTCAACGTGGTACGGCGCCTTGACGCCCATCTTCCCGGCCACGTCGATGGCAAAATTCGCCGCCGTCCCGATCACGCCCTTGTATTTCGGCACCTTGTAGAGGGCGCGCTGCATCTCGGGATGGTCGTTCACGTAGGCGCGGAGCTCGTCGGCGCTCTTGCCGATTTTCTCCAGCACGGACTTGAACTCCAGCTTGGCTTTGGCCTTGGCTTCGCCCAGCGCCATCTGCACCCGGCTGTGGGCGTTGATCTCGCCTTCGCCCGAGGTCTCGATGGGCAGGTAGATCATGTCCTTGTAATGGGACACCACGGCCGACTGCGCGCCATCGGACTGCGTCGACGGCATGCAGCCGAAGGGCTTGAGCGAGAGCACCATGTGCGCCAGCTCGTGGTTGGAGTAGTAAATGTTCTTGGCGACCTCGAGGTGGCCTTCGCCGCCCGAGGCGCGCGAGTTGTAGTACGGGTGGGCCACACGCTGCAGCTCGTACTGGCTCACCAGCTTATGTCCGACGCCGCCCAGCGCCTCCACGATCTTGTGGTACTCGCGGCGGAAGATCAGCTCGGCCGCGCGCAGCTTCATGATCTTGTTGCGCAGGTTGAGCTCGATCTTGGCGTGCTTGTCCAGCCGCCATGCCGGAGGCAGGATCGCGCCCTGCTCGAGTCCCTTCTTATCCTTGGCCTCCTGGATGGCCTGGTGGATCAGGTAGTTGATCCAGGTCCCGATGGGCTCCACGATCAACTGCGCGCCCTCGCGCTCGAGGAAGCGGAACATATTGAAGTTGCCGTCGCCTTCGGTGGTCTGCGCCCAGAACTCGCCCGTGACCTTGACGATGGGCTTTACCCGCAGGCGGTCCACGGTGACGGCGTCGAAGCGCTGGCGCACGTGGTGCAGTTCCTGTACGTAGTCGTCGCTGTAGAGCTGCTCCAGGAACTTGCCCAGATAGTTGACGATCCCCTTCATCGGGATCTTGCTGGCAATCTTGCCCAACTTGTCCTCAACCTGCCACGGCGACTTCTTCTTCAGCACTTCGTGCATGTAGTCCACGACTTCATCGAGCAGGGCGTCGGTGGTGCCAGCTTCGACCTCGAAGGGCCGGACGCTGTAGCCGACCTCGTTGATGCAGTCGCCCATGTTCAGCCCGTTGAGCATGTTGAGGAAGAAATCGAGATTCAGGCACAGGCCGGCTTCGGCGCCGGACTGGTCGAGCCCGCCGCCCTGCTGGAACAGCAGCACGCGGAAGCCGTCATAGCCGGCATTGCGCAGCGCCAGCCGGTACTCGGCCTCGTACATGCCGAAGCGGCACGGGCCGCAAGCGCCGGCGGTCAGGAAGACGTAGTTGTCGATGATGTCCTGGCGCTTCATGCCCGACCCTTCCAGCGCCTGCAGGTACTGCACCAGGTTGCCGACGGTGAAGTAGGTCGGATTGCACTGGCCGTTGTTGCCATACTCTTTGCCGAGCTGGAACGCCCGCACGTCGGGCGTGGGCACCACCTCGCACTGGTACCCCAGGCCTTCGATGGCGCCGTGCACCAGCTTCTCGTGCTTCCAGGTGAGGCCGCCGAACAGCAGCGTGGTGCGCGGACGCTGATCGGCCGTGAACGGACGCTCGATGGGCTTATGGAATTGGTGGACCTGCTTGTGAACAATGCCCGCTTCCTTCTCCAGGCGGGCGCGCTCATCGGCCACGCGCTGCTGAATCAGCTCTTCCAACGATGCGATCTGCACCAATCCACCCTGCGGTGCCGGGGGATGCGTCGAAGTGCTCATCTGATTTCCCTCACTGGTAGACCACGGTGGTTGCGGTTGACGGGCGCGGAACCGGCACGCCCACACGAATACAGGTGTAGCGGACTGACCTGAGAGCCCCCACTTGGGTACCCATTGTTGTCTGACGGACCGGAACCCCTTAACCGCTTTGTAGCGAACGGCGGAAATTAGTGGTCTAAGGGAGATATGAGTCCTCTGAGCGGGACGGATATGCTGAGATTTCAGGTACTTACGGAAAGTGGATGTGGATGTCCAGATTCGAGGGCCCGTGCAAGAACGCCACGGATTTGCACGGATAGCAATCCGTGGCGCATTTCCCGATACGGCCAAACTTCTCCCCGGCAAACGTCCACTGGCAACCGGCGAGCGCAGGCTGGTATAGTTGCCTCTCCCAAGCGCCCTACGTAGGAGTCTCCCCATGCCAAAGAGCGTCAACAAGGTCATCCTGATCGGCAACCTGGGCAAGGATCCCGAAGTGAAGGTCACGCCCAGCGGCACGCCGGTCGCCAAGTTCTCCCTGGCCACCAACGAGCGCTACAAGGACAAGGCCGGCCAATGGCAGGACCGCACCGAGTGGCACAACCTGGTCGCCTGGCAGCGCACCGCCGAGATCATCGGTGAGTATGTGAAGAAGGGCAGCAAAATCTACGTCGAGGGCAGGCTGCAGACCAGTTCCTGGGACGACAAGACCACGGGCGAGAAGAAATATCGCACCGAGATCATCGTCAACGACCTGGTGCTGTTGAGCGGTCGCGGCGACGGTGAAGGCGCTTCCCGCTCGGCTGCAGCCGGGGGCAGCAATTTCGACCAGCGGACACCCGAGCCCGAGCCAGCGCCGGCCCACACGGGCGGGATCACGGACGAGGATATTCCGTTCTGACCCGAAGATGCGCGAGTTCCTGGAGCGTACCGCCCCGCTCAACAACGTGCAGAAGATCACGCATCCGCTGTTCATCGTGGCCGGCAAGAACGATCCGCGCGTGCCGGTGGGCGAAGGTGAGCAGATGGTCGCCGCTCTCAAACAGAAGAACGTGCCGGTGTGGTGGCTGATGGCCAAAGACGAAGGCCACGGCTTCGCCAAGAAGAAAAATGCGGATTTCCAGTTCTACGCAACGGTGAGGTTCGTAGAGGAATATCTGCTGAAGTAGGCGCCGCGAGGCCGGCTACTGCTGGCCCGGCTTCTTCTGGCTGGACGAGGTGCTCTGGGTGGACGAGGCGGCGCCTCCGCTGCTCACCAATCCCACCACCACACCCGCGGCGGCAGCGGCCGCGCCGATCAGCAGGTTGCGCAGCAGGTGGGAATCGGCGTTGGCCGGACCCGTTCCCTCGGTGGTCGTCTCGGCAATGCTGTCCTGCTGGACGGCATTCAGCGTCACCTGCGGTGCGCCGAAAACAGAAGACTCGATTTCCAGCATCTGGCCGGCGTGGATGGTCTCGCTCTTGCCTTCGAACTTACCTACGCCGGAGATCTTCACGCTGCCGCTGTAGCAGATGACGCGGAAAGTGCTGCTCGGCGCGTCGTACTGGGTGAAGAAATCGGTGCCCAGCACGTTGATCACGGCCAGGGGCGTGCGCACTTCAAAGCGCCCACCGGATTGATGGATAGACACCACCCGGCTGCGCACCTTGCCGAAATTCAATTGCACCAGCGTCTGCTGGCCGGCGGGATCGTGCTCCACCACTTTCAGTTCGCTGTAGGAGCCCAGGCTGAGGATGGAACCGTCCCGCAGACTCAACCGCGCCCGCCCGGCGCGGTCGGTGCGCAGCAGATCGTTCCAATCCACTTCTTCCTTAAGCTTGAGCGTCTTGTTATTGCGCTGGGCGGCCGGAATGAGGGCGGTGACTTGCCCGGCGGCGGGATGTTCCGCGGGCGCTCCCGCCAGCAACGGCAGCACGGAGACGAGCAACGCCAATACCACCGCCAGCGCACGCTGGCACGCACCTTGGCTTCTCTGGCTGGTCATCGCTCGCCTATTAACTCACTGGTTATCTTGGGCCTACCCAAGATTCTGCTACTTTTCCGGTTCAAATTCAAGGTTACGCTCGGGTACAGGCGCGGAACGGAAACCCAACTGCACCCTCTCCCAAATTAGACGCAAACCGCAGCCTCAGCGTTTATAAAAATTTTTGCACCAAATATGGTGAAATCTATGCGCCCAGCTTGCGCTCCAGATCCTCGGCAATCTGGCGGCCATGGAAGCGTCCGTTCTCGATGAAGATCTCGCTGGTGGCGGAGCCCGCCACGATCACCCCAGCCAGGTAAATGCCAGGGACGTTGCTTTCAAGCGTCTGCGGATCGCACATGGGCCGGCACTTGTCCTCCGCCAGGCGGATGCCCAGGCCGCGCAGAAAGTCGAAATCGGGATGATAGCCGGTAAGGGCCAGCACGAAATCGTTCTTCACCCGAACCTCGCCCTCGGGGGTCTGGACGAGCACGTCGTCGGTGCGGATCTCCTTCACGCTGGACTCGAAGTAGGCCTTGATTTCGCCGTTCTTGATGCGGTTCTCGATGTCGGGCTTGATCCAGTACTTCACGTTGGGACTGATGCCGGAACCGCGATGCACCAGCGTCACCCGTGCCCCGTGCCGGTAAAGATCGAGGGCGGAAATGGCGGCCGAATTCTTGGCGCCGATCACCAGCACGTCGGAACCGGAGTAGGGGTGCGGCTCGCGATAATAATGCGTCACTTTGGGAAGCTCTTCTCCGGGAATGCCCATGATGTTCGGCAGGTCGTAGTAGCCGGTGGCGAGGATGAGCTTGCGGGTGCGGTAGGCGAGCGGGCGCTCGTGCTGGTCGAGGGCGATGATGCTGAAGTCGCCGTCCTGGCCCTCGACGCGCGCCACGCGCTGGTACTGGCGGACGTCGAGGCGATAGTGCTGCGCGACTTTCCGGTAGTACTCCAGGGCTTCCTCGCGGGTGGGCTTCTGGTGGGCGCTGGTGAAAGGCATGTCGCCGATCTCCAGCAGCTCCGGCGTGGTGAAGAACACCATGCCCGCGGGATAGTGGAAGAGCGAGTTGACCAGGCAGCCCTTGTCGATCACGACGGTCTTCAGCCGGCGGCGTTGCGCTTCGATGCCGCAAGCGAGGCCGGTGGGCCCGGCGCCAATGACGAGTACGTCGAAGATGTCGTTGGTAACCATCCAAGATACGATACAGCAGGTTCAGTAGCGAGTACCAAGTAGCGAGTACGAGTGCAGAAATTGGCTGCCTTGCGTCCTATCCGGAGGGGTACAATTTGATGTTTGGTCTCATACATCGTCAGCTACTGAGTACCGAGTACTGAGTACTGCCTTTCATAGGAGCACGCCATGGCTACTGCAATCGATAGGACCACCGCCCGCACCCGCACTGAATCCGACAGCATGGGCGCCATCGAGGTGCCGGCGAATGTTTACTGGGGCGCGCAGACGCAGCGCTCGCTGCTGCACTTCAACATCGGCCGCGACACCATGCCGCCGGAGCTGATCCGCGCCTTTGGCATCCTGAAGAAAGCCTGCGCGCTGGTGAACCAGGACCTGGGCAAGCTGCCCGCCGACAAGGCCAAGCTGATCGTCGAGGCCGCCGACGAGGTCATCTCCGGCAAGCTGAACGACCAGTTCCCGCTGCGCATATGGCAGACCGGCAGCGGCACGCAAACCAACATGAACGTGAACGAGGTGATCTCCAACCGCGCCATCGAACTGGCCGGCGGCGAGATGGGGTCGAAGAAGCCCATCCATCCCAACGATCACGTGAACATGTCGCAGTCGTCGAACGACACCTTCCCTGCGGCCATGCACATCGCGGCGGCGGAGCGGGTGGCGCGGGCGCTCGTCCCGGCCATCCAGAGCGTGCGCGACGCCATCGCCGCCAAGGCAAAGCAGTTCAACGACGTGGTGAAGATCGGCCGCACCCACCTGCAGGACGCCGTCCCGCTCACCCTCGGTCAGGAGTTCGGCGGCTGGGCCAGCCTGCTGGAGCGCGACATCGTGCGGCTGAAGCAGGTAAACGAAGGGCTGTACGACCTCGCGATCGGCGGGACGGCGGTGGGCACCGGGCTCAACGCCCATCCCGAGTTCGCCGAGCGTGCTGCGAAAAAGATCGCCGAACTCACGGGACTTCCCTTCCGTTCGCACGGCAACAAGTTCGCGGCGCTCTCCGCCCACGACGAGATCGTCTTTGCGCAGGGCGCGATGGAGACGCTGGCCGCGTCGCTGATGAAGATCTCGAATGACATCCGCTGGCTGGCCTCGGGACCACGCTGCGGCCTGGGCGAGCTCACCATCCCGGAGAACGAGCCGGGCTCCTCCATCATGCCGGGCAAGGTAAACCCGACGCAGTGCGAGGCCATGACCATGGTGTGCGTGCAAGTGCACGGCGCCACCGCCGCGGTCGGCTTCGCCGGCTCGCAGGGCAACTTCGAGCTCAACGTCTTCAAGCCGGTGATGATCTACAACTTCCTGCACTCGGTCACGCTCGTCACCGACGCCTGCCATGGCTACGTCGAGTACATGGTCAAGGGCATCGAGGTGAACCGCGAGAAGATCGATTGGTACGTGAAAAACTCGCTCATGCTGGTGACGGCGCTCGCGCCCAAGATCGGCTACGACAAGGCGGCGAAAGTCGCGCATACGGCGCACGTCGAGCACAGCAGCCTGCGCGAAGCCACGCTCAAGCTGGGCTTCCTGACCGGCGAGGAGTTCGACCAGTTGGTGAGGCCGGAGAAGATGACTCATCCGTGAGTTTCAAGTTTCACGTTTCATGTTTCACGTTGAACGCGCCCGAGGGTTGGGCGCGTTTTTCTTCACCACCGAGACACGGAGACATTTACGACTTACGACTCCCGACTTACGACCTCTCCCGTCACCGCCAGCGTGACCATTGCCTTGGCTACCAGCTTCTCTTCCGATTTTTTCTCCGCGTAGATTTCCGATTCGCAGATGACGAGGGTCTTGCCGGCGCGCAGCACCTGCGAGCGGCAGCGCAGGCGATCGGCCACGGCGGGCCGCAGGAAGTTGATCTTGAACTCTACCGTGAGGACGTCCTGATCCATCCCAACCTTGCCGCGTGCGGCACAGCCGGCGGTGTGGTCGCATATGGTGGCCATCACGCCAGCGTGAATCAATCCATGCTGCTGTTGATGACGGCGGTCGGTGACGAGATGGGTCTCGCACCAGCCGTCTTCGATGGAGGTCAGCTCCACGCCCATTTCGCGGATAAACGGGGCGTTATCGAAGATGTGTCGGACTTTGGCTGCTTTGGCTGGGTTCATGGTGCGAGATGATCGCCGCTCTTTCGCCCGCTTCGCGGGCTGCGCATATGTTCCGCTTTCCCCACGGCTTACGCCGTGGGCTACGTTCTAGCGCGCGCTTCGCGCGCTGGCAGGAGCGCTAACGGCCACCGACTAACGACCGCCTTCAATACGCCCACTTCAGCAGGGTCGCCCCCGCGGTGAATCCCGCGCCTACGGCAGCGAGCATCACCGTTGAGCCTTTTCGCAGGATGCCTTTCTGGCGCGCGGTCTCCATGGCCAGCGGGATGGTGCCGGCGGTGGTGTTGCCGTACTCGTCGATGTTGATGATGACGCTCTCGGGGCGCAGCTTCAGGCGGTCGCCGGTAGCGGTGATGATCCGCCGGTTGGCCTGGTGGGGGATGAACGCGTCCACGTCTTTGCCGGTCAGGCCGTTGCGGGCCAGCAGCTTCTCGCAGACCTCCGACATCTTGCGCACCGCGTACTTGAACACCGCCTGGCCGTCCTGGTGAACGAAGTGCATCTTCTTGTCGACGGTTTCGTGGGTCGAAGGATGCAGGCTGCCGCCGCCGGGCATATAGAGCGAGCAGGCGCCGGAACCATCGATCTCGTGCAGGTAGTCGATGATGCCGAGGGAATCGCCGTCGGCCGGCTCGAGCAGCACCGCGCCGGCGCCGTCACCGAAGATCACGCAGGTGGCGCGGTCGGTGTAATCGATGATCGAGGACATCACGTCGGCGCCGATGACCAACACCTTCTTGTGCGCCCCGGTCGTGACATATTGCGTGCCGCACTGGAGCGCATAAAGGAACGCCGAGCAGGCAGCGGAAACGTCGAATCCCCACGCCCCCGGGCAGCCCAGCTTGTGCTGCACCAGGCAGGCGGTCGCGGGAAAGAACATGTCCGGGGTGACGGTGGCCACGATGATCATCTCTACTTCCGAGGGCTCAATGCCGCGTTCCGCGAGCGCCGCCCGCGCGGCTTCGACCGCCAGGTCGGAGCTGGCCACACCTTTGTCCACGATGTGCCGCTGGCGGATGCCGGTGCGCTCCATGATCCAATCGTTCGAGGTGTCCACCATCTTCTCGAGATCATCGTTGGTGAGCAGCCGCGGCGGAACGTACGTCCCCAGCGCCGTGATCTTCGCCCCTGGCTTGTTCGGCAATGCGCACTCCTTCGCCAAAATTTGTATTCTGAACTATGCGGGCGGGGAAAGTCTATGTGGAAGCGGCTACTCGCTTCTGGCTTCTAGCTACTAGCTTGAACCGGAGAGCCACAAGCTAGCGGCTAGGAGCTAGCAGCCAGCAGCCAAATACAAAGGCGCCGAGCACCCCGCTGCACACCCAACGACCCGTTACCGTTGCTTCCTTCCGGACCTGGCGGGGTTGGCGGGATTGGGTTGCGCGGGACCCGGCGCCAGGAAAGCATTTTACCATCGGGCCATCGGGTGATCGGGTCATCGGGCCATTGACAGGACGCCCAGGCCGGCAAATGATGAGCAACAATGACCCGATCACCCGATCAGCCGATCGCCCGATCCCAGGTGTCCCGATCACCCGATGACCCGATCAGCCGATATTTCGAGGTCTCGCTCTACCTGCTGATCGTGACCGGATTCGTGACGCTGGCCAGCACGGGCAAGCTGGATACGCCGGCGCTGCTTCTGGTTTCGCTGGCCCTGCTCTGCCGCGGGTACCTGCTGGTCCGCGGACGCGCCCTGCAACTGCCGGAGCGCTGGGCGTCGTACCTCACGCTGGTGTACGTGGTCTTCTATGTCTGCGACCTTTTCCTCCTCTCCGGCAGCTTCGTTTCCGCCACGGTCCACCTGGTGCTGTTCATCATGGTGGTGAAGATGTTCTCGGTGCAGCGCGACCGCGATCATGTTTACCTCGCCATTATCTCTTTCCTCTCGGTGCTGGCGGCGGCGGTGCTCACGGTGGATGCAGTCTTCTTCGCCGCGTTTTGCGTATTCCTGCTGCTGGCAGCCTCGACCTTCATCAGCATGGAGATGAGGCGCTCGTCCGCGCGCGCCAGCACGCAGCCCCGCGACGCGTCCGGAGGGCCGCGGCGGCTGACCGGACCGCTCTCCACCACCGCCCTGGCGCTGGCGCTGGGAACGGCGCTGGGTTCATCGCTGATCTTTTTCATCATGCCGCGGCTTTCAACTGGATATCTGAGCGCGTACGCGCCGCACAGTGCCCTGGTCAGCGGTTTCAGCGACGACGTTAGGCTCGGCGAGATCGGCCAGATCCAGCAGTCGGACACCGTCATCATGCACATCCAGATTGATGGTGACACCCGTGGCGGGTACGACCTGAAGTGGCGCGGCGTGGCGCTGCGAGCGTTCGATGGCGCCCGCTGGTCGAACCCGCAGCAGCAGGCCACCGCGCTCAGCAATCCCGACGGCAACTACGACCTGAGCGCGACGCGCGCCGCCACGGTGGCCGCACTCCCGCCGCAGTTGGTGCGCTATCGCGTGCTCATGGAGCCGATCGGCGCCAACGTCTTTTTCCTGGCTCCGCGGCCGCGCTCGCTTTCCGGCAACTACCACATGATCACGGTCGACGAAGGCGGCGCAGTGTCGAACGGCGATCGCGATCATGCCATCGGCTCCTACCGCGCGGCCTCCGATATCGGCCAGCCCTCGCCGGAGGAGCTGCGCCACGCAACCGCGGAGGTCCCGTCCAAGATTGCTATCCAGTATCTGCAATTGCCGCCCCTCGACCCGCGCCTGCCGCGACTGGCGCGCGACATCACCGCACGGGCGCCCACGGCGTATGACAAGGCAGGGGCCATCGAGGACTACCTGCAGAAACAATACGGTTACACGTTGCAACTGCCCAGCGCGCCGCAGCGCGATCCCGTGGCCTATTTTCTGTTCGAGCGCAAGGCCGGTCACTGCGAGTACTTTGCCTCGTCCATGGCGCTCATGCTGAGGACGCTCGGGATTCCCACGCGCGTGGTGAACGGCTTCCGCGGCGGGGAATTCAATTCCGTGACCGGCAGCTACATTGTCCGGGGGCGCGATGCGCACTCCTGGGTGGAAGCCTACTTCCCGCGCTATGGCTGGATCACCTTCGATCCCACGCCGCCGGGAGCCGCGGCGTCCTTCGGCACATGGAGCCGCGCCGGCCTTTACGTGGACGCGCTGCGCGAGTTCTGGCGGGAGTGGGTGATCAATTACGACTTCACTCACCAGATGTCGCTTTCGAACGACATGGCGGTCCGCAGCCGGCGATGGTTCGATGGCGCCAGGCTGTGGATGCGCCAGCGCTATGCCGCCCTGCTGGAGCGGGCGCGTCATGTGGAGGCGCAGGCGGAACGCTCGCCGGGGCGGATTGGAGGGATGGCGCTGGGGCTGATCGCACTTCTGGTCCTGCTGCTGAATATCGGCCGGCTGCGGCGAATGGTGCGAGTGCGGTGTCTGGTGCGCGATCCCGCGAGCGCGCCGCAAGCCGCCGCCAGCATTTGGTACGGACGTATGCTCCGCTCGCTCGGCCGCCGTGGCTGGCGCAAGCTGCCCGAGCACACACCCAAGGAGTTCGTGAGGACGATTCGCGATCCGAAACTCCGCGGACCGGTGGCATCTTTCACCGATCACTATGAGCGCGCCAGATTCGGCAATTCGGCTCAGGACGCCGAGGCGCTGCCGGAGATCTACGAGGAGATCAAGAAGTCTTAACCGCCGAGTACGCCGAGTACGCCGAGTGTGCCCTTTTTCGACTCTTCTCGGCGGCGCCCTCGGCGTCTCGGCGGTTATCAGTCGTTTCATTTAGAATCAAGAAATCTGATGTCCAAGCCCACGACCACCACGGAACCCGTGAAAGTCGGCTTCGTCAGCCTGGGCTGTCCCAAGAACCTGGTGGACAGCGAGGTGATGATGGGCCTGGTGGCGCGCGCCGGGGCCGAGATTACGCCGCGCGCCGAGGATGCCGACGTCATTGTCGTCAATACCTGCTCGTTCATCGACACCGCACAGCAGGAATCGGTGAACACCATCCTGGAGATGGCCGGGCACAAGGCCGCCGGCCGGGCGAAGAAGCTGGTGGTTGCCGGCTGCCTGGTGGAGCGCTTCCGCAACGAGATCCAGAAGAGCATCCCGGAAGTGGACGCAGTGGTAGGCACAGGCGAACTGGAGAGCATCCTGGTGGCTGCGGGCATCGTGTCGGCGCCCGCTAACAGCAACTCACCGTTTGTGGTCTTGCCCAGCCGGCCGGAAGCTGCGGCACGCGCGCAAAAAGGACGCTTCGAACGCGGTGAGTGGGATGGCGCCATCGCCGATCTTCCCAACTATCTCTACGACGAGAACACCCCGCGGGTGCTGGCGACGCCGCGTTGGTCGGCGTACATCAAGATCGCCGAGGGCTGCGACCATCCCTGCTCGTTCTGCATCATCCCACAACTGCGGGGCAAGTTCCGCTCGCGGCGGTTCGAGTCCGTGGTGGCCGAGGCGGAGCGCCTGGCGCGAAGCGGCGTGCGCGAGATCACCCTCATCGGCCAGGACACCACCTGCTACGGCGAGGACCTCGGCCTGAAAGACGCCCTGCCGCTGCTGCTCGAAAGACTGGCGCTCATCGAAGAGCTGCGCTGGATACGCTTTCTCTATGCCTATCCCAACAAGATCACCGAGCGGCTGCTGAAGACGATCGCCCGTTACGACAAAATCTGCTCCTACATTGACGTTCCCTTGCAGCACGCGTCGGCCGCGGTGCTGAAGCGCATGAAGCGCGGCGGCGGGCATGAAGTCTTCCTGCGCTCCATCGAGAAGATGCGCCGCACCATTCCCGGCCTGACGCTTCGGACCTCGTTCATCGCCGGCTTTCCCGGCGAAACCGAGTGCGATTTCGACGAGCTTTGCGAGTTCGTGCGCACCGCCGAATTCGACTGGATGGGCGTCTTCGGCTATTCCGACGAGGCGGGCGCCACCAGCCACGCGCTCGGCGACAAGCTGCCGCCCGCAGAGGTCGAGCACCGGCGCCGCAAGCTGATGCAGATCCAGAAGCAGATCAGCCGGCGCAGGAAGAAAGCGCTGGTCGGCCGCCAGTTCGACCTTCTGCTCGAGGGAGCGTCGTCGGAAACCGAGCTGCTGTGGGAAGGCCGCACCGCGATGCACGCCCCGGAGATCGACGGCAAAGTTTTCGTCAACGATTTCGGCGACCACGCCGAGGTGCGGCCCGGCGAGTTCCACCGCTGCGAGGTGACTGAAGCGCACGATTATGACCTCGTGGTGAAGCTGGTGAACTGAAAACCGCCAAGGACGCAGAGGTCGCCGAGGTTTCGGAGAATCAAAAACAAGACTCGGCCTGCTTGGCGATCTCGGCGGTTGAAACTGGCAACTGGCCACCGGCAACTGGCAACTGGTTTTCCATGGCTTCGCGTAAACGCGTTCTCAGCCTGCGCTGCCCGACGTGCAAGAAGCTGGTGCTGCGCTCGGACCCCGAGTTTCCCTTCTGCTCGGAGCGCTGCCGGCTGATCGACCTGGGCAAGTGGGCGAGCGACGGGTACGTGGTTTCGACCCCGATCTTCGATCCCGACGAACTGGAGCAACATCACGGCGAGAAGCCCGAGGGAGGCGCCGATTCCGGAAAACCCGATCACCAACGGCACTGACGATCTCAGCCTCGCCGAGACCGCCCGCCCGGAACGCACCATGTGGGCATGGGCGGTGGGAACGCTGGTGGGAGTGGGCTTCTGGCGTCCGGGCTCCGGCACCTGGGCGTCGGCTATCACCGCGGGAGCGTGGTGGGCCGTCGCTCACTACCTCATCCCCGTGCGCTTCCAATGGATCGCCGCCACCCTCCTGGCGTGGGCGGTTCTCATCATCGGGATCCCGGCGGCGGGGATCGTGGCGCGCGAGTGCGAGCAGGAGGACCCTTCGCACGTGGTGATCGACGAGGTGGCCGGGCAGTTGATTGCGCTGCTCGCCGTTCCTCTGCGCTGGCAATCGGTGATTCTCAGCTTTATAC
>JBIOFT010000031.1:0-27645 GCA_044447375.1 Terriglobales bacterium | reverse complement strand
GCTCTTCTTCCAAGCGGGCGAGAGCGTAGTGCCCCGGGTTGGGCTGCACCGTGTGATGGCGGCGGCGCCGCTCGGAGTAAAACTCCCAGACCAGCTTCGGGTCACGCGCCCATGCGACCGGAGAGGCGACTTCTTCCACGCGATACGTCCGCCAGATCCCGTTCATCCCGCGAAAGGTGGGCAGCCCGCTCTCGGCGCTGATGCCGGCGCCGGTCAGGATGAACACGCGATCTTCTGGTCCGATCGGAATCATAAAAACGTTGGCCACGGATTTTCACGGATGACCACGGATCAAATTCAATCCGGTAAAATCCGTGTAGATCCGTGGCGTTTTTCCTCATACCCCCAGCGCCTGCTGGATGGCGGCCACGATGGAGTCCGCGTAGCGGTGCATCTGCTGCTCCGACTCCGCTTCGATCATCACGCGCGCCAGCGCTTCGGTTCCCGAGTAGCGCACCACCACGCGTCCATTGCCGTCGAGAGCCTGTTCGGCTTCGCGGATGGCGCTCGCCACGGCGGGAATCTCCATCAGTGGCTGCTTCTCGCGCACGCGCACGTTCTTGATGACCTGGGGAAAGACTTTCAGGTCGCCGACCAGTTCGGCCAGGCTCTTCCCGCTGCGTCCCACCATGTGCAGCACGTGCAGCGCGGTGAGCAGGCCGTCGCCGGTGGTGGCGTCGTCAAGGAAAATGATGTGGCCCGATTGCTCACCGCCCAGCGTGGCGCCATTCTTCCGCATCTCTTCCAGAACGTACTTGTCGCCCACGGGCGCGCGCAACATGCGGATGCCGGAACGCTTGAGCGCCGCTTCCAGTCCCATGTTGGACATGGTGGTGGCGACCAGCAGATGGTTGCGCAGCCGGCCGGCGGCTTTCATGTCGCGCGCGGCCAGCAGCAGGACGGCGTCACCGTTGACGACTTTACCGTTGGCATCGGCGAACAGGGCGCGGTCGGCATCACCTTCGACGGCGATGCCGAGGTCCGCCTTGCGCTCCACCACCGCGCGGGCCACCGTTTCGGGATAGAGAGCGCCACAATGGTCGTTGATGTTCTGCCCGTTGGGAGCGCGGTGAATGAATTCGACGGCCAACGCCTTGCCCCAGCGCGCCAGGGCCTCGGGCGCCACGGTGCTGGCGGCGCCGTTGGCGCAGTCCACCACCAGCTTAAGGCCGCGGCCCACCGGATCGACGCCCGCGATCAGGTGCTCGATGTAATCCAGCGGCAGTTCGAGGTTTCCCGGCAAAGAGGATCCGCGCAGCGTTCCCGGCCCGGCTCCGCGGGAGGCATTCTCAATCCCGGCAAAGATCTCGTGCTCGATCTCGAGCTCGATCCCATCCGGCAGCTTGTAGCCGTCCGGGCCGAAGACCTTGATGCCGTTGTCGGTCCAGGGATTGTGCGAGGCGGAGATGACCACGCCGGCGTCGAACTTGCGGCAGCGCGCCAAATGGGCGATGCCGGGGGTGGTGATGACGCCGGCGCTCTCGACTTCCACGCCTTCCGCGGCCAGCCCGGCCGAGACGGAATCGGCGATGGACAGGCTGGATTCGCGCGTGTCCTGGCCGATCACCACGCGGCGGCCCGCAGCGCGCGCCAGATGCCGGGCCAGCGCGCATCCGATGGCGAAGGTGGTCTCCGGATCGAGGGGAAAGGCTCCGGCCACGCCGCGAATCCCGTCGGTGCCGAACAGCTTTCTTTCAGATCTCATTAGCTGGGGAGAGCTCATTTGTGATTGTGCGCGGAAGGACTTCGGTCCTCCGCCGGAATCTGCCCCGTGACCACGGTCACGCGGATCTGTTCCGGCTTGATCTCGCGCACCAGCGGGTCGGGGACATAGGCGTTGATGGTGAAGGTGGCGGCGCCGCGAACGTCGCTGACGTCGATCGGATCGGTGATGGCGATGCTGGCGGCTTTGACGCGCGCTTCCGGCCCGACCACGGTGATCGTCGCCGGCTCGGCGGTCACGCGGAGCACGCCGATTCCTGGCTCGAAGTGGCCCGTGATGCGGGGGTGGATCTCGATCTGGCGGGTCAGGCTGCGGTCGAAGCCGATGCGAATCTCCGCCGGCGTCACCTGCACGACCTCAATGCTATAAGGCACGTGCACCTGCGAAGCGGTCAGATCATAGGTGTGTTCTCCCGTGCCCGAGCCGGAAAGGTTGATGATGGGGTGGACATCGGCGGCGGTGAGCTGGCGCAGGCCGCGTTCCGGGCCGCGCAGGCGGACTTGCGCCAGCGGAATGCCGGAGGTCGTGATCTCCAGATGGGGCGGCACCTGGTGCAGCTCGATGGGCACGCTGTACGCGGTCTCCACCACCGGCTCGCGCGAGACGGCCGACCATAGCAGGACGGCGGACACCAGCGCGATCAGCTTCAGCAGGAAATTATGCGCGACGAAGCGCTGGAAGAGATCGTTCACGGGCGGCGCTCCCGCCCGGCGGCATCCATGCCCTCGCGCTCGAAGCCGTTGCCGTTTTCCGCCGTGTCTCCGATAGGCGTGGGCAGCGCCGCCGGAGGCAGATAGCGATGCAGCAGGTCGCTCAGGCGCTCGCGCAACTGGTCCGCCGTTAGTTCCCGCTCAATCTGCCCGGCCACCGCCAGGCTGATGGCGCCGGTCTCTTCGGAAACGATCACCGCTACCGCGTCGGTTTCTTCGGTGATGCCGATGCCGGCGCGATGGCGGGTGCCGAGCTGGGCGGAAAGCACCGGGTTCATCGATAGCGGCAGGAAGCAGGCGGCGGCGGTGATACGGTCCCTCTGGATGATGGCGGCGCCATCGTGCAGCGGCGCGCTGGGGCGGAAGATGGTCGCCAGCAGGTGGTAGGAAAGCCGGGCGTCCAGCGGCACCCCGCTTTCGATGTAGGTACGCAGGCCGATCTCCCGCTCGATGACGATCAGCGCTCCCGTCTGCTCCTGCGAAAACAGATTGGCCGCCAGCACGATGTCGTCATACGACGATTCCCCCGACTGGGACGAGCGGGCGAAGGTCACCTTGCGTCCGACCTTGGCCAGCGCCTGCCGGATCTCGGCCGCAAACACCACGATGAGCGCAAAGACGGCGTAGGGCAGCAGCGTGCTGACCAGCCAGTTCACCGTGCGCAGATCGCCCAGCCGCGCCAGGTAGAAGGCCACTACCAGCACGAATACGCCCACCAGCATCTGGTAGGCGCGCGTGCCTTTCACCAGCACCAGGAACTGGTAGACGATCACGGCCACGATGATGATGTCGATGGCCGCGACCACCGACACTCGTGACCCCAGTTCCCAAAAGTGGGTCAGATTACGCAACACTGGATCTTCTCGCTAAGACCTTCTAAAAGACCTTCTGAGGAACGCCCCCAAGCCGGTCAGTCCATTGTAGCCCAGCTTTTCGAGAGCGCGATGATTGAGAAGGCACTGTTGTGAAAGTCAGGGGCCGGCCACACGGACGAGCAAGGGGGTGCTTTCATCAGCTACTCTTTTTTCTTGACCGTCAAGACAATCGTCCCGCGGGCCAGCCGAGCCGAGACTTCGTCGCCGACTTTCACCCGCGCCGCGTCCTTTAGCAGCTTGCCGGTGGAATCGAACACCAGGGCGTAGCCGCGATCGAGGATCTTCAGCGGCGACATCTCCTCCAGGCGCGCGCCGGTGCGTTCCCAGCGGGCACGGCGCAACAGCAGGAACCTGCGCGTGGCAGCAGCCAGCGCGGCGGTGTGGGAATCGACCTCGCGGGCAATCGCGGCGAGCTGCCGCCGCACATCGAAGTGCCGGATGCGGGCGCCGGCCACGTCCAGCCGGCTGCGGTGCTGCCCCAGCAGGTGGTGTTCGGCCCTCACTATGCGATAGACCAGGTCGTCCACACGCTGCTGGCGGCGTGCGAGCGTGTCGTGCATGCGCGCGAAGGCGGCGTGCTGCGCCCATTCGGTGAGCGATTGCCGCGCGATGAGCAAACGGTAGCGCGCACCGCGCGCCAGCCGCTGGCGCAGGCCGGCAACCCGCTCCTCCAGTTGATGGCGCGACTCGACCACCAGTTCAGCCGCGGCGGAGGGCGTGGGCGCGCGCAGGTCGGCCACAAAGTCGGCGATGGTGAAATCGGTCTCGTGGCCGACGGCGGAGATCACCGGGACCGCCGACGAAGCGATGGCGCGGGCCAGCCCTTCGTCGTTGAACGCGGCCAGGTCTTCGATGGAGCCGCCGCCGCGGGCCACGATGATAACGTCCACGCTCCGTTCGCGGCTGAAGTACTGGATGCCGGCGCGCACCTCCCCGGACGCCGCTTCTCCCTGCACCTGCGCGGGATAGATGAGGATGGGCACGCTGGCGTGGCGCCGGCGGAGGATGTTGAGCATGTCCTGGATGGCAGCGCCGCGCGGCGAGGTCACAATGCCGATGCGCCGGGGCAGCGCCGGCAGCGGCTTCTTGCGTGCGGCATCGAAAAGCCCTTCGGCCGCCAGCTTGGCCTTGAGCTGCTCGAAGGCGATCTGCAGCGCGCCCGCGCCCTTGGGCTCCAGGTACTCGGCGGCGAGCTGCAGCTCGCCCCGCGCCTCATAGATGGTCATGCGGCCGCGAGCGATCACCTGCAGGCCGTCGGCGGGCTTGAAGCGCAGCAGCCGCGCCGAGGAGCGGAACATCACGATCCGTAACTGCGCGTTGCCATCCTTGAGCGTGAAGTAGAGATGCCCGGAATCGGCGGGGCGGAAATTGGAAATCTCGCCTTCCACCCACACGTCGGTGTACTCGCGCTCGAGCGCGGTGCGCGCCGCGCTCACCAGGTCGGCGACGCGCCACACCCGGCGCGCGGCCGCCACCTGGAACGTAAGCCCGAGCTGATCGCCTAAGCCCACGAGCGCAGTTTAACCGAGCGGGCATTGACTTTGGGGCATAACGAGACCATAGTGCTTACAAGCGCCTTTTTTTCAACTGTCCTCTGGTTGCCGAACGTGAAAGGTTTCTGATGCGAAAGAAATCCACCACATTTGCCGTCATCCGATACAACTTGCGGACCTATGAGCCCGGTGGTGTCATGGCCATAATCAAGGGGCGCGGGAGAGCCGAGGTGACGGTTCAGAACTTCCAGAGTGAACAGAGCCGAGCCGATTGCCTGGCGGGCTGGGGTTACTTCCTGGAGACAACCGATTTGGCGCCCGGTATGGACCCGCAGAAGGCCACCTCTGTGCGGCAGATGCGTATGGAGATCCGCGAATCTAGCGCCCAGGACGCCGTCATGGCGACCGGCGCGGCGAACCTGCTGGACAAAAGGAAATGAGATCGCAAGATCCTCATTGCAACCGCTAACCTGCCATTGCGGTGCTACGTTCGCGGCGGGGCGCAATCCGCTGCCATCGCCTGCCGCTTCCATAAGTCCCAGGCCCGCTGGTAATTGTCGGGGATCTCTTCGCGGGCTTCCTGCGGATCGAGATAGTTGATGCTGCCGCCGAGGGCCGCGGCTTGCGCCTGCAGCGTGGCATTCAGCGCCAGGTACACGCTGCGGCCGGCCACATGGGGCAGCGACGAACCCACGATCACGGCGCCGTGTCCGCGCATCAGGGCGGCGGGTTTCTTACCGAGGGTTTCGGCGAGGGCGCGCCCCAGGGCCGGGTTGTGGACCAGCATAAGCATTTTGGGATCGTCGCCGCGCGCCTTGCGGATCTCGAACACGGGCACGCCTTCTCCCACGAAGGCGGTCATGTGGTACAGCGGGCGGAGCGCGACGCCGGTCACGCCGAAGGGAATGAGCGCGGGCGCGTGGCTGTGCACGATGGCGTGGACGTCCGGCCGCGCGCGGTAGATCTCGCCGTGGATGAAGCGCTCGATGAAGGACGGGCGCGCCGCCCGGTCGAGCACATTGCTATCGAGATCATATTGCTGGATGTCGGCGGCGGTGGCCAGCGCGGGCGCGAGCGAGCGCGAGAGCAGATAGCGGCCGGCGGCGGCGTCCTGACGCACACTGACGTGCCCGTAGCCGTCCAGGATCCCCAGCTGCGCCAGGATGTGATTGGCGGCGACCAGGTCCTCGGCCAGCGTGGAAGAAGCCGCAGCAGACTGCGCTGCCGCGAACGATGGCGAAACGGCAGCAACGGCCGATGCCTTGAGCAACGACGCGACAAGTTCACGGCGGGTGAAGGAGATCGGGACCATGATGTCCCTCCGCTGGAGTTTAGTGCCCGAATTATATGATGCCAGGGTCGCCCGCCTATTTTCCCGACAATTCGCGCTTGACGATCTCGCTCACGAGTTTGCCGTCCACGCGTGAGCCGGCGGCGGCAAAGCGGGCCATGGCGTTCTTCATCACTGCGCCCATGTCCTTCATAGTGGGCGAGCCCATTTCGGCGATGGCGGCGCGGACGGTGCTGACGATCTCCTCCTCCCCGGCGGCGCGCGGCATGTAGGACTCGATGATGCGGATCTCGGCGGCTTCCTTGTCGGCCAGTTCCTGGCGGCCGCCGCGGGTGAACTGCTCGATGGAGTCCTTGCGCTGCTTGATCAACGTGCCGAGGACGGCCAGCGCCTCCTTTTCGTCCAGCGGCCCGCGCTTTTCCACTTCCTTGTTCTTGAATGCCGCCTTGACCATGCGCAGGGTGGAGAGGCGGAGTTCCTCGCGAGCGCGCATGGCTGCCGTCATATCCTTCTGGACCTGTTCCGGAATCGACATGCAGGAATTATACGGGGAGGATTGGGCCATTGGAGCCATTGCGTCATTGAGCCATAGGCCCGGCGCGCGCCGTTAATGGGCAATGCCTCATTGGCACAAAGGCTCAATCGCGCGCGGAGAGCGTTCCATTGATTCCGCCGTGAAGTGGGGACTATCATGCCACCATGCTGAGAAAGACACGCCTCTTCACTCCCGGGCCGACACCGTTGTTGCCGGCCGCCCAACGTGCCATGGCGGCAGCGGACGTGCACCACCGCACTGCCGAATACCGCGCGCTGCAGCAGCGTGTGGTGGCCGACCTGAAGGCATTCATCGGGACGCGCAATGACGTAATCCTGCTGGCGGCGTCCGGGTCGGGCGCAATGGAGGCGGCGGTCTCGAACCTCACGTCGCCCGGGGACAAGGTGCTGGTGCTCACCGCCGGGAAGTTCGGCGAGCGCTGGCGCGACCTCACCAGGGCCTTCGGCTGCCAGGTGGAGCTGGTGACGGCCGAGTACGGCCAAACCTTCTTGCTCGACGAAGTGCGGGCCAAGCTCGATGGCGACGTGCGCGCGGTCTACATGCAGGCGACGGAAAGTTCCACCGGATGCCGGCATGACGTGGAGGGCGTTGCCCAAGTCTTGCGCGGCAGCGATGCGTTGCTGGTGGTGGATGCCATCACCGGACTGGGCACCACGCGCTTCGATGTACACGGCAGCGGCATCGACGTGATGATCGGCGGCTCGCAGAAGGCGGTCATGGTGCCGCCGGGGGTCGCGTACCTGGCGGTGAGCGAGCGGGCATGGCAGCGGATGGAGACCGCCAAGAACCCGCGCTACTACTTCGATCTGCGCAAGGAACGGAAAGTCGCGGCCAAGGGAGAATCGGCCTACACGCCGGCGATCTCGGTGGTCGCGGGCCTGGCCGCAGCGCTCGACTTTATCCGCGAGATGGGCGGCGGCGACGTGGCCGCGGGCCGCGAGGCGCTGATCGCCAACGCCGAAACTGCAGCGGAGATGACGCGGGCCGCGGCGCAGGCGCACCGGCTGGCCCTGTTCGCGGCCGAGCCGTGCGCGGCGCTGACCGCCATCCTCCCGCCGCAGGGCGCCGACTCCGGCGATATCGTCAAGTTCTTCCGCCAGCAGTTCGGCGCCGTGGTCGCCAACGGCCAGGGCGAGATGAAGGGCAAGATCTTCCGCATCGCCCACCTGGGTTACTACGATTACATGGACACTATCGGGATCATCGCCGCGCTGGAGCATGTGCTGGCCTATGTGGCGCGCCCGCGGCACGTGGAGTTCGGCATGGGACTCAAGGCGGCGCAGGAGGTGTACGCCCGCGCCGTGGCGGAGAAGCAGCAGGTGGCGGTTGGATCGTGAGAGCTGTTCCGGCTGGTTGCCCACGTCTGATTCCAATTGCCCGAGACTGGTTCTTTCTAATAGAGTGAGCGTGTGATCTATTCTGACATCATTACGATGGAACCCGGCAAGCGAAGCGGGAAGCCATGCATTCGCGGGCTGCGAATCACCGTGTATGACGTTTTGGAATATCTGGCTAGCGGCATGACGCAGGCGGACGTCCTGCGGGAATTTCCTTATCTCACCGAAGAAGACATTCGGGCCTGTCTCGCCTACGCCGCTGATCGCGAGCGCAAACTGGAAATTTCCAACGCGTGAAGCTCCTCTTCGATGAAAACCTGTCTCCTCGCCTGCCGGCAGTCTTAGCTGATGTTTATCCAGGTTCGGCCCATGTTCATCCATGCGGACTGGGGAGCGCGGACGATTCCGCCATTTGGCAGTATGCCAAAGACAACGCCTTCACGATTGTCTCGAAGGACTCGGACTTTCAGGACCGAAGCGTTCTCCACGGCCATCCGCCGAAGCTCATCTGGCTCCGCGCTGCCAATTGCAACAGCACTGATATCGAGAATCTCCTGCGGACGGCACTGCCCATCGTCAAGCAGTTCGTCCAAGAGGACGAGGAATCTTGTCTGGTTCTAGGGCTTCGCCACAAAACTAGGTAGCGAAGCAGAGAAACCAAATTCTTTCCCGCCGTGATCGCGGTCACACTGGAGTTCGCGCGCTCGCGCTACAATCCCTGCCATGAAAGTCGTCGTTGCTGAGAAAATCTCTCCCGCAGCGGTCGAGCTGTTCCGCGATGAAAGCGGCTGGACTCTGGTCACGCCCGACCAGATTGAAGGCAAGCTGGCGGCGCACCTGGCCGATGCCGATGCCCTGATCGTGCGCTCGGCCGTCAAGGTGGACGCGCACGTGCTCGAGCCCGCCACCAAGCTGCGCGTCATCGGCCGCGCCGGCGTGGGCGTGGACAACATCGACCTGGAAGCTGCCACCAAGAAGGGTATCGCGGTGATGAACACTCCCGGCGCTAACGCCGTGGCCGTGGCCGAACATACCTTGGGGCTGATGCTGGCCATGGCGCGCCACCTGTGCCGCGCCGATGCGCTCATGCACGCCGGCAAATGGGAGAAGAAGACGCTGCAGGGCACGGAGCTGCGCGGCAAGACGCTGGGCATCGTCGGACTGGGACGGGTGGGCCTGGAAGTCGCCAAACGCGCCCGCGCCTTCCACATGACCGTGGTGGCGCACGATCCGTTCGTTTCCACCAGCGTGGCGCGCGACCTGGAGATCCGCATGGCCGGCCTGGATGAGATTTACGCCACTGCGGATTACATCACCCTGCACGTCGGCCTGACCCCGCAGACGGCAGGCATGATCAACACCGAGAACATCAAGAAGATGAAGCGCGGCGTGCGCCTGGTGAACTGCGCGCGCGGCGAACTGGTGGACGAAGCCGCCCTGGCCGAAGCGCTCAAGTCCGGACAGGTGGCGGGGGCGGCGCTGGATGTGTTCCACGACGAGCCGCTCCGGCAGTCCCCGCTCACCGCGTTGGAGAACCTGGTGATGTCGCCGCACATCGCCGGCTCGACCCACGAAGCGCAGGAAGCGGTCGGCTACCAGATCGCGCTCCAGGTCAAGGAATACCTGAAGCATGGCGTCATCCAGAACGCCGTGAACATTCCCTCGGTGTCGCACGAAGAGTACATCGAGATGCATCCTTACATCGTGCTGGCCGAGCGCCTGGGGGCTTTCCTGGCGCAGGCGACCGACGGCAACGCCGAGGAAGTCGTGGTCCGTTATTCCGGCCCCATAGCGGAGTGGAAGACGGAGTTGCTGCGCAACGCGGCCCTGAAGGGCATCATCAACCACATGCTCTCGGAGCATGCCAACCTGGTGAACGCGGCGGCCATCGCCGACGAGCGCGGCATCAAGGTGCGGGAGACGAAGAAGCCGCGCCCGCCCAGTGGCGGCGCCGCCAACGTGCTCTCGGTTTCGCTCCGAACCACGGCGGAGGAACACCGGGTGCGGGGCACGGTGCTGCACGACAAGTTCCCGCGGCTGCTGGGCGTGGACGACATCGACGTAGAAGCTCCGCTGGAGCGCAACCTGGTGTACATGCGCAACCTGGACGTGCCCGGCGTGATCGGCAAGATCGGCACCATCCTCGGCGACCACCACATCAACATCGCCAACTTTTCACTGGGCCGGCAGGAGAAAGAGGGCAAGACGGCGGAAGCCATCGCCGTGGTGCACGTGGATTCCGTCGTGCCGGAAGAGGTGCTCAACGCGCTGCGCAAGGTGGAAGCGGTGAAGGTGGCCCGGGCGATGCAGTTGTAAAAACCAGTCGCCAGTAGTCAGTTGTCAGTTTCGGGTACTGGCAACTGGGGACTGGCGACTCGCTACTGCTCTTCCGTTTGGCGCCGCAGCTTGCGGCTCTCGGCCAGCATGCCCATGGAGTGCATCAGGTTCTGCAATGTAACGATGCCCACCAGGTGTTCGCCATCCACGACGGGGATGATGCTGAGGTTCTTGGCGGTGATCTTACGGAAAGCGGAAGCCAGGGTCTCGGTGCGCTCGGCGCTGTCGTAGGCGCTGTTCATCACCGACTGCACGTAAGCGTTGCCGCCAAAGCGCAGCGCGTCCAGGATCTTCTGGCGCGAGATCACGCCCACCATGTTGCTGCCGCGCACCACGGGGAAATCGTCCTGCAGGGAATGGACGGCCTTGGAAAGCGCGTGCTCCAGGGTGTCGGCCGGAGACAGGGTGGAGAACTCGGTGAGCATCACGTCTTCCATGCGCACCGTCTCCAGCACCGCCTGGAACTCGATGCTGCGCTCCTCCAGTTGCGCCGCCACGAAGATAAACAGCCCCACCACCGTGAACCACAGGCTGTACATGCCCAGAACGAAGAAGGCGATGGCGAAGCCCTGGCCGATGGTGACGGCGCGGCGGGTCGCCGGCAGGTAGTCCATGCGGCGGGCCAGCACCGCGCGCAGGATGCGGCCGCCGTCCAGCGGGTAGGCCGGGAGCACGTTCAGCAAGCCTAGAAAGATGTTCGTCCACACCAGGCTGCGCAGCAGACTGGTGGAGTGGATCCAGGGCCGCGCCCCCAGGTGCGCGCCGGGAACGGCGGCCTGGATCAGCACCGCCGCGGCGGCGGCGATGCCCAGGCTCAGCAGCGGGCCGGCCATGGCGATGCGGATCTCGCGCGCCGGGTCCAGCTTGCGGGACGCGAAGGGCGCGTTGTCCATGATGCTGACGCCGCCCAGCGGGAGCAGCACGATGGAGCGCACCGGGACGCCGTTGCGCATCGCTACCACGGAGTGAGCGAGCTCGTGCAGCAGGGCCGAACCCAGCATGATTAACATCAGCACCACGCCGCGCAGAGCGTCGTGGGTGGTGTGAGAGGGCGGTTGCGTCATCCAGATGGGAAGCAGCAGGGCGAGAGAAAACACGTGGATTCGCAGCTCCGCGCCCAGCAGATGTCCCGCCGATATGGACCAATTCTTCAAAGGAACAGAGTAGTGAACTCCCCCTCACGACATTGTATACATTAGACGCCGGCAAACCAGTGGCCAGTGGTCGGTGGCCAGTGGTAAGCGCGGGGGCGGAACTGCATTCAGCCGTCAGCACTCAGCATTCGGCGAAGACTGAGTGCTGATTGCTGAGTGCTGATTGCTCTATGCGCGTCATCGCTGGCAAATACCGAAGCCGTCCGTTGCGCTCGTTGCGCGGCATGGACGTGCGCCCCACCACCGACCGCTTGCGGGAAACCCTGTTCAACGTGCTGGCGCCCGAAGTCGAGGATTCGGTATGGCTGGACCTCTACGCGGGAACCGGCGCCGTCGGGATCGAAGCCCTGAGCCGGGGAGCGCGGACCGTGTATTTTGTAGAGGCGTCGCGGAAGGCGGCCGCGGTCATCCGGCAGAATCTGCGATCGCTCGCCATCGAGAGAGGCTACGAGGTGCTGGAACGCGAGGCGGAGCCGGCGCTGCGGCTGCTCGATTCCCTGTCGGTGAGTTGCGACGTGTGCTTCCTCGATCCACCGTACCGCATGGAGCAGGACTACGCCAAAGTGCTCGGCTTCCTGGGAGAGTCGCGGCTGCTGCAGCCCTCCAGCATCGTGGTGGCGGAGCACGAAAAGCACTTCGATCCAGGTGGAAAGTTCGGCGCGCTGGAACGTTACCGGGAGTTGAGACAGGGAGACGCAGTGTTGAGCTTCTACAGGATTGGGTAAACGGGTAATTGGGTAAGTGGGTAATTGTAAGGAGCTGCCGCAGGAAATTACCCAATTACCAAATTCCCCACTTGCCCAATTTTCCTACGCCAGCAGTTCGTTGGTGCGCCGGTAGATGGGGTGTTGCATCTCCGCGAGTTCGTTCTTCACCAGATTCAGGCCGTAGACGCAGCGCTCGAATTCGTGGGAGAGCCGCGCGAACAGTGGCGCGACCTTGGCGTATTCGAAGATCTCGAATTTGGAGACAATGTAATAGCTCTCCTTGCCGGCCTTCATGAAGTCGATAAAGTTTTCCAGGCGCTGGCGCCGCAGGCGGAAATGGTTGATGCTCTCGGGAAACATCCCGGTGAAGAACAGGGTGTAATCGCCGATGTGTTTGCGCACCTGGCGCTCGCGATCGAAGGACGGGGCTTCGCCATAAATGGGGTTGGACTCGATCAGCATCTCGCCCACGTCGTCGAGCGGGCGCTCGGAGGCGTTGCGGATCTTGTGGAGCTGTTCGATTTCGCAGAACTCGGTAAGCAGGGCGGCCACGTACTCGCTGACCTCCTGATTGCGCAGGCCGACGCCTTCGGAAAAATTCCGGCTTACCAGCTCCAGGAAAAGTTGCTGCAACGGATGCGATTCCGGGATCATAACCCTATTTCCCCCGCGCCCCTTTCCAATGTGGTTGGGCGAGTGATACACCCACTCTATCGGCCCACGCAAGTGACAAATGCATTGCGTGGCGAACCTTTAGTAACGGTGGCCAGTCCTTGGTAACCGCGCAACCCGCGCCGGCCGGGCGTTTCCGGTTCATGTAGATTTGGATTGCAGGAACTCGCTTGCGGTTACCCAGAACGGAAGTCCGGACGCGCAGATTGGCAGCCAACCTTTTAGAGCGCTGACGAGATAACGGGAGAACGACATGGCACGGCAGAACATTTCCAGCGGCACACCCTGGGAGCCGGTGGTGGGATACTCGCGGGCGGTGCGGGTCGGCCCCTACGTTCATGTGGCGGGAACCACCGCTACCGGCCCCGACGGCAAGATCGTGGGGATCGGCGACGTCTACGCCCAAGCGGTGCAGACGCTGCGCAACATCGAGAGCGCGCTGGGCAAAGCCGGCGCCAGCCTCAAGGACGTGGTGCGCACCCGCATCTTCGTCACGGATATCAGCCAGTGGGAGCAGGTGGGGCGGGCGCACGGGGAGTTCTTCCGCGACATTCGCCCGGCCACCTCGATGGTCCAGATCAGCCAACTGATCTCGCCGGAGATGCTGGTGGAGATCGAAGCCGATGCCTACGTGGGAGATTGAGTTCTGAATCATTGAGCCAGTAGGCCATTGTGACTCAAGGTTTTGCCAATCGGCAGCAACGGTTTTTTCCCGCATTGGAAAGAGTAGCCGCGGCGGGAGGCCGCGCATCTGGCTTGACACAGGGCGCGGGGGGCAGATAATAGCCAATCCGGCGGAAGCAGTGAGAAAGAGGCGATATGGGAATCCTGAAGTTGTGCGACGAGAAACCGCCCACCGTCGGGGCGGAAGCGACGGTAGCCGAAGCCATCCAGGTGATGCTGGATAACAGCGTGGGCGGCGTGGCCGTGGTCGATGGCGAGCGGCGTGTGGCCGGCATCTTCACCGAACGCGACGTGCTGCGGAAGCTGGCGCTCAGCGGGCTGGACCCGCACAAGATCCCGGTTCGGGAACTGATGACCACGCCGGTGGACATGGCAACGACGGAGACCACGCCGGGGGAAGCCTTCGAGGAGATGGTGTCCCGCCATTACCGCCACCTGCCCATCGTGGACAAGGACGGGCGGCTGCTGGGCCTGCTTTCGATCCGCCACCTGCTGCAGTGGCGCCTGGAAGAACTGGGCCAGCAACTCGACTCCATGGAGCAGTACGTCACCAACGACGCTCCCGGGGGCTGAAGCGGCCAACGAATCGAGCACCCCGTTCGGGCAGACAGGCCACGGATTTTCACGGATAGGCACGGATTTGGAGAAGAGTTGATCCGTGTGCGATCCGTGACGATCCGTGGCCAGTCTTTTCCGCCTGTTATAATCAGCAATTGTCCCCATGAAAGATAAGCGGCTAGTGCGTTCGACCACCGTGCTGTCGGTGCGGCGGGACGGCAAGGTGGTGATGGCGGGCGACGGGCAAGTCACGCTGGGAGAAGGCATCGTCAAGCACACCGCCAAGAAGATCCGGCGCCTCTACCAGGAGAAGATCCTGGCCGGATTCGCGGGTTCGACGGCGGACGCCTTCGCGCTGTTCTCGCGCTTCGAATCCAAGCTGGAGCAGTATCACGGGAATCTCGGCCGCGCGGCGGTCGAGCTCGCCAAAGACTGGCGCACCGACAAGATGCTGCGGCAGCTTGAAGCCATGTTGTTGGTGTCGGATGCTAACCAGACTTTCTTGATCAGTGGCCACGGTGATGTGATCGAGCCCGATGAGGCGGTGGCGGCGGTGGGGTCGGGCGGTCCGTATGCGCTGGCGGCAGCGGAGGCCTTGATCCAGCACACCAACCTGCCCGCCCGGAAGGTCGCGGAAGAAGCTATGCGCATCGCAGGCAAGATGTGCATTTATACGAACGATAAAGTGACTATAGAAGAGCTGTAGTGGGTCGTCGGTCGTCGGCCAAGGAGAGGGAGTAGGGAGTTGCTGAAAACTGGCAACTGACAACTGGGAACTGGGAACTGCAATTATGGCGATTTATCTACCAGGAACGACGGAAGAAGAACAGATCTCACTGGATGAGCTGACGCCGCGCGAGATCGTAGCGGAGCTCGATAAATACGTGGTCGGGCAGAAAGACGCCAAGCGGGCGGTGG
Source organism: Terriglobales bacterium (assembly GCA_044447375.1). Classification (GTDB taxonomy): domain Bacteria; phylum Acidobacteriota; class Terriglobia; order Terriglobales; family Acidobacteriaceae; genus JAHFUA01. Next base: position 12,630 of record JBIOFT010000031.1, on the reverse strand, counting down.
CGATCGCCCTGCGCAACCGCATGCGGCGGCAGAAGCTGGCGCCCGATCTGGCGGAAGAGATCCTGCCCAAGAACATCATCATGATCGGGCCCACGGGTGTGGGCAAGACCGAGATCGCGCGGCGCCTCGCCAAGCTGGCCAACTCTCCCTTCCTGAAGATCGAGGCCTCGAAGTTCACCGAGGTGGGCTACGTGGGGCGCGACGTGGAGTCCATGATCCGCGACCTGGTGGAAGTGGCCATCGAGATGGTGCGGGAGGAGAAGTTGGAAGACGTGGCCGACCGCGCGGAACTCAACGCCGAGGAGCGGCTGCTGGACATCCTGCTGCCTGCCGGTCCCCAGCGCCCCACGCCGCCCGACGGTGGTGCGGCCGGATTGGTGCTCGAAGGCGGCGATTCGCAGTCGCGCACCCGCGAGAAGCTGCGCCAGCAGTTGCGCGAGGGCAAGCTCGACGAGCGCATCGTCGAAATCGACGTCCGGGAGAAATCGTTCCCGGCCTTCGAGATCATCTCCAACCAGGGCGTGGAGGAGATGGACATCAACGTGAAGGACATGCTGCCCAACATCTTCGGCCAGCGCACCAAGAAGCGGAAGATGAAGGTCAGCGAGGCCTTCGACTACCTGATTCAGGAAGAGGAGCAGCGGCTGATCGATGTGGACCAGGTGACGCGCATCGCGGTGGGGCGCGTGGAGCAGTCGGGAATAATCTTCCTCGACGAGATCGACAAGATCGCCGGGCGCGAGAGCGGGCACGGGCCCGACGTCTCGCGCGAGGGCGTGCAGCGTGACATCCTGCCCATCGTCGAAGGCACCACGGTGAACACGCGCTATGGCATGGTGCGCACCGACCACGTGCTGTTCATCGCCGCCGGGGCCTTCCACGTCTCCAAGCCCAGCGACCTGATCCCCGAGCTGCAAGGACGCTTCCCCATCCGCGTCGAGTTGCACTCGCTCACCATCGGCGACTTCATCCGGATCCTCACCGAGCCAAAATCGTCGCTGGTGAAGCAGTACACGGCGCTGCTGGAGACCGAAGGTATCCGTCTGGAGTTCACGCGCGAGGCCCTGGATGAGATCGCGAACTTCGCCTTCCGCGTGAATGAGGGCACGGAGAACATCGGCGCGCGGCGGCTGCACACCATCATGGAGCGGGTGTTGGACGAGATCAGCTTCGACGCCCCCGATTTAGAGAGCAAGGACGTCAACATCGACGCCGACTACGTCCGCAAGATGCTGACCGACATCGTGAAGGACCAGGATCTGTCGCGGTACATCCTGTAGTTAACCTCGTTTTGGCTAAAGAGACACAGAGCCACGCGGCGATCCGTGGCTTTGTTGTCGGCAGTCGTTAGTCGGTAGTGGTTGGTTCTTCCGCGGAAACGGCTGGGTTCGATTCTGTCTGGTCGTGCAGGACGCGGTAATCCCAGATGCCGGCGGCGATGGCGGGCTTGCCTTTGCCCTTCTCGGGAGGGACGGTGCGCACCACCATGCCACGGGCGATCACCTGCGACTGCTCCAGGCCGGTGATCTCGCCGGGCATCTTCAGGATCAGCTCCACCTCGGCGTTATCGGGCAGGAGCTCGGGGCCGCGGAACAGCACACCGGTCTGGCTGACATTCTCGACCGTCCCGCGATGCCAGGCCGCGGTGCCGACCTCGCGGTATTTCATCTCCTGGTCATAGAGCTTGATGCGGCGGGCGCGCGGCGACCAGCTCGGCTTCTTCTTGGAACAGGCACGGCCCGGGCGGGAACCGGCGCGCGGCCGCTCCTGACCCTTGCCCAGGCCAGTGACGCGCTCCAGCCGCGACATCGTCTTCCAGTCGTACTTGTATTCCTCCCCGCACAGCAGACATACCTGGTAATACTCGCCGTCGGGCCAGCGGCGCGGCCAGGAAAATTCGTGGGAACAGCGGCCAAGACGGAATAAATCCAGGAGCCTGGAACCCATGAGACCTCACTTCGGGGGGAACCCGGGGAAACGGTTCCCGCTACATTTATGACGCAAAGGTGTGGTCTCGGGACAGATTACTTTGGGACAGGACCCCGCCAGAGGTGGCCCGCGCTGGCTCGCGTCGCCCACTGTAACCGCCTGTTGTATGAGCAGCTTAGGCTGCTCGGTTGGGAGAGGCGGGCTTCTCCGGCTTCTTCGACGCTTGCCGCCGCTCGATCATGCCCGCGGTAAACAGTATGACTCCGACCACAACGAACAGGGCCAGAGCGACCACAGCAATGACCAGGATGGGCACGCTACACCTCTGACCATGCAGCAGAGCACAAGCTAGACCGGGGTGCAGTGACGAGGCGCACAAGGCAGTGTGATAAGGAATTGCGTGATCGGGTGATGGACGGGTGTGCGAGCGCTGATTGCTGAATGCTGAATGCTTTTCTGCTACCCTGATTTGCTTTCCATGAGAGCTCGCCTGCTCACCATCGTGGCAGTGCTGGCGCTGGCCGCGCTGCTGGCCTGTGGGATACCGGGAGCGCCGCAGCCGCCTTCGCTCGAGCTTCCACGCACGGTCGGGAATCTGCAGGCCGTCCGCAAAGGCGACAAGGTCACGCTGACGTGGACCACGCCGCATGAAACCACCGACCGCAAGCGCATCAAGCACTTGGGCGTCACCCGCATCTGCCGCGCGGTGGATCGGGTGGCCGTGGCAGAGTGCGTAGAGAGAGTAGGAGCGTTGCCGCCGGAGCATACGCCGCTCCAGGCTGCCGCCAGCTTCACGGACACGCTGCCGAAGCTGCTCCAGGAGGCGCACGCATTGGGCTTTGCCACTTACGCCGTGGAGGTGGAGAACGCGCACGGGCGCGGCGCTGGGTTGTCGAACCAGGTCACGGTGCCGCTGGCGCCGACGTTCCCGCCGCCCAGCCGGATTTCCGCCCGCGTGACTGCGGACGGCGTGCAAATCACTGCCTCCGGCGAGCGGGGTCCCATGCCGGGCGCATCGACCTCATACCATCTCTATCGGCGCATCCAAGGCGGCAAGGAGGAAGTTGATCTTGGCGAACCGTCAATCATCGAGGGGATGGGACTCCCATACGCCGTGCAGTTCCTCGACCGCAACGCGGAATGGGAAAAGACGTACCTGTACAAGGTCGCTGCGGTCACGATGGGGCAGGCCCAAGGCAAAGAGCAGAAGATAGAGGGCGAGGATTCAGCGGAGATCGACGTCTTCGTCCACGATGTCTTCCCGCCGGCAGTGCCCACGGGCTTGCAGGCCGTCTCCGCAGGCACGGCCCAGCAGCCGTTCATCGACCTGAGCTGGGCGCCGGACACCGAATCCGATCTGGCCGGCTATAACGTATATCGTCATGAAGAAGGCGCAGCGCCAGTGAAGATCAACAGCGACGTGGTGAAGGCGCCGACCTATCGCGACTCCGCCGTGCAGCCGGGGCGCCGCTACTCGTATTCGGTCAGTGCGGTGGACGTGCGCGGGAACGAAAGCGAGAAATCGGTGGAAGCTTCTGAGTCTGTACCGGAGTGATCGCTCCGATGTCAGTCACCATCCAATGAATGAAGCTCCTGCAGCCGATGTCAGCCAGAAGCCGGTCTCGCTGGCGGAGATCGCGCTCGTCTTCTTCAGGCTGGGGACGATCGCCTTCGGCGGGCCCGCTGCCCACGTCGCCATGATGGAGGACGAGTTCGTCCGCCGCCGGAAATGGCTCACCCGCCAGGAATTCCTCGACCGCTTGGGCGCGTCGAACCTCATCCCCGGGCCCAGTTCGACGGAGATGGCCATCCACATCGGCTTCAGCAAGCGAGGATGGCCGGGACTGCTGGTCGCGGGGTGCTGCTTCATCGTGCCTGCGGCCATCATGGTCGCTCTGATCGCGGCTGGCTACGTGCGTTACGGATCGCTGCCGCGGGTGGAGCATATTCTCTATGCCATCAAGCCTGTAGTCATCGCAGTGGTGGTGCAGGCCTTTTGGAAGCTGGCCCGGTCAGCGGTGAAGAGCGCATGGCTGGCCGTGATCGGCGTCGTGTGCACCGTGGCCTACCTTTTCCACGTGCAGGAACTTGCGCTCCTGGCCGTAGCTGGGATCGCCGCCGCCGGCCCGGTGTTGGTGCGCTCGCGCCGGATGGCGATGCTCCTGCTGGCGCCGATGGCCGCAGTAGCGTCGAGGCCGGATGCGGTCCCGTTCGGACTCTCGCGCCTCTTCCTTACCTTCCTGAAGATCAGCTCGGTTCTTTTCGGAAGCGGCTACGTGCTGCTGGCGTTCCTGCGCTCCGATTTCGTGGATCGGCTCCACTGGCTGACGGAGAAACAGCTCCTCGACGCGGTGGCGGTCGGGCAAGTGACGCCCGGACCGGTCTTCACCACCGCAACCTTCGTCGGGTACCTCGTCGGCGGCACGCGCGGCGCCGCGGTTGCGACCGTGGCTGTCTTCCTGCCGGCATTCATCCTGGTAGCCGCCAGCGGGCCTCTGATACCGAGGATTCGCCGGTCGGCCCTCGCCGGCGCCTTCCTGGACGGGGTCATCATCGGATCGCTGGCGCTGATGGGAGTGGTCGCGTGGCAACTGGGGCGAGCGGCCATCGTGGACTTCACCACCGCGGCGATTGCGCTGGTCAGCGCCATCCTGCTGTTTCGGTTCCGCGTCAGCTCGGCCTGGCTGGTGATCGGGGCAGCGGTGGTGGGATGGGCCGGCATACGGATTGGGTAATTTGGTCATTGGGTAAGTGGGTAATTGAAAACCGGAACGTCATCCGCCGGCTCTTCAATTACCCACTTACCCAATGACCAAATTACCCAATTACTCAATCTCTGCTACCCTGATGGATTGTCGAGAGCCATGAAATATTGCCGGTTCCAGACCGAAGACGGCATCCACTGCGGCATCATCGAGAGCGTGGCCGGGCACGAGGTGATCAACCAGATCGCTTCGCCGCACGCCGAAGATCCCTTCTGCACCGAGTTCCACCCCACCATGACGCACCTGCCGCTCGAGGGCACGAAGCTGCTGGCGCCGGTGACCCCCTCGAAGGTCATCTGCGTCGGTCGCAACTACCGGGAACACGCGCGCGAGTTCGGCAACGAGCCTCCGACCGAGCTGCTGATCTTCCTCAAGCCGCCGTCGTCGGTGATCGGGCCGGAGGAAAACGTGGTGTACCCGCCCATCTCCGAGCGCGTGGACTTTGAAGGCGAGCTGGCGGTGGTGATCGGCAAGCGCTGCCGCAACGTGCGCGCGGATGAGGACGTGCGGGCGTACATCCGCGGCTACACCTGCCTGAACGACGTGACCGCGCGCGACCTGCAGCGCAAAGACGGGCAGTGGACCCGTGGCAAAGGCTTCGATACCTTCTGCCCGGTCGGGCCGGTCATCAGCGACGAACCCGACCCGTGGAAGGGCGTGACCGTCGAAACCCGTGTCAACGGCGAACTCAAGCAGCACGGCACCACGACCGATTTCATCTTTCCACTGGACGAGATCATCCGGTATTGTTCGCAGGTGATGACGCTGGTGCCTGGGGACGTGATCGCCACCGGCACCCCCTCGGGCGTCGGTCCGGTGAAGCCGGGAGACGTGATGGAGGTCACGATTGCTGGGATAGGAACGTTGCGGAATCGGGTCGTCGCGTGATCGGGACATCGGATGATTGGGGGCTGCTATGAAATTCTTTCTGGACACTGCCAACATCAACGAGATCCGCGAGGCCGCCGCGCTAGGCATCCTGGACGGCGTGACCACCAACCCCTCGCTGATCGCGAAAGAGGGCAAAGGCAAGACCTTCAAGGAGACCATCCTTGAGATCTGCTCGGTGGTGGACGGCCCGGTGAATGCCGAGGTGATCGCCACCGATGCCGGCGCGATGTGCACCGAGGGTCGCGAGTACGCAAGCTGGCACAAGAACATCGTGGTGAAGCTGCCCACCACGCGCGACGGCCTGAAGGCCTGCAAGTGCCTGGTCGAGGACGGCATCCGCACCAACCTGACCCTGTGCTTCTCCGCTAATCAGGCGTTGCTGGTGGCCAAAGCCGGCGGCAGCTACGTGAGCCCGTTCCTGGGGCGGCTGGACGACATCGGCCACGTGGGCATGGACCTGGTCAAGCAGATCCTCCAGATCTATCGCAATTACGGATACAAGACGCAGGTGCTGGCGGCTTCGCTGCGGCACCCGCTGCACGTGATTGACGCGGCGCTGGCCGGAGCCGACGTGGCTACCGTCCCTTTCAAGGTGCTCGACCAGATGTTCAACCATCCCCTCACCGATAAGGGCCTGGCTACCTTCCTGAAGGATTGGGAAAAGCTGAAGAAGTGAAGATCGGGAGATCGGGTCATCGGGTGATCTGATCTTGACGCGTCGGGTGGCCCCCGGACAAATCCTGATGTTCCCCACCCCGGATTCGTAGTAGATTGACAGCATTAGCTTTCAGCGCCATGAGTCTCTTGCGCCACTATCCTGTGATTCTTGGCGGCGCCAGCATGCTAGTGCTGGTGGCCGGGCTGCTGGCCCGGCGGCGCCGCAAAACGCCCGACGACATCGAGCGCGAGCGCCGGCTGCGCATCACCCAGAAAGGCCGGATCACTGACGGCAATATCCTCGACGTGCAGGAGCTCGACCTCAACGGGCGCGGTTCGGCGCAGATGCTCATCTACCAGTACGACGTGGCCGGCGTCACCTACGAAGCGTCGCAGGACATCACCTACTTGCGCCACCAGGTGGACCTCTACTCCTGCCGCCTGGGCCTGGCCACCTCCGTAAAGTACGATCCGCACAACCCCGGGGACTCGATCGTGGTCGCCGAGGGTTGGATAGGGCTCAGGAAATAAATCGGGCCATCGGGTGATCGGGTCATCGTGCGCTCCGGGCGGGTACAATAACCAAGGATGACAAATCTCCCGTTGCCCATCGCCGCCTTTCTGGCGGGCTTGCTCTCGTTCCTCTCGCCCTGCGTTCTGCCTCTGGTACCGGGATACGTGTCGCTGATCTCGGGCGTAGGCGCTGAGGGCTTGAGCGAACCCGAGAACCGCGTGCTGCGCACCGTGATGCTGAACTCCGTGATGTTCATCCTGGGGTTCTCCCTGGTGTTCATCGCGCTGGGGGCGGTAGCGACGGAAGTAGGACAACTCACGCGGCAGTATTACCCCATCCTGACCCGGATCGCGGGCATCGTCATCATCCTGTTCGGGCTGCACCTGACGGGCATCTTCAAGATCAACGCTCTTTACGCCGACAAGCGCCTGCACAGCGTCAAGGGATCAAGCACGGCGGCGGGCGCGTTCGCGGTGGGCTTTGCCTTCGCCTTCGGATGGACGCCCTGCATCGGGCCGATCCTGGCGACCATCCTGACATTCGCCGCCTCGGAAAATTCAGTGGCCAAGGGCACGGCGCTCTTGGCGGTGTATTCGGCGGGCCTGGCGGTGCCGTTCCTGCTGACCTCGCTGGGCATTGACCGCTTCCTGCGGTTCTACGCGCGCTTCCGGCGGCACCTGCATGCGGTGGAAGTCGCCAGCGGGGTGCTGCTGATCGCCATCGGGGCGCTGATCGTCACGCGCCACTTCACCATCCTGTCGGCCTGGCTGTCGTTCCTGAACCGCTTCGCGTTGTGAGGTGCTGTGAAACGTAACGCAATCGTGATTGTCGTGGTGATCGCAGCCGTGGCCCTCATGCTGTTTGCCGGCGTGCGCATGGCCAAGCCGAGAGCCGGCGTGGTGAAACTCGCCCCGGTGGGGAAGAACGGGTCGGTGGCGCCGGATTTCGAACTGAAGAGCCTCGATGGCAAACCGGTGCGGCTTTCGGACTTTCGCGGCAAGGCCGTTCTGCTGAACTTCTGGGCGACCTGGTGCGCGCCCTGCAAGATCGAGATGCCGTGGTTCGTGGACCTGCAGAAACAGTACGCGTCGCAGGGCCTGCAGGTGATCGGCGTTGCCATGGACGATTCGGGCGAAGAGGCCATCGCCAAGTTCGCCAAGGAGATGGCAGTGAATTATCCGGTGCTGATCGGGAAGGAAGCGGTGGGCGATGCCTACGGCGGCGTGGAGTTCCTGCCTACTACCTTCATTATCGACCGCCAGGGCAAGGTGGTGGATCGCGTCTTCGGGCTGGTGAGCCGCAGCGAGTTCGAAGACGGCATCAAGAAGGCGCTGGGCGGTGCAACGCCGGCAGCGCAGGCGAGCGCAAAGGAGCCGGCGCGATGACCAAGTCGGTCGTCGTCGAATTCCTGGCAGGATTCGTGCTTGTGCTCGTGGCTGCCGGCGCGGCCATGGACGACACGGCGCCGCAGACACCGTCTTGGGTGACGCCCCTACCCGTCGCCAAGATCTCCGTGAAGTCCGGCAAGCCGGCTGCATTGCGCCTGCGGTTCAAAGTGGCGGACGGCTATCACATCAATTCCAACCAGCCGGGATCGGAATTGCTGATCCCAACCAAGCTGCAGCTCAATCCGCCCACCGACATCGGCGTGGGCTCCATCACCTATCCCAAGGGCCACGACCTGACGCTGGCCATCGCTCCCGACCAGCCGCTGAACGTCTACTCGGGCGAGTTCACGATTACGGCCAAGGTGAGCGCCATGCGCACGGCCAGCCCGGGCAAATACAAGGTGCATGGCCAGCTCAAGTACCAGGCCTGCAACGACCGCTCGTGTTTCCCGCCCAAGCTGGCGCCGGTAGAGTTCGAAGTCCAGGTGCTGAAGCGAACGTCCGCGTCAGGCACGGCGCACAATCCGGCGCAGAGCCCGCACGTTCACCAGTAGCAGTCAGCGGTAAAGGCAGCCACGGATTCACGCGGATCAGCACGGATCAAAAATCAAGAAACGATCCGTAGTAATCCGTGTGAATCCGTGGCCGCTTTGCTACTCCGTCCTGATTTCCATGGTCTGGTCGATGGAGATGGTCTGGGGCGCGGCGGCGGGCGGGCCGGAGTAGCTGGCGATCACGCGGAAGGCACTGCCGCCGACGTCCACCGAATAGGTGTAGCCGGCGCGGCCCGATGCCGGCAGGTTGATCACGCCCTTGGAACGCAGCTCGTCGAGCGAGAGATATTTGCCCTCGAGGGCGAACTGGCTGCGCTCGGCGTTGGCGATGGCCAGCAGGTCGTTCTGCACGCCGGTGATCTCCACGACGGCGCGAACATTGCCGGAGCCGGCCGGCGTCACACTCATCGCCTGGCGGGTGTAGAGCCACGCTCCCACGCACAGCACGATCATTAATCCTAGAAAACCGAAGGCGCGGCCCACAGATACCTCCTGGGGTGAATTGTATGTCAGGGGATCGCTGGCCCGTTCATTGACGATTGGGGTTCCTGCATGCCGCAGCATGCTGCGTCTCTATACTGTGAACGCGGTTCCTACGCCGGCTCCCGGACGGTCAGCACCGGGCACGGAGCTTTGCAGACGATCTCGTAAGCTTTGGCCTGCGCGGTTTCCGGGCGGTCTGCCACCACCGGCCGCAAACCCAGCACCATGAGGTTGGGGTTCCACGTGGCGGAAGTCTCCAGGATCTGCCTGGTTGCGGCGCCGTATTCTACGAAGAACTCGGGCGCGCCCGTCAGCTTGGCGTCTTCGGGGATCAGCGCCCGCAATCTCTTCAAGCGCTCGTTGCCGATGCGCTCCTTTTCCGCGGGCGCAAGCCGCTCCGCGTCGGTCACCACGTGCAGCACCGCCAGCGACGACCGCAGTTGTTCCGCCAGCCATACGGCATAGCGCACCGCGTAAAGAGACTGATGCGCGAAGCCCGTGGGCACCAGGATCCGTTGCGCGCCCTCTTCCGGCTTCTGGGTGGAGCTGGGACCGACGATGAGCACGGGGCAGGGCGCCTGGCGGAAGATCCTTTCCGCCACCGAGCCCATGATCAGCTTCCACACCCCCGTGCGTCCGCGCGTCCCCACCACCACCAGGTCGATGGAGCGCTCGGCGATCAGCTCCGAGAGCACGCCCCACACCTCGCCCGGCTTGACCAGCAGCTCGTGCGGGATGCCGGTGAGCCGTCCGGCGATGAAGTGGTCCATGATTTCGGACTGCCCGGCGCGCCACGCGTCCATCAGCGGTTTTTCCGACTGCGAGGCGGCGACGTGGGTCATGAGCAGCTTGGCGCTGTGACGCCGCGCGATCTCGATGGCAAAGCGCGTCGCCACCTGGGAGGCGGGCGAGAAGTCGGTGGCCACCAGGATGTTGTCGAGCTTCAGAACTGTGGGCAGCGTCGGCATGGGCGGAACGGCGCAGTATAGCATCGGCGCTTCGGCTGCACGCTTCGCTGAGGCATCCGGAGTATGGTGCTGCTTTTCCACATTTGCACTAATCACGGGCATTGACGCCGGCCGAGCGGGCGCTTAAGGTGAATCCCGTCGACGGCTGAAAGGGTTGGCTTCCTAATTAGTAGCCGGTCCAAAGTAAGCTGGGTGATCGGTTCGGCGGGGCGACCCGCAGGGACCGCCAGACCCGAAAAAACCGACGGTTTTGCGAGAGTCCGCCGGGGTTTGGTACCGCGAAAGTGGTGATCGCATCAGGGGCTGCGATGGTGCATGTTTCCACGCTGCCGAGCTCCCTCGCCGGAGTCGGTGGCTGGAACATAACCAATGTCGCAGCCCTTCCTATTTTGCCGGTCGAATTTCCCCCTCAGAGCGCAGCTTTGGCTGCACCGACAAACCCCACAATTCCACTTGTCATCCCGAACGAGCGCGAGGGAGTTGTGCGACCAAGCGCGAAGGGAGGGATCTTGGTTTTCTATGAAGCTGATGGCGGGGGGAAGGAAGTAAGGGGAAAAAGCATCGGCCGGTGCCGGCGAAGAGCGTTGGTCGCTATCGGCGGAACCGGCCGTTGGGATCTTCTTTTGGTGTTGCCATGCAAATCCTTTCTTGCAGGCACGCTCGGGTCATTAGCCACCCCATACTGCGCTGCCAGCCTTCGTGTTCGTTTTCACCGTCATGGGAGCTTCTCCTCTCTTCGCTGAAATCTGGTTGCTTTCTGTTTTGGCTGCTGTCTGCTGCTTCAGCGGCTCGGCTTACCCACCCCATACTGCGCTGCCGGCCTTGGTGTTCGTCTTAACTGTCATCTGAGTGCTCCTTTCTTTTGAGATTTGTTGTCGTTCTGTTTGTTTCACTCGGCTTACCCACCCCATACTGCGCTGCCGGCCTTGGTGTTGGTCTGAACTGTCATTTGAGTGCTCCTTTCTTTGTGATTTTCGTTTCCTGTCCGGTTACTTTTGACTTTCTTTATTACCTCGGACACCTTGACATATAGCAATGCCCATGCCAGACGGCGGCGGCCTCTGAGCAATCGCCGCCTTCCCGCGTTACCCATTGAAAACAATGCGGTTACCGTCTCGATGGCGCCGGCGACCCAGGATTCGCCAAGGCTCGAAACGGCTGAAACCTAACCATCCTGTTTGGTGGCCTAGCATTTGTGTTAGGTCGCGTGCATGGCGCACCGTATTTGGAGCGTTGGGTATACTCATCGCGTGGCGAGCGCACCCAATCCGCAAGCCGAGCCCCCGGCCAGAGTCCGCCTGGAAGCGGTGAGTGGGCCGGTCGAGGGCCGTATCTTCTCGCTGGAGGAGGGCGAACTCTCGATTGGCCGCGAGCCCTCTAACCAGATCTCCCTGCTGGATCCGCTGGTCTCGCGACGGCACTGCGTCCTCCGCCGCGACGGCCCTGACGTCCGTCTGGAGGACCTCGACAGCCGCAACAGCACCTTCGTGAACGGCGTGCCGGTGAAAGAACGCGTGCTGGTGCATGGCGACCAAGTGCGGGTGGGAAACTCGATCTTCGTCTTCCATGGGTCCGACGATGAGGCGACCCATACCAGCTCCCTCCGCGTGGACGACTCGGCGACCCCCGGCGGCCCCACGGTCATCCTGCGCAAGGAGAACGCGGTATACCTACAGCCGTCGCAGGCGGGCCTGCCCAGCTCGGCGCGCACGGTCCGCGACTTGAACGTGCTGCTGAACTTCAGCCGGACGCTGAGTTCCGTCCGCGACGTCGCGACCCTGCAGCAGAAGGTGCTGGACGCGGTGTTCGAGGTGGCGCCGGCGGATCGCGCCGCGGTGCTGCTGGTAGAGGAAGGCTCGGAGGAATTCTCGTCCATCCTGGGACGCTACCGGAACGCGGGACCGGAGCAACCCATCCAGGCGAGCCAGACCATCCTCAACGAGGTCATGCGCGAGAACGTGGCGGTGCTGTCGAATGACGTGATCGAAGACGCGACCTACCGTGCCGCCGACAGCCTGGCATCACCGAACGTGCGCTCGGTGCTGGCCGCGCCCATGGAAGCGCAGGGCAAGCTGGTGGGCGTGATCTACCTGGACGCCAGCTCGGCCGGTGTGCACTTCGATGCCGGGCTGCTGCAGCTCGTGCTGGCGCTGGGCAACATCGCGGGACTGGCCATGGAGAATGCGCGCCACCTGGAGTGGTTGGGCGGCGAGAACCGGCGCCTGCGGCAGGAACTGAGCGCCGATCATGGCATGATTGGCGAGAGCCAGGCCATGCGCGCCGTCCTGGAATTCATCTCCAGGGTCGCGGGGCGGGAATCCACGGTGCTGGTCTGGGGGGAAAGCGGGACCGGCAAAGAGCTGGTGGCGCGCGCCATCCATGCCAACAGCGGCCGGGCCAACAAGCCGTTCGTGGCCATCAATTGCGCCGCCATCACCGAGACCCTGCTGGAGAGCGAGCTGTTCGGACACGAAAAAGGAT
>JBIOFT010000030.1:0-28937 GCA_044447375.1 Terriglobales bacterium | reverse complement strand
CCACCAGCGCCAGCAGCAACCATGCGAATTGGCGAACGCGTCTCATGCTGCACTCGTCCTGAAGCGCTGTCCCGCGAACTCCGATCCCCAGTTCGCGGCCAGGGTAATCACGGTGACCAGCACGGTCAGATTCACCAGCAAGGGCAGGTCGCGGCCCAGGGCCGCCTGCCACGCGAGCTGGCCGATGCCGGCAATGCCGCACAGGGCTTCCACCGGGATGGCCGCGCCCAGCGCGATGCTGACCGAGATCCCCGCCACCGCCAGCAACTGCGCGCCCGCCACCGGCAGCACGTGCCACAGGAGAATCCGCAGCGGACCCACGCCCTTGGCGTAGGCGGTCACCAGGTGCGGCGCGTCATAGCTTTGGGCCAGCAGGTTGCGGGTGTAGGAGAACACCTTGGGAAAAACCACCAGCGCGATCGCCAGGCAGGCGGGGGCGTTGGCGAATACGAACAGCAAGGCCAGCACCGCCGCGGGCACGGATAGAAAGATTCCGCCCAGCAGGGTGGCGGCCAAGTCGCAGGCGGCGCGGCGGGCTATGGTGGCGCCCACCGCCAGCAGCACCGCGCAGAACCAGCCGGCGAGCAGCCCCAGCCCGGCCAGGCGCGCGGTCACCGGCAAACGCTGGGCGAGCAGCTCGCGCACCGGACGATTCAGCGTGCGGGACTCGCCGAGATCGCCGCGCAGAGCGCGTCCCAGGTAATTGAGATAGAAGCGGGCGATGTTGCGGTCTCCGGCGCGGGCCTGGCGCAGGACCTGCACGCTCTCCGAGCTGAGGCGCGCGTCCAGTTGTTGCTCGTCCACGCCGAAACCGGGCGCCAGACGCACCAGCGTGGCCGAGAGCAGTCCGCCCACGAGCACGACCGCTGCCATCGCCGCCAGGTTTTGGACGATCTTCCGCATCGCGCCCCCTTAATTCACCACTGCGGGGGAGGCCGAGTGACCCTGCATGCGCTCGGCGCGTTCGTGTTGAGCCTGCTTGACCACGTACATCCTGCGGTCGGCTTCGGTGAGCAACTGCTCGGCGTCGGAGCCGGCCTCGGGATAGAACGCGCAGCCGAAGCTGACCGAAAGGAAATCATGGCCGCAGACCTGGCGGCCGGCTTCGCGGGCCAGGGTCAGCAGGTGTGCGCCTTTTTCTTCGGCCGCCTGGGGCGTCATCCCGGGAGCCACGATCACGAACTCGTCGCCGCCCATGCGGGCCACGTAGTCGTACTCGCGGCAGACCGCCTTCATAAAGTCGGCGAAGATGCGCAGCACTTTGTTGCCTTCCAGGTGGCCGAAGCGGTCGTTGATCTGCTTGAAGCCGTCCAGGTCGCAGACCATGACGGCCAGCGGGGTGTGGCTGCGTTTGCAGCGCGCCAGCTCGCGGTCCAGGTGCAGGAACAGGGAGCGGGCGTTGGGCAGCCCGGTGAGATAGTCGGTGGTGGCCGAACTCTCCGCCTGCTGATACTTCAAGGCGTTCTCGATGCAGATGCCGACCTTGGAGGCGATGGCCAGCAGCACGCGCAGGTGGTCGTTGGTGAAGGCGTCGCGCTCCGCCTTGTAGAGCGCCAGCACCCCCACCACTCCCGCCACGCCTTCCAGCGGCACCGCCAAGGCCGAGCGCAGGGTGCTGAACTTGGTGTCGTCGTTGAGGTAGCCGGGCTCAACCGAAGGATTGCCGTTGACGATGGGCTTGTGGTTCTGCGCTACCCATCCCGACAAGCCTTGCCCGATGGGGATCTCCAGCGCGGAAAAGAGGCGGAAGTTGTCGCCGCTCACGTACTGCGGCACCAGGTTGTCGCCGCGGCAGATGTAGATGGCCACCGAATCGTAGGGCACCAGCTTCTTCAGCCGCACCGTGAGCAGGGACAAAGTTTCGTCCAGGCTGAGGGTGCTGCCCAGGTCGTGGCTGAGCTCGAACAGGGTCTGCGCTTCCTGGCGGGCGGCGGCGATGGAGGTGAGGAAGCTCTCGGAATCGCCGCCCGAGGCCGCCGGGGCCGTGCGCTCAAAGCCGGCGGAGGGCTCCAGGCCGCGTTCCACCTTGACGTCGGTGGACAGCCGGGGCTGCATGGGTTCGGCGGAGGTGGCCTGGGCCAGGCGCTCCAGTTCGATGTAACGCCGCTTCAGCACGTCCACCACGCGCGGGTCGAACTCGGTACCGGCGGCACGGGCCACGTGCTCCATGGCCTGATCCAGGGGCAGGGCGCGGCGATACTGGCGGTCGGAGGCCAGCGCGTCCAGGCAATCCACGGCGGCGAGGATGCGCGCGCCCATGGGAATCTCGATTCCTCGCAGCCCGTCGGGGTAGCCGCTGCCATTCCACTTCTCGTGATGGGAGCGCACGATGGGCACCACCGGATAGGGAAAGCCAACGTGCTTGAGAATCTCCGCCCCCACCACCGGGTGGATCTTCATCTTTTCGAATTCTTCCGGGGTCAGGCGGCCGGGCTTGTTGATGATGTGCTCGGGCACGGCCAGCTTGCCGATGTCGTGCAGCAGGGCGGCGGCGCGCAGCGCCTCGATCTCCGCCTCGTTCAGCGCCAGTTCTTTGGCGATCTCCAGCGCATACACCCGCACCCGCTGCAGGTGGTCGTGGGTGGTGGTGTCCTTGGCCTCGATGGCCAGGGCCAGGGCTTCGATGGTGCGCAGGTGCAGGCCGGCCATCTCTTCTACGTGCCGCTTCTCATCGTGCAGCCGCCCCAGGTACAGACGATAGGAGCGGTAGATCCAGTACATGATGGGAAGCACCAGCAGCGAGGTCTGCCAGCCTATCCAGCGGTTCAGCGCGCTCACCAGGCCGGCGATGGCGGCACCCACCAGGTAGTAGGGGAACGACCAGAAGTAGCACTCCGCCCAGATCTTGCGGAAGGGCTTGCCCTCGGTGAGCGAGATCACGATGGCCACCGGGATGGTGTTGCTGAGGAAGTAGGCGCAGGCGGCGGCGATCAGCAGCAGCGGCACGCTGTTGTGCAGCACCGGCGCCAGCCGGTGATAGGCGAAAGCCGAGAGCGCGATGGCCGGCGCCATCATGCTGAACACGTTGAAAACCACCTTGATGGGCGCGGGCGCGGTCCGGGTGTTCCACAGGCACTGCACCAGGCCGGAAGCGCAACCGATCAGCAAGGTCTCCGGCAAGGACAATTCCAGGATGCCAATGAGGATGAACAGGAAGTTCACCGACATGGTGCCGTCGATGCCGGGCAACTGCACCTTCAGGCCGGAGGCCAGCAACGCCACCACCAGATAGCAGGCAAAGCGCAGGCTGTCGTGCGATTCCCAGCGCAGCGCTCCGGCGGCCATCACGACCGCTCCCAGAGACGCCGTCAGGAAAATGAACGCTAGGGCTCGCTTCGGCATAGAGGGATTGCTCTCTACCTTTATCGGCAAGCGGGAGGCCAATCGCGAGAGCCAGCCAACCAGACCATTCCCTAGCGTTTTGAGTGGATTAAGCATTCTCGTTCGCGCGTTCGGTGGGAAACAGCGACAATCTGTCGCAATCACACCGGTGCCGCAGACATTTTGTCCTGAGCCCGCGGGACCAGCCTCAACAATCCGCTGAATGTAGCTGCGTGTACACATTACAAAGGTGGCTGAACGCGAGGCAGCCGGAACCGCCGGTGGGCGCCACGGGCGGGCCGCGGTTTCCCGCAGCACCGCAGCCGCTGCCAGGCGTTCACCCGCACCCCCGCGGGCGCAGCGACAAGTTGGCGCAGGCGCCCTCCCGCTTGCGCCAAGTTGTCTCCAGAGGCCGCCCCGACCTTCCGTTGTTTCTGATTTAGTTTCAATAACTTAGATGAATTTGCGGGTTGGCCCCTGGCCTGCTTTTACCGAGGCAGCTACCTATGCGGAGTTACACCCATATGAGACAGCAGACAGAGTTCACGAAGAGCGTGCGCGTCGTCGCGGTACTGGCGGCCTGCCTGATGCTACTGGCGGCGCCGGCGGCTTCTGCCCAGGGCAGAAACGATCTGCGCAAGGCCAGTCCGCCGCTGCAGCAGTTGCTGGCAGCGGAAAATCCTTCCACCCTAGTCGACGTCATCGTGCAGTATCGGGTGACGCCGCAGCAAAAGCACCGGGACTTCGTGACGAGCCGGGGCGGTCGGTCGAAGCGGCACCTCGGCGTGATCAAGGCCGAGGCCTACACGCTGCCGCTCTCCGCAGTCCGGGACCTGCTGGAGGATGCCGATGTTTTCCACGTGTCGCTGGACCACACGGTCAAGCTGACCTCCAACTTCGACGCACCCCGGGAAATCATCAACGCCGACATCGCCCAGAGCTACGGCTATGACGGCACCGGCGTGGGCATTGCCATCGTGGACAGCGGCCTCTACGCCCATCCCGATCTCAACGTGTTCGGCGCTTCCAACTCGCGGGTGGTGTACAGCCAGAGCTTCGTTTTAGGCGACAGCACTACCGCCGACGCCTACGGGCATGGCACCCACGTGGCCGGACTGGCCGCCGGCGATGCCCAGAGCTCGCAAACCAACTACCCGTACCAGTACACCGGCGTGGCTCCGAACGCCAGCATCATCAACCTGCGGGTGCTGGATGCCAACGGCAACGGCACCGATAGCGCCGTGATTGCCGCCATCAGCCAGGCCATCGCACTGAAGACCCAGTACAACATCCGGGTGCTGAACCTGTCGCTGGGCCGCGGCATCTATGAGAGCTACGCTCTCGATCCGCTGTGCCAGGCGGTGGAGCAGGCGTGGAACGCCGGCATCGTGGTGGTGGTGGCGGCAGGCAACGAAGGCCGCGACAACTCGCTGAACACCCGAGGATTTGGCACCATCAACGTCCCCGGCAACGATCCCTATGTGATCACCGTGGGCGCGCTGAACGACGCCAGCTTCAATCGCGGCAACGATGCCATCGCCAGCTATAGTTCCAAGGGCCCGACCCTGATCGACCACATCGTCAAACCTGACCTCGTGGCTCCCGGCAATAAAGTGGTTTCGCTGCTCGCGCCCAACACCACCCTGGTGAATGGCTACCCTAGCCTGGACGTGTTTCCGTGCAGCAGCAGCGCCGCCTCCAGCAGCGCCACCTCCTGCGGCTCGCAGTACGGCAGCCCCAGGTACTTCACCCTGAGCGGCACCAGCATGGCCACCCCGCTGGTTTCGGGCACGGCCGCGCTGATGCTGCAGCAGAACCCCTCGCTGACTCCCGACCTGGTCAAGGCCCGGCTGATGAAGTCAGCGTATAAGAACTACCAGACCTACAGCTACTCGTCCGACTATCGGGGCAATGTCTACAACAACGAGGCCGACCTGTTCACCTACGGCGCTGGTTACCTGGATGCGGCGGCGGCGCTGAATAACACCGACACCGGCAGCGGCTCCGCCCTCTCGCCGACCGCGGTGTATAACCCCTCCACCAACACCGTCACCATCACACAGACCGCGGTTAGCGGCGCCTCCAAGTCGGTGCTGTGGGGAACCAGCGTGGTGTGGGGCAATTCCGTGGTGTGGGGTAACAGCGTGTTCCTGAACGCCTCTTCCGTCGTCTGGGGCAACTCGGTGGTCTGGGGCAACAGCACCGCCACCGGCTTCAGCGTCGTCTGGGGCAACAGCGTTGTGTGGGGTAACACCACCATGCTGGGCTTGAGCACCGGCGACCCCGGTGATTGCACGGTCGATCCCACCACCGGCGCCGTCACCTGTCAGTAAGGGAGATGAAGAGCGAAAGGAGACGCCTATGAAAAACATCACCATAAGCGCGAAGCTCTTCATCGGTGCGATAGCGGCGGTGGGAGTGGCGGCCCTGGCGGGCGGGCTGCTGCGGTGGGAGTGCAAGGATCCGGTGCGGTTCCTGTCCTTCCTGATCATCGCCATCATCGCTTCCCGGCTGAAGGTCAAGCTGCCGGGCACAACCGGGAACATGTCGGTGAACCTGCCGTTCATCCTGATCGCGGTAGCCGAGATGAGCTTCCCCGAGACGGTATTGATCGCGGCCTTCTCCGCCTTCATCCAGGGCCTGCCGGCCAAAGGCTGGCGCATAAAACCGGTGCAGGCGTTGTTCAACGTCTCAACCCTGGTGGTGGCGGTGGCGGTGGCGGACCTGGTGTTCCACCGCAGCGCAGCCATCCCCTCGCTGGCGGCCAAGTCGCTGCTGATTGCGCTGGCGGGCGCGGCCTTCCTGGTGGCCGACACCGTGCCCGTGGCCGCGGTGATCGCGCTGACCGAAAACCTCAACCCGCTGAGGGTGTGGCGCGAGATGCTGGCGCTGACTTTCTCCTACTTCGTCCTGAGCGCCGGCGTCGCCGCCATTGCCGCTACCGCGAGTCATTACGTGGGATGGCAGACGCCGCTGCTGATGCTGCCGGTGATGACTGGGGCCTACGTCTCCTACAAGCGCTACTTCCGGTTGTCCGCGGCGTTGGCGATCGCCAGCCTGCAGTTCGCCACTCTGCCCGCAGGCGCCCGCGCCAAGGCGGAGGTCCAGCACGCTTAGCTGACAAAGGGCCTTGGGGTACACTTCCTGACCGCGGCATGAAACCTCATGCCGCGGCTTTCTTTTGTCCACAGGCCCGCAGGGGCAGCCGCACCTGCCCTGCCCCGGAGAACCTCAGCGTGGCTCGAATCCCGCCTGCCAGATGTGTAATATGAAGGTTAGGTTCCCGCAGGTCGCGACATTGGTGAGTAGGGGGTACCATTGCCGATGGCGAGTCTTGTCTGAGAGGCGGAGTTCAGCCATGCACCATGGCGATGGAGCCCGGCGGCGGGCAGCGCTCGCGGCGGTCGCTTCCTATCTTCCTACCGGCACACTAACCAACGAAGAACTGGCCCAGGAACTCGGCGGCTGGGATGCGCAGAAGATCCTGGAGAAGACCGGCATCGCCGTGCGCCGCATCGCCGCCCCCGATGAATGCTCTTCCGACCTGGGAGTAGCGGCGGCCCAGCGCCTGTTCGCGAGAGGCGCCTGCGCCCCCGCCGACATCGATTTTCTCCTGTTCTGCACTCAGAGCCCGGACTACTTTCTGCCCACCACGGCCTGCCTGGTCCAGGACCGGCTGGGCCTGCGCCTGGATTGCGGCGCGCTGGACTTCAACCAGGGCTGCTCCGGCTTCGTCTATGGGCTATCGCTGGCCAAGAGTTTGATTGAGACTGGCAACGCCACCAACGTCCTGCTCATCACCGCCGAGACCTACAGCAAGTTCATCAATCCCCGCGACCGCAGCGTGCGCACCATCTTTGGCGATGGCGCCGCCGCTACCCTGCTCACCGCCGTTGAGTCGGAGAGAGAACTGATCGGGCCGTTCGTCTTCGGCACCGACGGCCGCGGAGCCGGCGAGTTGATCGTGCCCGCCGGCGGCATGCGCCAGCGTGTGGGCTGCGACCAGGCGGTCGAAACCGAGGACGCCCGCGGCAACTGGCGCTCCCAGCGCAACCTTTATATGAACGGCCCCGAGGTTTACCGGTTTACGGTGGAGACCGTCCCCAAGCTGCTGGAGCAACTGCTCCAGAAGAGCGGCCGGCGCGTGGAGAACGTGGACCATTTCATCTTTCATCAGGCCAACAAATTCATGCTCGACCGCCTGCGCGCCCGGACTCCTATCCCGGAGGAAAAGTTCTGGGTCGATCTTGCGGACACGGCCAACACCGTTTCCTCCACCATCCCGATTGCGCTGGAGAAGGCGCAGTGCCGCGGACAGATCCAGCCGGGCCACAATCTTGCGCTGGTCGGTTTCGGCGTGGGCTATTCCTGGGCCGCGGCCATGATGGAGTGGGTTGGGGCTTCGTGAGGCACCGTTTGTATGTCACACATCCGCAACAAAGCGATTGCAGGGCTGAAGCGAGGTGACTCTTTTGCTGTTTCACGCACGTTCGCGGAAGAGGATACGATGGCTTTTGCGGATATCAGCAGAGACTATAACCCTGTCCATTTTGATCATAGCTTTGCAAAGGTAAAAGATTTTCATGGCAGAATTTGTCATGGACTTTTGGTTGCCAGCCTGCTCACTGAGATCGGCGGACAAATTGGCTGGTTGGCATCGGGAATGAATTTTCGTTTCAAGAAGCCGGTATATTTTGGTGACACAATAGAATGTTGTTTTACCATCACTGAGCTTGATGACCGCAATAGAGCCAAAGCTGAGGCAGTGTTCAAAAACCAGCAGGATGAGATTGTCATAGAAGCGCATTTGACTGGTGTTATCCCAGGCCTTCCAGAACAGCGCGTCATGGAGGTCATGATGGCGGAAGGAGATCCGACCAACAAATGTCGTTAAAATCTGTCAGTCGGCTTTCGTGGGCTCTGGCGCCTGAGCTACTTCGTTGCGGACTCACCTCTGTGAGTGATACCAATCACTGATTCGAGCGTCTAAAATCTGGTAATTGGTGCGCTATGAAAGACCATTCGCAGAAACCCACCTCTTCGCGCCGCCACTTCCTGAAGCAGACCGGAGTGGCCACCGCCGGACTGGTGGCCGGCGGTCTGCTGAGCCGGACGGCGTCGGCGCTGCCACCGCTGCCCGCGAATCCTGCCACTGTGGACGTGATGCCAACCCGCAACCTGGGGCGCACTGGATACCGCGTCGGCCTCTTCAGCCTGGGCGGCCAGGCGGCCATCGAGCAGCCGGACAACGAAGCCGCGGCCGTGGCCATCGTCGAGCGGGCGCTCGATCTGGGTGTCAACTACATCGACACGGCGGCGATGTACGGCGGTGGCAAGCGCTGGAGCCAGCGCTATATCGGACAGGTGATGAAGCGGCGCCGCAACCAGGTCTACCTGGCCAGCAAGACTCACGACCGCAGCCGGGACGGCTCGATGCGCCTGCTCGAAGAATCGCTCAAGCTGCTCAACACCGACCACCTCGATGCCTGGCAGCTCCATCACATCGATACGCAGGATGATGTCGATCGCATCTTCGCCAAGGGCGGAGCGCTGCAGGCTGCGCAGCAGGCGCGCGAGCAGAAGATGGTCCGCTACCTGGGCGTGACCGGGCACACTGACCCCGAAGTGCTGATGGAATGCCTTCGCCGGTTCCCCTTCGATCAGATCCTGATGGCGGTCAACGCCGCCGACAGACATCACCTCAGCTTCCAGGAGAAACTGCTTCCGCTGGCGGTGGAGAAGCAGATGGGCATCATCGGCATGAAGATTCCCTCGCGCGGACGGCTGATTTCGAACTGGCCCGCGGTCGGAGCGTACGCCCACGGCAAGACGCAGGCCGGGCCGCTCACGATGAAGGATGCGCTGTACTACGTGCTCTCGCTGCCGGTGAGCACCGTAATCATCGGCTGCGACAACGTGGCGCAGTTGGAGGAGAACGTCAAGCTCGCCCGCGAGTTCACGCCCTTGACCGAGCCGCAACTCGCGGCTCTCTCGGCCCGCACCGTGCCCATCGCGGAGCAGGCATTATTTTTCCGCCGGTGGTCGTGAGGCCGGGGGTATTAGCTCTCAGTCCGATTACTTGTGAGAAGGCGATTTCTCAACAGCGATGATGGCTCTGCTAACGCGCAAGGAAACACCCAACAGCATCACCACGAACACCGAACGTGGATAGACCTGTGTCCACGCGCTGCGCCAGCACGAATTCGTCTTCCACGGGGTCGAACAACAGCAACATGCCCCTTCGGTCATCGGCGACAACTGCACAGTCACGACGGGGTGGCTGCTCCATCCCGACCTGCTCGAACGTATCTCGGAGAGCAACTTCCACCTTATACGGCTCTACGAGCGAAGCTCGCATTTCTGCAAGCCCCTTGGCAACGGCTTCATCGCTCAAGGGATTGCCAATTGCCCCATCCGGACACTCGTAGACGTAGGCGTCAATCTCCTTTTCAACTGCGCGCCGTAGCGACGACAGAAACTCAGCGTCACTCAGATTGGCGGTCATTCTGCTGCCGCTCCAATGATAATTGGCGTGAACAGGCTTTAGCACTAACTGAGAAGCCGGCTCAGCCAGCGGGTGTGGAAATAGCCGCGAGCATAAAGCGGTCATTCACCGGCTGGCCGAGATTCGTCGCCTGTTGCTTTCCATTGACTTGCCGTCCACAGCGGCCCTACGATTACCCCTCCTGTTGGCTCCCCCGGCACATGATCGGCAAGACCATCTCGCATTACCGAATCGTCGAGAAGCTGGGCGGCGGCGGGATGGGTGTGGTGTACAAGGCCGAGGATCTCAAGCTTGGCCGCATGGTCGCGCTGAAGTTCCTTCCGCAAGAATTTGCCCGTGACCAGCAATCTCTCCTGCGCTTTCAGCGCGAAGCACGCGCCGCTTCGGCGTTGAACCACCCGCATATCTGCACCATTTATGAAGTGGGCGAGGACCAGGGCGAGAACTTCATCGCCATGGAGTACCTGGAAGGAGAAACCCTCAAGCATCGCATCGAGGGCAAACCGCTCAAGCAGGACCAGATCCTCGAACTTGGGATTCAGATCGCCGATGCGCTCGATGCTGCCCACTCAAAGGGAATCGTTCACCGCGACATCAAGCCGGCGAACATCTTCGTAACCCCGCGCGGCCAGGCCAAGGTGCTGGACTTCGGGCTGGCCAAGTTGGTCGAGCAGCGGCACGCGGGGGAGGGGGTCTCGGCGGCGGCCACAGTCGGCACCCAGAATCTCACCAGCCCCGGCTCTGCGGTGGGCACCATCGCCTACATGTCCCCCGAGCAGGCGCGCGGGGAGGAACTGGACGCGCGCACCGACCTGTTCTCCTTCGGCGTTGTGCTCTACGAGATGGCGACGGGCCGGCAGCCATTCGCGGGGGGGACTTCAGCGGTGATCTTCGAGGCCATCCTTAACAAGGTACCAACGCCCGCGATGCAGTTGAATCCGGCAGTGCCGCTGCAACTGGAAGTCATCGTGAAGAAGACGCTGGAAAAGGATCGCGAGCTGCGTTGCCAGACTGCGGCGGAGTTACGCGCGGATCTGAAGAGGCTGAAGCGAGATACCGACTCGTCCCGCGCAGTGGTCAGTGGTCCGCAGCAGAGCGTGAGCGCAGCACTCCCGACCGTGGCGGCTCTGCCGCCCTCGCGCCCAATGAAGGGGCTTGTACCGGTGCTGGTCGCCCTGGGTGTTCTGGTCGGTCTGGCAGGTGGGCTGTTAGCAGGCAAGCACGTTTGGCAGGCTAAGGCAACCGCAGCGCCGCAGTTCCACGAACTCACATTTCGGCGAGGCGACATCCGTTCGGCCCGATTTGCGCCCGACGGGCAGACGATCCTATACAGCGCCACCTGGCAAGGAGATCCAATAGACGTATATACCGCGCGTCCGGGATCGGTCGAATCGCGTTCTCTCGGGCTAGGTCGTACCGAAGTCCTGGCGGTTTCGAGCTCAGGTGAGATGGCTCTGTCGTTGGGTAACCGTCCCACCGGGACTTGGCAGACGGTGGGCACTTTGGCCAGATCACCCTTGGCGGGAGGAGCACCCCGTGAGG
Source organism: Terriglobales bacterium (assembly GCA_044447375.1). Lineage (GTDB taxonomy): Bacteria > Acidobacteriota > Terriglobia > Terriglobales > Acidobacteriaceae > JAHFUA01. The sequence continues at coordinate 17,569 of JBIOFT010000030.1, read as the reverse complement.
TCCTTGAGGGTGTCCAGGCGGCCGATTGGGCACCGGACGGGAATAGCCTGGCCGTTGTGCGTGATGTCGGCGGCAAGAACCGTCTGGAATTCCCCTTGGGCAAAGTTTTATACGAGACAAACGGCTGGATAGGACAGCCGCGAATCTCTCCCAAAGGCAACATGGTGGCTTTTATTGATCACCCATTGCCTGGCGACGACCGTGGTTCAGTCGCTGTGGTCGATCTCTCCGGCAACAAGAGAAAGCTGTCGGTAGATTGGTATAGCGCCCAGGGCCTTGCCTGGTCACCCGAGGGAGACGAAGTCTGGTTCACCGCAAGCGAATTGGGAGTGGACGATTATCTTTCTGCCGTGAGCCTATCCGGGCGCTGGCGGCTCGTGACCCGCATACCGGGCAGGCTCACTCTGTTCGACATTTGGCACGACGGACGCGTGCTGTTCGCCCGTGCAGCCCGGCGACGCGAGCTGATAGGTTCAGTGGACGGTGCCAAAGAGAAGGATCTTTCCTGGCTCGATTACTCCACCCTGCCGACCTCTCGGCCGACGGCAAGACGGTTCTATTCGACGAGGAGGGAGTTGGCGGTGGACAGCAGTACGGCAAGGGACAAGAACTGACCTACGCCATCTACCTTCGTCATACCGATGGTTCGCCCGCAGTCCGCCTCGGGGAAGGGGCGGCCATAGCCCTGTCGCCTGATCAGAAATGGGTGATTGCCCAGACCCCAGGGCTGCCCGCGCAATTCCGCCTGCTGCCAACCGGGGTGGGGGAGGCTCAGTCGCTTACCAGCGATGCCATCAACCACGTCTCGGCACGCTGGTTTCCCGACGGCAAGCGGTTTCTGTTCTCAGGCAATGAGCCGGGCCACGGCGTGCGGTTGTACGTGCAGGAGCTTTTCAACGGAAAACCGAGACCCATAACTCCCGAGGGCGTGGATGGTACTACTTTTGTCATTTCACCGGACGGCCAACGCGTTGCCGGCATCGGCAGCGACGCTAAGGGCTACGTCTACCCAACCGCTGGAGGCGAGCCTGGCGCCATTCCCGGTCTGCAACTGGGAGAGCAGCCGATCGGCTGGGGGCCAGAGGGCAACTCACTCTACGTATACCGGCCCGGAGAGATACCAGCCAATGTTTACCGGCTAGAACTTGCCACCGGGAAGAAAGTGCCCTGGAAGCAGCTTCTGCCGTTGGATCCTGCCGGCGTCGCCACTATCGGTCCCATCCTGTTGACGTCGGACGGCAAGAGTTATGTCTACGGATTCAACCGTACCTTGGGAGATCTCTACTTGGTGGAAGGACTGAAGTGAAATTTCCTGCGCGCTTATGGGACTTCTTCGCCCTCTGGAAAGACGCCGACCCGACATCCCTATCCTGCAGCAGGCCAAGGCGGAGTACGCGAAGCTGCAGTGACGCCCACACCGCGTGCCGGCTTGCTCCTAGTTGTTGTGAACAGGCGTTCTCACAAGTGACAGGCCAGTTGCTTCCGTGCTGGAGAAAGGTATGGAGGCCCTTCGCGCCTTGGGGGTGCCCCTACTGCCCCGCGCTGACTTTCTGCGACGCGATCCACTCGCCCATGCGCTTCTCCAGAACATCCAGCGGGACCGGCCCCTCGGCCAGCACCGCGTCGTGGAAGGTCCGTATGTCGAACCTCTCGCCCAGCCGCTGGCGCGCCCGCTCGCGCAGCTCGATGATCTTCATCTGTCCCAGCTTGTAGGCCAGCGCCTGCCCCGGCCACACGATGTAGCGGTCCACCTCGGTCACGATGTTCTGCTCATCCATGGCGGTGTGCTGGCGGAAAAAGTCCAGCATCTGGTCGCGCGACCAGTGCTTGGAATGCACACCGGTATCCACCACCAGCCGCACCGCGCGCCACATCTCGTTCCCCAGCCGGCCGTACTCGCTGTAGGGGTCCTGGTAGAACCCGACTTCCTTGGCCAGCCGCTCCGAGTAAAAGGCCCAGCCTTCGGAGTAGGCGGTGAACTCGGCGTACTTGCGGAACGGCGGCAGCTCGGGCAGCTCGGCGGCGACGGTGAATTGCAGATGGTGTCCGGGGATGCCCTCGTGGTACGCGATCGCCTCCGCGTTCAGCAGCAGCCGCTTCTCCGGAGCGTACTCGTTGACGTTGATCCGCCCCGGCCGCCCCGATTGCGGCGCTCCCGGAGAGTAGTCGGCCGGCACCTCATCGGGAGCGCGATAGTCCTCCATCGGCACCACCTCCAGCTTGTTCTGCGGCAGGTGCCCGAACAGTTGCGGCAGCTTGGCGTACATCTGGTCGGTGTAGTGCTGATAAAGATCGAGCAACTGCTGGCCGGAAGTGGCGTAGAGCTTGCGGTCGGTGCGGATGTGCGCGTTGAAGCTCTTGAGATCGCTGAAGCCCTGCTGGCGGGCGATCTTCAGCATCTCGGCTTCAATCTCATCGACCTGCTTGAGGCCCAGGCGATGAATCTCGTCCGGTCCCAGGTCGGTGGTGGTCATCTGCCGGACGTCGAAGCGATAGATGGCGTCGCCGTTGGGCAACGACCACACGCCGTAGTCGGTGCGGCCCTTGGGCGCATATTCGCTGCGCACGAACTTGGCGAACTTCGCGTACGCAGGTCCGACTTCGTTCTTCACCGCCGCCAGCACCGCGTCGTGCAGCCGCTTTTGATCGGCTTCCGGAATGCCGGAGGGAAACTTCTTGACCGGCCGAGCGAACGGGCTCGCTTCCGGCGGTTTGCCGGCGATGTCCTCGGCCTGCGTGGCGACTTTCTCCAGCACATAGCGCGGCGGCATCATGTGGTCCTTCACGCCCAGGCGCATCACGCTGATGGTCTGGTCGAAGGTGCGCGGCATCTGATGTAGGCGCGAAAGGTAGTCTTCGTAGTCCTTGACCGTGCGGAACGGCAGTTGCGACGGCATGGCGGCGTAGTCCAGATGAATGCCGCCCATCTGGTTTACCGGCATCTCCCAGTTCTTGAGGGACGTGCCTTCGATCTGCTCGCGCAGCTCACGCACCGCCAGTTGCTGGTTCAGCTTCTCCTGCTCGGGAAAGCCGGTGATGTCGATGGCCTCGACGCGCTTCAGCGCCTCCTGCGCATGCTTGAGGTCTCGTTCGACTGCCTCCGGAGATTGATCGCTCAGCCTGTCGTTGTAGCGGCTGTCGCCCACATAGGTGGCAAGCTCAGGATGGGTGCGCAGCGCGTATTCCCATTCGTCATCGAGAGCGGATTTCAGTTGCTTGCGGCGCGCTTCCCCGCCGGCGTCAGCAGCAAAACCGGCCATCGTCATAAGCATCACCAGGAGCATGATTGTCATGAACCACCACCTCATTCGCCGCCTCCCGCTGCCCTACAGCAGCTTCCGCAAATCGCGCCGCAGAATTTTCCTGAAGGATTCCTTGGAATATTGGCCCCAATCCGCACATCCCGCGGCTTCTTGTACGCCGTAAGGCGTTCGGCCACGTAGCCGCACCATCATCTCCTTGCGGCGATCGACGATGATATCCCTTGTATGCTTTCTAGCCGCGATAAAAAAATTTGATTGGACGGAGTTCCATCGCCCGCACTAGCCTGAAAGGTTCCGTTGGCTGGCGTTTGGGCTGGCCGCCCATTTGTGTCTCTCGTCTCCCGCCGAACCCAACGGGAGGGCTCACTGCATGAAACTTGCGGGCTTTCTGCTGCTGCTGGCCGGCTGGGCGATCGTGATATTCGCGGTCGCGCTGCTGGCCTCGGGGCCACAACGCGCCGGCTTTGTGCTGGCCGGGATCGGCGTGGAGGCCCTGGGACTGGTCCTGGCCGTCCGTTCCCACCTAGTGCTTTCGGAGGACCGGGGGTGATGCCGGTTCCTGCGCTCTCCGAAGCCGGGACGGCGGTATGCATTCTCTTCATTCTTCTGGTTCCGCTGGCGGGCGCCGGGCTAGCCCTCATTAACACCGGCCTGGGCCGGTCGCGCAGCGCCGCTCATTCCATGCTGGCTTCGCTGTGCGTGGTCGCGGTGGCCGCGTTGGTGTACTTCGCCTGCGGCTTTGCCTGGCAGGGATACCTCGGCCGGCCCGCGCACGTCGTCACCCTAGCCGGCAAAGGATGGAATTGGCTCGCGGCCGAGCCGCTGTTCTTGCGCGGGCTGAAACTCGATGGCTCTCCCGCGTCGCTGGCAGCGTGGCTGCAGATGCTCAGCGTGGGCCTGGCGGCGCTGATCCCGCTGGGCAGCGGCGCCGATCGCTGGCGGCTTCCCGCAAGCTGCGCCTCGACCGCGCTCCTGGCCGGCATCACCTATCCTTTGTTCGCGCATTGGGTTTGGGGAGGCGGATGGCTGGCGCAACTGGGCGCCAATTATGGGCTCGGCCACGGTTTTTTGGACGCTGGCGGCGGCAGCTCGATCCAGGCGGTGGGAGGCCTGACAGCTCTCTCGATTGCCTGGATCCTGGGCCCGCGCCTGGGCAAGTACTCGCGGGAGGGCATTCCGACGGCGATCCCCGGGCATAATGCCGTGCTCGTGCTGCTTGGCTGCGTGGTGGCCCTGGTGGGATGGCTGGGCCTGAACTCCGCCGGCGCCATCCTTTTCACCGGAGCCGCACCCGCGGGAACGGTGTTGGTCGGAATCAATACGGTGCTGTCGGCGGCGGTGGCGGCTCTGGCCGCCGCCATGATCACGCAAATCCGCTTCGGCAAACCCGACGCTTCGCTGGTGGCCAATGGCTGGGTCGGCGGGCTGGTAGCCAGCAGCGCGGCCTGTGCCTCGGTCACTCCCGCCACCGCCGTCTTCATCGGTCTGGTGGCCGGCGCGCTGGTCATCTTCGCGGTGGAGTTGTTCGAAGTACGGCTGGCGGTGGATGATCCCGGAGGCGCAGTTTCCGTACACGCCGTGGCCGGCATCTGGGGCGTGATGGCACTCGGCTTTTTCGCCCGCCTCCCGGGCGCGGCCGGACAGTGGCTCGCGCAACTCATCGGGGTGGCGACCTTGCTGGGATTCGTGCTGCCCCTCACCTATGGCCTGAACTGGCTGCTGAACCGGTTCTATCCACAACGCGCTCCCATGGAAGGCGAGCGCCTGGGCATGGATGTGCATGAACTGGGCGCCACGGCTTACCCAGAATTCGTCATCCATACCGAGGAGTTCATTCCGCGATAAAGTCCTGTCAGTGCTTCGCCAGGAGAAGCAGCAGCCCGAAGATGACGATGGGGATCAGCGCCAGCATCAGGTAAAACAGGATGCGTCTGGTCCAGGGCGTGCGCCGCTTTCTCCAGTCATGCAGCTCGGGACGCTCGGACACGCCGACCTGCTCCGGGTGCTCGAGGTCGCGGGCAAACTCGCGGGCGCTGGCGTAGCGGTTCTTGGGTTCCCGTTCCAGGGCGCGATAGATGATCTCCTGCAGTTGCGGAGAGATAGCGGGATCGATCTGGCGGGGCGGGATGGGGTTGTTCAGCAGCCGGTCGTTCATGATGACGAAGGCGTTGGGCCCGGTGAACGGCACTTTCCCGGTGAGCATCTCGTACAACATCACTCCCAGCGCGTAGAGGTCGCTGCGGGCGTCGCCGCGCTTGCCGCGGACCTGTTCGGGGGAGATATAGTCGGGCGTGCCCATGGTCTGGGACAGCTTGGCGAAGGTGATGCGCCGCGATCCCACGTTGGCGGCGATGCCGAAATCGATGAGCTTGATGCGGTCCTCGGCATCGACCATGATGTTCTCCGGCTTCAGGTCGCGGTGCACGACGCCGTGGGTGTGGATGTAAGCCAGCGTGTCGCAAATGGCGAGGGCGATGCGCAGGGCGCGCTCGACGGGAAACTTGCGCTGCTCGTTGAGGACTTGCCGCAGCAGCCGGCCGTCGACCCACTCCATCACCATGTAGACCCGGCTGCGATCCCCGTCGGTAAACACTTTCATCACGCCGGGATGGTCGAGCTTGGCGCCGATTTCCTGCTCACGCTGGAAGCGCTCGAAGAAAACCGGATCGCTCTCCATCTCGGGATGCGGAACCTTGATGGCAACCTGGCGGCCGGTGAGAAGGTCGGTGGCGCGGAAGATGGAGGCCATGCCGCTGCGGGCCACCAATGCGTCAATGCGGTAGTGATCGAGTTGGTCCCCGGGATGGAGGGGTGTCATTGGGCAGCGCCGGTCAGTCTGCGAACGCGGGAGCAACTACATGCCCACACGTTCGGCGCCTCGAACGCGGATTAGTTGCAGGCTGATATTATCACTGTCCCGTTGATCGGAAAGGAAGGAAGCGAGTCGCATGGCGAAGGCGAAGGAGTTTAGGGTAACTGTTGAAGACAAACCGGGCGCTCTGGGCCAGTGCTGTCTGGCACTGGGGGAGCGTGGGGTGAACATTCTGGCATTTCAATCGTTCGTGGAACATGGCGAGAGCCTGGCCCGATTCGTAGTGGATGATCCGGCCAGCGCCAACGCGGCGCTGGGCAGCCTGCACATGAACTTCGAGGAGGTGGACGTCGCCGTGGTCAGGCTGGCGCATCGCCCGCGCGAACTGGGCCGCGCAGCCTTGCTCCTGGGTGAAAACAAGATCAACATTGACTACTCTTACTGCGGGCTGGAGCCGGGATCGCCCCTGCCACTGGCGGTCTTTGGGGTTGACAACGTGACCAAGGCGGCGGCCTTGCTGGACGCGTTCGCCGCCAAATAGCCGGCGCCTCAGCGAAGCTTGTAAGGCCGTCCCCGGTACATGCCCACACGTTCGACGCCTCGAACGCGGATTAGCTGCAGGCTGATATTGTCACTGCCGTCTCGTTGATTGGCAATCGCCACCAGTTCCTGCGCTGCGGCCTGCAAGTCGGCGCGCTTGCCGATGACCTGCGCCATGTCGGACGCCGTCACCGAGCCGTACAGCCCGTCGGAGCAGAGCAGCAGGACGTCCCCGGCCAAGAGCAGGTTCTCGCTGGTGTCGACGGCCACGAAGAGATCGTTTCCCAGGGAGCGGCTGAGCAGGTGGCGCGTGCGCGCCGAGGCGGCATCCTGACTGGAGAGCACTCCCAACCGCTGTTGCTCGCTGGCGACGGTGTGGTCGCGGGTCAGCGGCTTGGCGTGGCCGCGCCGGATGAGGTAGCAGCGCGAATCTCCTACGTGGGCCACCGCCACCCGATCGAAGCGCAGTGCGCAAGCCACAATGGTGGTGGCCATCGCGACGCCGCCGGGTGCGGCGGCGCGGCCGGTCTCGTACACATGGGTATTGGCGGCCTGGACCAGACGGCTCAGCAGGCCGGTATGGGCTTCGTGCTTGGGCGCCTCGCGAAATCCCGCAACCAATTTCTCGATAGCCGCCTTGGACGCGACCTCGCCACGTTCCTGTCCCCCCACCCCGTCGGCAAGCGCGAACAACCAGCCCCGGGTGCGGGCCTCGTCCGGAGTGGCAGGAAGGACCGAGCCAAGGTAATCCTCGTTGTGATCGCGCACGCAGCCACGGTCGGAAAGCTGCGCGTACTCGACGTCCAGCAAAGAATTGTGCGGCGAGCGCTGCATGCCGGCATCCGTCTGCCCCAGCAAACCAGATGCCGGGTTTGCTGGGGACCCCTTGCCGGCTCCCCGGGAGAGCGGCCCTTGAGCATACCTTAACATTTGCGCCCGGCAGAGCGGGCGGGCTTGCGCCCGCCCGTCGCCACTATCAGATCATACCCACCGAGGTACGGCTTGCCACCAGCGTAGTTCGCCCCGAACTCTTGCTGGCGCGAATAAAGTAAATCCCACCGTAAATCGCCCAGATCAAGGCGATCCCCAAGGCTAACAGCGGCTCCATCTTGGTGCCGTATCCCATGAATGGCCCCACCAGGTAGAAGATCATGCAGGCCAGGTTGGCCAGCAATCCGAATAGCGGGATCGCCACGTGCCGCAAGAATTTGAAGTTGGGATGGCCATGGTAGCCGACCATGCAGATGAAGCAACTCAGGCCGTAGAGCAGGAAGGTGCCGAAGTTGGAAGCCAGGGTAACGGTGAGCAGCGAGTTGGGAAGCGCTGCCATCTTGTCGTGGGTGCTGTAACCGACGCTGGACCAGAAGCTCTGCGGCAAGGCCTTGATCGCCGCATCGGTGGGCGCGCCGGCATCCCCGAAAGCCATGATCACGGCGATGCAACCGATCACGGCGGAAATCGCCGCCAGCGTCCAGATGGCCCGGTGCGGCGTGAGGTTCTTCCCATGCAGCATGCCGAAGTGTTCCGGCGCTTCCTTGTCTTTCCCCATGGCATAAGTGACGCGCGCCCCGGTGTTCATGCAGGAGAGCGTGGTGCCGATGATGGCCAGGAACACGGTGAAGGCCTCCACCAGCATGAAGATGCGCCCGCGCCCGGCGCCGAAGAGCGCGTCCCCGACCACGATCATCATGTCGCCGATGGGCGCCGCCGAGCCCGCCGCGCTTTGCATGGTGTAACCGCTGTTGAGGAAGTAGTTGGCCGCAAAATACTCGATCAGATAACAGAAGGCCCCCTGCACCAGCAGCGAAACCACCACCGCAATGGGTATGTCTCGTTTGGGATTCTGGGCCTCCCCACCCAGCGCCGTGCACGACTCAAATCCCACCAGGATCAAAATGGCGACCGTGGCCTGCACGAAAACCCAGCCCCAATTGTGTGCTCCGATAACCGATGAGGCTTTGGCGTGGGAAACGAAAGCACCCGTGGAATCGGTTGTGGGATAGGCGATGTGGAACGGCACCGGCTTCCCGGCGCTGTCCATCGCGGGCTGGGGAACGCCATCCGCGTTGCGCACGATGACGTCTGTCTCTTTGCCATCCACCGTCGCCTTTTGCGTGGCGAACTCATAGGTGTAGGCCGCGCCCGAGGTCGAATCGAACTGGAAGGCGAGGGAGCCCGGGGGATGGTTCATGCGATAGCCAAACGCGATCACCGAGAACACCAGCAAGGCCGTAATCTGGATGACGTTGATGGCGATGGCTACGGCCGTGGACCCGGTCACGCCACGGTAGGCGATGTAGGCCACCCCGAAGGCAAACACAACGCAGACGGCCATCATGAACATCGGCCCGGGGTTGGAGGCGTTCATGAAGTTCGGCCACAGGGTCCCTGCCAGATATCCGCACAGGATGCCCATCACGGCCACCATCACACCGGGATAAATCCAATAATAAAGATGCGAGCCCCAGCCCACGATGAACTTGGCCAGCCGGGCATACCGCCAGGCCTTGTCGTGATTGAGGAAGGACTGTTCGGCGAAGTAGTAGGAACTTCCCGGTCCGGGATACAACTTCGACAGTTCGGCATAACTTACGGCGGTCGCCAGACAAAGCAGCAGGGCGACGAAGATGCCCAGCCACATGGCCGGCGCGGTGACGCCCGTGGTCGCCTGAATGTAAAAGGTTAGCCAGAGAAAGGCGCCGGGGGCGATGAGCGCCATGGCATTCATCGTCAGTCCGGTCAAGCCTAGGGTCGGTTTCATCTCAACTGGAGCGTCAGCCGCCATGTGTATTCTCCTTACTACTGTTTTCTTCGCAGATCCGGTTCGTGAATCCCTGTGCCTGGCACAACTCCGTCGCCGCCGACAGCAGCAATGCCATCGCGGCCAGCGTGGCCAGCACGCCCGCTATGGGATGGGCCTGCAGCGCAAACAAGCCGGCCAGCAAGGCTGGAACGCCGCTCAGTAACCCGACAAAGCAGGTCTCCGATCTCCGCATTGGCCTCATCCCATGCTTCCTTTGCAATAGCTCCTGTTGCAGCTCCCGTGCCACCGCCGGCCGCTATTTGGGCGCCTCGTTGGGCTCGAGCACGAACATCATCCCCACCGCGAGCGTGTTCTGCCCGCTGACCAGTGGGTTGCTGGCTTTGCCCTCGGGGAAGAAAGCCTGGTTCGACGCGTCGTGCCGGTACTCAAGCCGGGTGATCAGGTGGGTGGCAATGCGACGTTCGAAGGTCGCGGTGAATTCCTGGATGTGCGGCCCCACCCCGTTCTCGTCGACGATACCCGTGGTGTAACCCTGAGGATCGTTGTAATACTCATAACGGGCTGCGAACGCGTACTTCGGGTTGAACTGGTATTTGACATATCCCGCCGCGCCCCACCAATCGACCGGCTGGATGGGACTGGTCGCTTCCACCCGGCCGTAGTCGCCGTTCAACTGAAACGACCACTTGGAGTTCAGGTTGTAGGCGATGACGGTGTCGAACAGGTTGCGCCAGTGGCTCCCGTCAAGCTGGGTCGCTCCCGGGCCGCCCATCCAGTTCTCGGTGACGGTCAGTTTCTTGGTGGCAGTCCAGACGAAGGTCAAACCGCCCGTCTTGCCGCTGTTGTGGTAGCCGGTGCTAGGATCGTGGACTACGTCATTCCAGCCATTCACCACGTAGCCGGTCATCGAGAATTTAGGGTTGAAGGTGTATTGGGCCTGTATTCCGTAGTGGTAGAACGGGATGGCATAGTTGAACAGTAGGCTGCGCGAGTAGTTCCAGTTAGCGTTGCTTTCAATGACCTCGGCGCCGTTGGGGGTCACGAACTTGCCCACATTGATGGTTAGACCCTTGCCCACAGGGGCGAGATAGGAGACGTACGCTTCCTTGAGGTACTGCAGAAAGCTTGGGTCACCGCCGCTAATCACGTTGACCTGCTGCATGGCGTCGCCAAAGCCGAAGATGGCTTTGTATCCCAGGCGGTTATCCGCGTCGGGGGTCTTCACCAAGCCGAGTTCGACCAGGTTGAGCGCAAACTGGTTGTTGCGCGGATCGAACAGCCGCAGACTGGTGAAGTTGCCGGGGGCAGGACTTAGAGCCGTGGCTCCCGCCGAGGGATGGTTGAAGTTGTAGCCGTAGTAACCATCCACCAGGCCGACCACCGTGGCGCCGCCTAATACACTGGCTATGCCGGCCAGAGGGTCTGGCTTCGCCGGCGCGGCTGCGGGCGCGGGCGTGACGGCTTGTGCAGCGGCGGCAGGTGTGCCATCCGGGAGCGCATAGACGGCCGGCCGCAAAGTAGGGGCGCCGGCTGGAGCCGTCTTGACCGCCTGCAACTCGTCCCGCAGACGCTCGACTTCTTTCTCGAGCTCCACCAGGCGCTGCATCACGGCGGCATCCGTCTGGGCCGGCGCGGACGGGTTACTGGTTTCTTCTGCCCCGAGCTGCGCCGGGGCGAGGTAGCCCAGCGCCATCACCAGCGCTAGAGCAGCGAAGCGGCGAAATCCGTTCATTAAAATGGCCTCACCTTTCGTCCCTGTCCCAAGGGCGGACAGAGGAAGTAACTGAAATTTGCAGATCTTGAAACCGGCAATACCGCGGCAGCAGCACGGCTCAGGATGCGCCCCACGCCACTTCCGAACCTCGGGCAGGTATTGCACAATTCTGTTGATGAAAGGAACAGTGCTTCTTCTTATGTTCAGAAGCTCGTTCGGAACCCGATCTGTGCTGATGCCCTGCGATGATGACGGCAGGGGCCCGGCCAGCATTCTTCATGTAGTGCTCACCTCCTCGGCCGGCCTCGCTGGGTAACAGAAGCGATGCGGCTGGGAAGTAACCTAGCGGCGATGCCGGTCACAGTCCAATGCATTTTTCCGCTGGCTATCATCACGGATACTTTTAAAACTTAAATCTATAGCCTCTAGAAGTTAAATCTATCGCCGGGGCGAGGCTGCAAGGCGGCTCGGGGGGCGCCGTGGCTGCGGCGGGGGTTGGGGAAATCCCGGGGTTCCCAACCGGGTGCGCACCGATGTCCATGAATTCTCAGGGGATTGGGCACAATCGAGATGGCGTCGTGGGCCCGCAGGCCGCGTCATCGCGGGGCCAGTCAGCCCAATATTTCCCGGGACATTTCACCGCCAACTGGCCAACGGCGGCCATGACCTGCGAGAGCATAGCCGCGGAATGTCGGTTCCAAGCAATCAAGAAAACGAAATTGTTTGCGGCAACAAGTTTGCCGAGGCTCCCGATCTCCGCATGGGCTGGTCACCTGCGATTCAGAACGAGAATTGGACCATTATGTCGATGTCGATAAGGGCTTCACTTTTCCGAAGATGCGGGCGGAATCCCCGGATTCGCAGGGTCGCGGGCGGCGGTCAATCGGCCGGAGTGTAATATCCCTTCTTCGCGTAGGTCCGAAGTTTTCTTGACTTGGCAACCTTCAGCACCACCTTGACTTTGTGCCACTTCCCATCTCGAGAGGACTGGCCGAGGGGGTAGCCGAGAACGTACTGGGTTCGGAGCTCGTCGCTGATCTGCCGCACGGCCCGATGGAGTTCGTTCGCGTCATGGGTGAGAAACACCCGCCCGCCGGTGGCACTGGCAACCTCGTCAAGGGCCAACAGCCCCGATCTTTCCTCCTGTGTCTTTGGGTATCTCTCGAAGATGTCGATGGCGTAGAGCTGCACGTCCGCCTCTCTCAGCACCGACCTGATTTCGGCCTCTGTGTAGCGGCTGTGATTGTCTCCGCCATCGGAAATTACCAGCAGCGCCTTCTTGCCGTAGCGCGCTTTGCGCATCTCCCTGAGCCCGGCATAGATAGCGTCCCAGAGCGCGGTGTGGCCATCAGCCTGAATGGGACGCAGGACCGATTCAATGTCCTCCAGGGAATCAGTGAAATCCGCCAGCAAGCGCGGATGGTCGGCAAAAGCCAGTATTGCGAACTCGTCTTGCGGATTGGAGGACTTGAAAAATTCGATGGCCGCGCTGCGAGCTTGCTCAAACTTGCTTTCCATGCTGCGGCTTGCATCCAGGATGACAGCTACCGAGATGGGCGCATCTTCGGACGAAAAATAGCGGATGCGCTGGGGACGCTTGTCCTCCAGAACCAGGAAATCGCTTGCCTCCAGGTTGCTTACCAGACGGTCTTCGGAATCGGTGACGGTAACATTGAGCAGCACCAGATCGACGTTCGTTTTCAGCGTCGCCTGATGTTCAGCTTGGCGGGCTAGCCTCGATGGCGGAAGGATGTGGACTTCATCCTGGCCGATTTGCGCCCATAGCGGCTGCACAAACAGCGCAGCCAAAACCGTTGCCTTGAGAGCCAGTACTGCAAAACAACGCAGCTTCGCTGGACTATCGATCACACGAGCAGTCATTTGCGGCAAGCCCAGCATTCCGCCACACACGGGCCGGACGCGAGGACCTCCTACTCAACACCAGTGAAGCTATAGTGAAAAAAATAAAGAGTTTCTAAAACCTGCGTAAAAGGTTCATAAAGGTGGCCGCACCCGGAAAAATGGAACGCCGGCGGCAAGAAAGTTTGCCGAAAACAATCATGGCGCTCGCGAGTACACTTTCTTGAGAGAAGACATGCCGCCACGCAGCCGGGAAGCAAAGAAATCCGCAAGCGTCTCGCCGGGACAAGCCGCCGAGCCCGGCGCGCTGCGCCAAGCCGTCGAGCGGTTGTGGCCGGAGCTGGAGTGGATCGAGGATCGCAGCCTGCGCGACAAAGTGGCCGCCACCTGGGTGCGCGCCTTCGAGCTGAGCCCGCTCGCGCCCGACGATCTCAACCGCATCCCGTTCACTCTGCTCGTGCCCAACTGTCCGGCGACGTTCATGGAGCACAAGCGGTGCGTGGTGCACATCGCGCGCCGGTCGGCCGAGTCGATGCGGGAGTTCCTGGGACGAGGCCTCGCAATCGATCTCGACACCGTGGTCGCGGGCGCCATTCTGGCCGATGTCGGCAAGCTGCTGGAGTACGAAGTGGTGGACGGCAAGGCGCGCCAGAGCCAGCGCGGCGAGTTCCTGCGCCATCCGTTCACCGGAGTGGCGCTGGCGATGGAGTGCGGCGTGCCCGAGGCGGTTTGCCACATCATCGCCGCGCACGCCGCCGAAGGCGATCTGGTCAAGCGCTCGACCGAAGCCATCATCGTGCATCACGCCGACTTCATGAGCTATCTGCCGTTCAGAAAGTAAAATGAGCACCATCACCGCCGCCTTGGCCCAGTGGGCCGCCAATCTGACCTTCGACCGCCTCTCCTCCGACGCCGTCTATCAGGCCAAGCGCTTCCTGCTCGACTCGCTGGGCTGCGCTCTGGGCGGATTCCAGCAGCATGACGTGAAGATCGCGCTGGCCGTGCTCGACGAAACCGCCGGCCGCGGCCCGGCTACCGTCATCGGAACCGGCAAGCGGATCGATCCCGTCTCCGCCTCGCTGGCCAACGCGCTGATGATCCGGTGCATGGATTACAACGACATTTACTGGAAGCAGGACCCATCGCATCCTTCCGACATCTTTCCTGCGGCGCTGGCCTGCGGTGAGCGCGCGAACGCCGACGGGCGCGAGCTGATCGCCGGCCTGGTACTGGGCCACGAGTTCGAGTGCCGCTTCTGCGAAGCCGCGTTTCCCGGCATCCGCGAGCGGGGCTGGCATCACGCCACGCTGACCGCTTTCGTCTCGCCGATTGTCGCCGGGCGCATGCTGCACCTTTCCTGGGAGCAGATCCAGCACGCCATCGGCATCTCCGCCAGCCGCCACGCCACGCTCGGCGCCGTCACCGCCGGCAAGCTCACCATGATGAAAAACACCGTGGACCCCATGGCGACGCAATCCGGTGTGCTCGCCGCGCTGCTCGCCGAGAAGGGCTACACCGGCCCTGAGCACGTGGTGGACGGCAAGGAAGGCCTGACCCACTGCTTCGGTCCGGAGTGGAAGCTGAATGTGCTGACCGACGGGCTGGGCGAATCCTGGCGCATCACCCAATGCGGCATGAAAGCCTTCCCCACCGAAGCGCTGACGCACACGCCCATCTCCGCCGTGCTCGACCTGGTGAAGGAAAATGATTTGCTCGCGGAGAAGGTCGAGAAGGTTCACATCCGCTCGCTCGCTCGAGCCGCCGACATTCTCTCCGACCCGTCGAAGTATGACCCGCGCAGCAAGGAAACCGCCGACCACTCGCTGCCCTATGTGATCGCCGCCGCCCTGGTGGACCACCAGGTCACGCCCGCGCAGTTCACCATGGAGAAGATCATGGACGAGAAGATCCGGGCGCAGTTGCGGAAGGTCGAGGTGGTCGCCGATCCCGAGATCGAGAAGGTCTTCCCCGCGCTGCAGCGGGTGATCGTGACCATCCGCTCCACCGACGGGCGCGAGTTCACCAAGCAACTGGATTATCCTAAGGGCGACCCGCGGAATCCGCTCAACGACCGCGAGATCGAGGAGAAATTCGACGCGCTGGCCGCGCCGGTGATGTCGCGCGCCGCGCGCAAGCGGGTGAAGGAAGCGGTGTGGAAGCTGGACGAGCTGGCTTCGGCGAGTGAATTGATGAGGCTGCTGAAGGCAAAGAGGGCCGGCTCGGCGGCACAACTGGCTACCGGCGACTGACGACTGGCGACTATTGCATGCCCCAGACCATCGTTGAAAAACTCGCGCAGGCCCATCTCGCCGAAGGGCCCAACCGTCCGCTGCGCGCGGGCGACTTCGTCTCCATACGCCCCACGCGCGTCATGACCCACGACAACACCGCGGCGGTCATGAAGAAATTCCAGGCCATCGGCGCCCGGCGCGTCCGCGATCCCCGCCAACTGGTCTTCGCCCTCGATCACGACATCCAAAACCTCTCCGACGACAACCAGAAGAAGTACCGCGCGATCGAAGCTTTCGCCCGCGAGCACAGCGTGGACTTCTACCCCGCCGGCTCCGGCATCGGGCACCAGATCATGGTGGAGCGCGGATACGTCCTGCCCGGCAGCTTCGTCGTCGCCTCCGACTCGCACTCCAACATGTATGGCGCGCTGGGCGCGGTGGGCACGCCGGTGGTCCGTACCGATGCCGCCGCCATTTGGGCAACAGGAGAGTTCTGGTGGCAGATCCCGCGAACAATTCAAGTAATACTTGAGGGAAGGCTGCCGCCGGGCGTGAGCGGCAAGGACGTGATCATCGCCCTCTGCGGCCTCTACAACCAGGAAGAGGTGCTGAACGCCGCCGTCGAGTTCATCGGGCCGGGCGTGGCGTCGCTCTCCATGGAGGCGCGCCTGACCATCTCCAATATGACCACCGAGTGGGGCACGCTGGTGGGCTGGTTCCCCGCTGACGCCGCCACCCTCGCATGGCTGCGCGCGCGACGGACGCAGTTGGGCGCGGATGGCGAGACACGGCTGCCCGAAAGCGAATTGTCGCGCCTGGAAAAAGCTTCCCCGTCACCCGATCCCGATGCTTCCTACGCCGCCCGCATCGTGCTCGACCTGAGCGCGGTCACGCCGCATATCTCCGGGCCGGACACGGTGCAGGTGATGTCCGCGCTAGCGGAACTCGAGAACAAGCGCGTCAAGATCGACAAGGCCTACCTGGTTTCATGCGTGAACTCGCGTATCGAGGATCTCGAAGCCGCGGCGGTGGTGCTGCGAGGCAGCAAGGTCGCATCCACGGTGAAGTTCTATCTCGCGCCGGCCAGCCGCTGGGTGCAGGACGAGGCGGAGCGCCGCGGAATCTGGCAGACCATTCTCGACTCGGGCGCCATCCCGCTTCCGGCCGGCTGCGGTCCGTGCATCGGCTTGGGCACGGGACTGCTTGAGCCCGGCGAGGTCGGCATTTCGGCCACCAACCGCAATTTCAAAGGACGCATGGGCTCGCGCGAGGCGCAATGCTACTTGGCCAGCCCCGCCGTGGTCGCCGCGTCGGCGGTCGCGGGCTACATCTGCGGGCCGGAAACCCCGCAGGCCCGAGAACTGAAACGCCAGTACACTGAGTTCGATAGTCACAAAACCAGCGCCGAGACGGTCGAGATTCTTCCCGGCTTCCCCGCGCGCGTCCGGGGACGGCTAGTGTTCATTCCGAAGGACAACCTCAACACCGATGCCATCTACCCCGGCGCCTACACCTATCGCGAGGACATGATGCCCGAGATGATGGCCCGCGTGGTGATGGAGAACTATGATCCTCAGTTCGCGGCCAACGCCCGCGCCGGTGACGTGCTGGTGGGCGGCTTCAACTTCGGCACCGGCTCCAGCCGCGAGCAGGCCGTGACCGCACTCAAGGCCAAGGGCATCCCGCTGGTCATCGCCGGCAGCTTTTCGCAAACCTACCTGCGCAATGCGTTCAACAATGGCTTCCTGTGTATCGAGGTGCCAGAAATGGTGAAGCGCCTGCGCGAGCGGCTCGGGGTCGGAGAAAAGACCATCATCCCCGGCGATGAGACCGACATCGACTTCACCGCCAGCACCGTCACATGGCGTGGTGACCTGTTCCACTTCCCTGCCCTGGGCAGCGTGCCACAATCACTGGTCATCGCGGGCGGAGTGGAGAGGCTGGTCGCTTCGCGAATTGGTAATTTGTAATTTGTAATTTGGGCGCTGGCCGTCAGCAGCGTGAAAAATTACAAATTACCAATTACAAATTACCAATCCTGGAGTCTTGCCTTCATGCCCAAACCGACTGTGGTCTCCATGCCCGGCGACGGGATCGGCAACCAGGTTCTGCCTGAGGCCATTCGCGTGCTCGACGCCGTCGGGTTCGAGGCCACGTACGTTCACGGCGACATCGGCTGGGAATTCTGGAAGAGCGAAGGCAATGCCCTGCCCAAGCGCACCGTCGAGCTGCTGACGCGCCACAAGCTAGGCCTATTCGGCGCCATCACTTCCAAACCCAAGAAGGACGCGGACGCCGAACTGAGCCCGGCGCTGCGCGGCAAGGGCTGCACCTACTACAGCCCGATTGTCACCATGCGCCAGCGCTTCAACCTCGATATCTGTG
>JBIOFT010000029.1:0-29307 GCA_044447375.1 Terriglobales bacterium | reverse complement strand
CCCTGCCGCTTCCCAAAGACGCGCTCAGCCTGCAGGAGGTGCTGGCGTACACCGTGGACATGGTGCTGAGCAAGCGGACCACCGGCGACGAGGCGCGCGCCATCGCCGAACTGTGCCGCATCATGGAGAAGAACCTGGCGCGCTGCGAGCGCGAGCTGGATGCCATGGTCCGCCGGCGCTAGTGTGGCGTTCCGTAAGTTCATTCAAGAAATCAATACTGTCACATAGATTCTTCGCTCCCTTCGGTCGCTCTGAATGACACCTCAATCGAGGTTGCGCAAACTTGCGGGACAGCGCACTAGCTGTTTACATGCACATGGATGATATGCTGCGCGCGTGGCGACCGTGAGGATGGCTCCCTTCGCACGCAAGAAGTTAACGCTCCTGCCGCTGGTGGCGGCGGCGTACTTCATGGTCTCGGGCGGGCCCTACGGACTGGAAGACCTGGTGCAGAGCGCCGGCTACGGCCGCGCGCTCGTGGTGCTGGCGATCACTCCGTTGCTGTGGGCGCTCCCGACGGCGCTGATGGTGGGCGAACTGGCCAGCGCCATCCCGGAAGAGGGCGGCTACTACGAGTGGGTGCGGCGGGCGATGGGTCCGTTCTGGGGATTCCAGGAAGCCTGGCTGTCGCTGGCGGCCAGCGTCTTCGACATGGCGCTCTACCCCACGCTGTTCGTGCTCTACCTGGGACGGATATGGCCGCGCATGGGCGACGCGCACGCGGCGCTGGCGGTGGGCGTCGGAGTGGTGGCGGTGTGCGTGCTGTGGAACCTGGCCGGGGCCGCGTCGGTGGGCACGGGATCGGTGGTGGTGGGAGCGCTGCTGCTGGCGCCGTTCGCGGTGCTGTCGGTGGAGGCGCTGGCGAACCCGAGCGTGGCCGCGCCGCCGGTGGCGGGTCCGCATCTGCCGCTGGTGATGGGCGTGCTGGTAGTGATGTGGAACTACATGGGATGGGACAACGCCTCCACCATCGCGGGCGAGGTGGAAAATCCGCAGCGGACGTATCCGCTGGGCATTCTGCTGACGGTCGGGGCGGTGGCGGCGACGTACATCGTCGTAGTGGCGGCGGCGTGGCGCACCGGGATCGCTCCCGCGGCGTGGGAGACGGGCGCGTGGGTCGAGGTGGCCACGGCGGTGGGCGGACGCGGGCTGGGGCTGGCGGTGGTCGGCGGCGGCATGCTGTGCGGGCTGGGAATGATGAACGCGCTGGTGCTCTCGTATTCGCGCGTGCCCATGGCGATGGCCCAGGACGGCATGCTGCCGCGGGTGCTGGCGCGGAGGAATGCGCGCACGGGAGCGCCGTGGGTGTCGATTGTGGCGTGCGCGTTGGCGTGGTCGCTCTCGCTGGGATTGGGATTCGAGCGGCTGATCGAACTTGACGTCATGCTGGCCGGGCTGAGCATCGTGCTGGAGTTCGCCGCGCTGATCGTGCTGCGAGTGCGCGAGCCCGGGATGAAGCGTCCGTTCCGCATCCCGGGCGGACTGGCGGGAGCGGTGCTGCTGGCCGTGCCGCCCACGCTGCTGCTCGCCGCGGCCGTGGCGCGCAACGTCGGCGAGCAGGGCCTGACCAGCGGGTTGCTGATCGGACTGGCGCTGGTGGCGGCCGGGCCGATGGTGTACGTCATGATGAAATCGGAAGCTTCGTAGCCGGCTCACGCCTGCCCCATTCTCGGGCATTGACTCACGCTATTCGGAAAAGCTATCGTGCATGCTACCCTCGTTTTCCAATTTTCTTTTTGCTGAAGGATGCACGAGGTTTCCAGCTTCCTGGCGGAGCGCAGTACCGCGCCCTCGAGGGTGGGTGCACGATGGCGAACTTCCACTATCGCCTGCTCGTGGTTGACGACGAGCCCGCTATCCGAGATTTGTTCCAGAGTTCACTCTCGACCGAGGGTTATGAAGTCGGTATCGCCAAGGATGGATTTGCGGCCTTGGCGCAGATGCGCGGCGCCTTGCCGGACCTGATTCTCACCGACCTCAAGATGCCCAACATGTCGGGCTTTGAGTTGCTCTCCATCGTGCGCCGGCGATTTCCGCAAATCCCCGCCATTGCCATCAGCGGAGAATTCGAGCCTGCGCTGGCGCCGCTGGGGGTGCTCGCCGATGCCTTCTTTGCGAAACCGTTCCGGTTCGGGGAGCTGCTGGCAAAGGTTGCGGAGTTGCTGCAGGACGCTCCTCCACGCCCCGCCATCAAGCGGGACCGAGCCCCGGTCTGGGTCCCCCGCAACGGGGAATACTACGTGATCACCTGCACCGACTGCCTGCGCTCCTTCTCCATACCCGCGGAGAAAGATCTGCGGGCGCTGCGCGAGATGCGCACGCTGGACTGCATTTTCTGCAACGCGGTGGTGCGGTTCATCGTGGAAGAAAGGCCCGAAGCATCGGGGCTTCCCAAGATCAAGACGGAGCGCACCGCCTGAACAGGAGAGGGACGGCAGGGCCCGACCCGCGGGTTGCTGATCGGACTGGCGCTGGTGGCGGCCCGTGCTGCCCCCGTTTTCACTGAAGGACCTGGAATGCCGGCATCTTGCCGGCTGTCGCGGAGGGCAACCTCCCCTCCCGCCGCCGCATGACACAGCCAAGCAGGCGACTGCGACGAGAGGTCATTTGGTGTTTTGGCGGACAACTTCTTTGGCCAGCTTGCTGCCGAACGATGCGCCTGGCCCATTTTCCTCGTTAGCTTGGCCTTCAGCCTTCTTGTAAAATTTCTCGCAGAATTGTTTGAAAGACGTGTATCGGGTCGCCTGCACGTCGAGATTCTTGGTGCGTCCCTCTGCCATCAATCCTCCCGTCGATAGTAGTTCGCGAAGAAACCAGGGTTTAGGTCCTTCTGAAAGTAATGCTTTCTCTTGATCCAGACGAACCCGTCCCCCTTTGAGATGACTGCTACGTCGATAGGGCCTCCCACCGTCTCCATCTCAGCGGTAATCCGCCGCTTGAACGATGTGAGATTAACCAGGGACTCCGCCATTGCGGCCAGATCATCCTTTGGCAAATCCCCTACGATGTCGAGCACTGGGGCTACAAACTTCTGATGTTCCCAACTTGCCCAACTGCCCCAGAGACCGTCTATTATGCGGTTACCCAGCGCTCTGAGTTCCCCCAGGATTCTTTCTCGTTCGTTCTCCGCCTTCTCGGCGGCCAGAATCGGAACGGCACCCTGCGGGTACTCATTGGAGAGTAAGTTCTGCAAGAAGGTCGTGAGTTCTCGTTTGTATTCCGGATCGATTCCCTGAATGAACCTGTAGACGATGCGCCCTGACCAAAGGGCATTATTGATGCCATCCCGGACTCGTTAACATCGTTGCTCAGGCCGTCTCGGTGATCAAACTTTAACTTGTTGTGAATAATCGCCTCTGCCGCATACGTGTGCACGACGGGAAAAATGTCTTCCCTGCCAAACCCCGCTATGACGATTCCGCCGGAGTCGAAGGTCCACCAGTCTCGCGTAATGCGGTACGCGGAAATCTGACGCAGACTATCTCTAGCCTCTTGAATCGGAAGGTTTATCAAGACCTCGTCGATTGCCCGGTCGACGACCTCTCGGTAGTCCGCAACCAATTCGGCTTCGAAGTTTTCCTGGAAAGACGGCAATCGTCGGTAGCCTGCCCAAGTCGCCGCATGTTGGTTTACCACCTCGGTAACGAGCTGCTCGACCTGGTTGTCGTCAATACGACCGGATTCTTCGATCACTGACTTGACCCGGGTGTCTATGTCGGTTCGGATACTCCAAAGTGGATAGCGGCACATTGAATCCAGCGCCGCTCGCTGAGCGGCATCCGGAAACAACAGTCTGCTGTGCTCAAGAAATGAAACGAAGTTTTCAGCGAATTCCGCGAGATGGCTAAAATTAGTAGTGTGCAGCTCGGTCCGGTAGGCCTTAATGACTGTTTCCCAGGGGACCCCCACAAAATAAGCGGGCCCAAACACCATCACTCCTACAGGGTGGTACTTGGAAAGCATGAAAAGCTTGTTTGCCGTGTTGTAGACCTTTTGCGTCTCAGGATTCTTCAGAGTCACAGCGCTGTCTGCCGCAAGCGCCACCGCGTTTTTGTTGAGTATTGCGATCTCGGCTGTCATGGAAGGAACACGTCCAAATTTGTCGCTATCAACTCCAACCTACACCCAAGAACCGGAACAGTAGCCCACACAGACATTCCGTGTCAACGTTAGGTCTCCCATCGAGCGCCTGATCCATCGGTCGGAGGCAAAAAGAAGCCCTGCCGTCTCTCGGACGGCAGGGCTTTGATGTGCAGCCAACGGGCTTTTACCTACGCGTCGGTGGTGGCCCGGCCGGTCCAGCCGTGCAGGCCCTGTTTCATGATCCAGCGCATGACGTTGGAGTTGTTGTAGTAGTAGCCCAGCACGTACTGGCAGGTGGAGAGGCAGTGCGAATTGCACACCTTCTTCATCTCGTCCAATTGCTGGTTATCGAACTTGGGCTCCCCGATCTTGCCCCAGTCGGTGTGCGCCGAATACATGGGGAAGCAGGGCGAGAGCGTGCCGTCGGTGCGGATCACGCAGGAGTTGTGCCCGGCGCGGCAGTTCCACGGATAGGTTTTGCCGCGCAGGAAGTCCTTCATCTTGCGCAGGTGGTCCTTGGAGTTGACCATGATGTAGCCCTGCGAATTCTTCTCGATCAGCCAGTCCAGGATGCCGTCCACTTTCGGCCAGTCTTCCTGCAGGATGTAGGTGACGTTGTTGTCCAGGTGCTGGAAGTGGGGCTGCTCGATGTAAGGCGGCTCGTTGATGTGCACGTCGGTGGAGATGCCGTTGTCGTGGGCGATCTCGGTGAGCGCGTACACGTCCTCGATGTTGTTGCGGCAGATGTTGGTGTTGAACACGATCATGTAGCCGTACTGCCGCTGCGCCTTCACCAGGTATTTGAACTGCTTCTCGATGCGCTTGAAGTTCTTGGCCAGCCCGGGCTTTTCCTCGAGCGAATCCACCGCCAGGTTGATAGCGGCCACGCCCAGGTCGCCGACGCGGTCGATGAAATCCTCGTTCATGAGGATGCCGTTGGTCGGCAGGTAGACGAAGAAGCCGTTTTTGGTCCCGTAATCCACGACTTTAAGGATGAAGTCGCGCCGCAGCAGGGGCTCGCCGCCCATGATGGCGATCACGCGGCAGCCCACCGACTTCAGCCAGTCGATGGAACGGATGGCGGTCTCTTCCGTCATCCCCTTCACCTTGTTGTTGAAGGCCCAGCAATAGTGGCAATCGACGTTGCACTTCCACTCGGTAAACAGGTAGGAAAGCAGCGGGCGGAACTGATCCGCCATCGCGCGCGACTGCATGTAAGGCACCAGCCAGCGGCGAAAAGCGCGCACAAAGTTGTTCGCGTGATAGCTGCGAGTTTCTAACTCCGGCATCCAGCCTCCTTGGTTGCGATTGAACACCTCCGCCACGGACGGAGTCCGGGCAGGCACCATCCTCCCCCTGATTAGACTAAATACCAGAGCGCCGGGTGGTACAGCAAAAAATCATTAGAATGCGTGACTTGCCAGCGTAGTGTCATTTCTGGGCAGCGAACAGAGCGGCCGGCGAGGCGGAGGGAAATGGGCGAGGCGGATTCCCTCAGGGGCTAAAGCCCGCATGATTCGTGGCTCTGAGCGGCACGGCTGAAGCCGTGCCCTCCCCAAAACCATTATGAGAGAGCTTCTCAATCACCCGATGACCCGATCTCCCGATCACCCGATGTCATCTGTCATTTCCACTCTGGAATCCGTCCCGGCGTCCAGGGCGCGCCGGCCTGCTCCATGGCTTGCTCCAGCTTGGGCAAGTCCTGCTCCAGGATGGTGCGCAGCTTGCCCAGCTCGTCGGTGAATTCCTCCGAGGCGATGGCGTACCCGTCCAGATCGGTGCGCGGCGGAGGCGAGCTGGACATGCGCTCATTTTGCATAATCGTCTGCACGCGGTCGTCGATCGAGGGCGGGGTGTTCTCGTTGCGGTCGCGCAGCACGGTGTCGCCGCGCAGCTTGCGCAGGATCGCGAGATTTCGCTGCTGGAGCTGCTCGGCGGTCTGGCTAAGCTGATTGTCGGCGGTCGGGGTCTGCTGCAGCGCCGACTGGATCTTGCCGAGACGCGCCTTGAGGTCGTCGGCGGTATTCAGCGCCCCGGCCACGGCGCGGTAGAGACGGTCCACCTTCTCCTGGAAGGCGGTGAGCACGGCGCGGTCCTCCGGCGGCATGTTGCGCGCGCCCAGCGGCTCGACGGCAAACTTCTCCGGCACGCCCACCTGCGTGTACACGCCATTGACGCGGGTCTCGAGCGTCACCTGGTATTCGCCCGGCATCACCAGCGGGCCGGCCGGCAATGGAGACCAGTCTTCTTCCTGCTCCGTCTTCTCTCCCTCGTGGGGCAACTGCGGCGCGGGATAGCGCAGGTCCCAGGCCACTCGGTTCATGCCCTGGGCGTTGGTGGCGCTGATGCGGCGCACCGGCTTGCCGCTGGTGTCCGCCACGGTGAGGAACACGGCGGGCGCTGGCTCCTGGGCTTCGGCGCGCAACTCGTCGGGGGTGGGATAAGGCGCAGTCGTGCCCTTCTTGGCGGCTTCTTTCTCCACTTCTTGACGCTTCTCTTTGAGCGTTTTCAGCTTATCTTTCAAGTAATAGGTGACCGTAGCGCCGAAGGGAGGATTCTCCGCCGTGTAGAACGCCGCGCCCTGCGACGCCTTGCTGCGTCCGCCCAGCGGCTGTGCCTGCACGTAGAGCAACGCCTTCTTCACCGGATAGAGCACCGCCGGCCCGTCGAGCGCCTCGGGCTTGAGCACGCGCAGGGGCCTGAGGTCGTCGAGGATGTAGATGCCGCGGCCGAAAGTGCCCACCACCAGGTCGCCCTCGCGCGTCTGGATCACGATGTCGTGCACCGAGATGGTCGGGAAGCTGCCTTTAAGCTGGATCCATTTGCCGCCGCCGTCGATGGTGAACCACAGCCCGAACTCGGTGCCGGCGAAGAGCAGCTTGGGATTCACCGGGTCTTCGGCGAACGCCAGCACCGGGCCGTTCTCCGGCAGGTTGGAGGCGATCGAGGTCCAGCTCTTCCCGGCGTCGGTGCTCTTCAAGAGATAGGGTTTGAAGTCGCCGTTCTTGTGATTGTCGAAGGCGGCGTACACCGTATTCGCATCGTAGCGCGACGCGGCCAGCCGGCTGACGTAGGTGTTGTCGGGCACGCCGGGAAACTTCTCGTGCTTGGTCCAGTTCTGGCCGCCGTCCTCGGTCACCTGAATGAGGCCATCGTCGGTGCCGATGTAGATCAACCCTTCTTTCTGCGGCGATTCGGCGAGCGCCACGGTGTTGCCGAAGAACGAAGTCGAGGCGTTCTTGGCGACCGCATCTGCGCTCCAGACCTTGCCCATTACTGGGAGCTTGTTGCGGTCGATCTGGCGGGTAAGGTCGGGACTGATGGCGCGCCAGGTGTCGCCGCGGTTGTCGCTGCGAAAGAGCTGGTTGGCGCCGAAGTAGAGCCGCGTGTGCGCGTGCGGGCTGATGATCAGCGGAGAATCCCAGTTCCAGCGATAGGGCTCGGCACCCTTGGGTTCCATGGGCGTGATGCCGGTGCGCCCGCCGGTGCGCCGGTCGTAGCGGACCAGGGCGCCGTACTGCAACTCGGAATAGACGGTGTCGGGATCGTCGGGATCGACCACCGTGCGAAAGCCGTCGCCGCCCCAGGTCACGAACCAGTCCGAATTCATGATGCCGTTTATGTTGCGCGTGCGCGAGGGCACGCCGAAGGAGTTGTTGTCCTGCATGCCGCCGTAGACGTAATAGAACGGCTGCGAGTTGTCGGCGGTGACGTCGTAGAACTGGCTGACCGGCAGGTTGGCCTTGAACTGCCAGTGGGCGGCGCGGTCCCAGGTTTCGTAGACGCCGCCATCGCAGCCGTCGAGGTAGTGGTCGGGGTTGGCGGGATCGGGCCAGAAGGCGTGATTGTCCACGTGCTTGTCGCGCTCGCCCAGCCGGCGCAGCGTCTTGCCTCCGTCGTCCGACACCTGCAGGAAAGTGGCCATCACGTAGATGCGGTCCACGTTGCGCGGGTCGGCGATGATCTGCGAGTAGTACATGGCGGTCGAGTCATAAGGATTGCGGCGCTCCCAAGTGGCGCCTAGATCCGACGAGCGGAAGATTCCGCCGGCGCCGTTCGCCGCCTCCACCTGCGCATAGACCACGTTGCGATCGACCGGCGAAACCGCGAGGCCGATGCGCCCCATGTCTTCGGTCGGCAGGCCGGTCTTGAGCTTGTTCCATGTGGCGCCGGCGTCGGTGGACTTGTAGATGGCGCTTTCGGGGCCGCCATCGATCATGGTGAAGACGTGGCGGCGGCGCTGATAGGCGGCGGTGTAGATGACGTCAGGATTCTCGGGATCAAGCACCACGTCGGTAACGCCGGTGTTCTCGCTGATCTCCAGAACCTTCTTCCAGGTCGCGCCGGCATCGGTGGTCTTGTAGAGGCCGCGGTCGCCGCCCGCCGCCCACAGCGGGCCTTGCGCCGCCACGTACACCGTGTTGGTGTCCTTGGGATTGATGACGATGCGCCCGATATGTTCCGACTTCTTCAGGCCCACGTTCTTCCAGCTCTTGCCGCCGTCCTCGGAGCGATAGACGCCGTCGCCGTAGGCCACGCTGCGCTGGCTGTTCGATTCACCCGTCCCCACCCACACAATGGACGGGTCCCTGGGATCGAGCGCCACTGCGCCGATCGAGTACGAGGCTTCCTTGTCGAAAACCGGAGTCCAGGTGGTGCCGTCGTTGTCCGTCCTCCACACTCCGCCCGAGGCCACACCCACGTAGAAATGCGACGGATTGCGCGGATCCACGGCCAGCGCGTTGACGCGCCCGGAGGTCACGGCCGGGCCGATCAGGCGCAGCTTCAGTCCGCTGAAAGTTTCGGCCGACATGGGCGCGGGCTTCTCGTCCTTCTTCTCTTCCGCCGGCTTGGCCGCGGACTTCTTGGACTGCGCGGCGGTAAAGGAAGTGAGTGCGATCAGGCAGAGGAAAAGGGCGCAGGTCGTTTTCAAGGTTTTCTCCATAAAACTGGTTTCATCAATGCATCCGCAAGGCCCATAGGAGTCTGTGTCGCAGCTCGCCCCGCGCTCTGGAGGTGGGCACAAGCCCTCTCTTTAGCGCGCGAAGCGCGCGGCAGAACGTAGCCCACGGCGTAAGCCGTGGGTCAGAGTAGAACAAAAACACAGCCCGCGAAGCGGGCGAAAGAGTTGCGACACAGACACCGTAGGGCCGAAGTATATTAGCCCACCACGGAAGTGTTGGGTACCGATCCCAGCTTGGGGAGGGACGAAATACCTCACGGCTGCGCCAATACGGCCTGGCCTATGTCGTGCCTACGGCACTCACGCTCCTAACCACACGCTACCCAGCACTGCCGTGCTGGGCTAACGTATCTCGGGCCTACGGCCCTCGCAGCATGTGACATCACCGCCCAAGCCGCCTCGTTGCCGGCGCACGCTGCGTCTCTGTTTGTTTCGGGAAAACCGACCTTTGTACAGAATTGCATCGCAAAGGTGAATGGTGTAGTCACATAAAGCAAGACCATGCCCAAACACGCCCACGGACACGACACCAAGCACTTTCGCGCCCATCGCAACTTCTGCTTCGCCTGCGGCAAGGACAACCCGCACGGCATGCACCTGAAGTTCTTTTTGGACGACGACGGCAAGCGCTTCGTCTGCCGCTTCCGCTTGTCCAACCGCTTCTGGGGACCGCCCAAGCACGCGCATGGCGGCATCATCGCCACCATCCTCGACGAGGCCATGGGCAAGGTGAACAAGCTCCGCCACGTCATCGCCGTGACCTCGAAGATGACGGTCGAGTACCTGAAGCCGGTGCCGCTGGGCAAGCCGCTGGTCGCCGTGGGCTGGGAGAAGAGCGTGCGCGGGCGCCGGCACATCAACGTGGCCGAAGTCCGCAATCAGGCGGGTGAGGTGCTGGCGCGCAGCCAGGGAACGTTCATCGCCATCGACCCGCACCGCATGTTCGGCAAGTACCTGACCAAGGCGCAGCAGGCGGCCCTGCTGAAGCAGTCCGCGGTCGCGCCCAACGGCCGACGGCGCGCGCGCAGCACCGACGAGATCTGACCGGAAAAGATAACCACGGAGACACAGAGTGCCCGGAGAAATTGATTTCCATAAACCTCCGTGTCTCGTGTCTCCGTGGTGGGTGTCGCTGGAGCGGTGCAAGCTGTAGAATAGAGCTGTCCCCCCACGAAGAGGAAGCGTATGTCGGAAACCAACGGTAGCGGCGGGCTGCGTCTGAAGACAGGCTTGGCCGAGATGCTCAAGGGCGGCGTGATCATGGACGTGACTAACGCCGCGCAGGCAGCGGTGGCGGAGAAGGCGGGAGCCACGTCGGTGATGGCGCTGGAGCGCGTGCCGGCGCAGATCCGCGCCGAGGGCGGGGTGGCGCGCATGGCGTCGCCGCGCACGATCCGCGAGATCATGGCCACCGTTTCCGTCCCCGTCATGGCCAAGGTCCGCATTGGCCACTTCGCCGAGGCGCAGGTGCTGGAAGCGCTGGGCGTGGACTACATCGACGAATCCGAGGTGCTCACCCCCGCCGACGAAGAGCACCACGTGGACAAGCACGCCTTCAAGGTGCCGTTCGTGTGCGGCGCGCGCAACCTGGGCGAGGCGCTGCGGCGGATCGCCGAAGGCGCGGCCTTGATCCGCACCAAGGGCGAAGCCGGTACCGGCGACGTGGTGCACGCGGTCAAGCACATCCGCCAGATCGTCCACGAGATGAAGCTGCTCACCATCCTGCGCGAGGACGAGCTGATGGCGAAGGCCAAGGAATGGGGCGCGCCCTTCGAGCTGGTGCGCCTGGTGGCGCGTGAAGGCAAGCTGCCGGTACCCAACTTCTCCGCTGGCGGCATCGCCACGCCGGCCGACGCCGCTCTGGTGATGCAACTGGGCGCGGAGGCCGTGTTCGTGGGCTCGGGAATTTTCATGAAGGATAAAGCCACGCCGCTCGACCTCTCGAACCCGCAGGAGCGCGACGAGGCCGAGCGCCGCGCCCGCGCCATCGTCAAGGCGACCACGCACTTCGACGATCCCAAGATCCTGCTCGAAGCCAGCGAAGAATTGACCGGGACGATGAAGGGCGTGGCCATCAGCACCTTGGCCGAATCAGAACTGCTGCAGAAGCGCGGGTGGTGAAGCAGCACTTAGCATTTGGCAATTAGCACTTGGCCGCAGCGAGGTCATCCGGATGGGCGCTGCGGGGCTAAGTGCTAACGGCTAAGTGCTAATTGCTTTTTGGAGCTGCCATGAAAGTCGGGGTACTAGCCATCCAGGGCGATTTCGACGCGCACCGGCGGCGATTGGAGCAGCTCGGCGCCGAAGTCGTGCTGGTCAAGAAACCGGAGCAGCTTGACGCGGTCGATGCGCTCGTCATTCCCGGGGGCGAGTCCACGACGTTCCTGAAATTCCTTGAAAAAGGCGGCTTCCTCGACAAGCTGCGCGAGTTCGTGCGCGCTAAACCCGCGTTCGGCACCTGCGCCGGGGCGATCCTGCTGGCCAGCGAAGTCGCAGACCCGCCGCAGCCGAGCCTGGGCGCTCTCGACATCTCCGTCCGCCGCAACGCCTACGGGCGCCAACTGGAGAGCTTCATCGGCGAAGGCGAAACGCAGTTGCCCGGCGGGCCGCTGGAGATGGTGTTTATCCGCGCGCCGAAGATCGAGCGCGTCGGGACGAACGTGGAAGTCCTGGCGCGCGAGAAGGACGATCCCGTGCTGGTGCGCCAGGGCAAGATCATGGCGGCGACGTTCCATCCCGAGTTGTCGGACGACACGCGCGTGCACGCGGAGTTCTTGAAGCTGGTCCGCAACGGGCGCGCAAAGTAGATTCCGGCAAATATCCTGGTATACAGAAAGTGATGACCGAGGATCGGCTATCGACCCGGTGATGTCTTACCAGATGGTCCTGATCTGTTTGCAACTTCGGATATTGCGGTCCTTGGTAACCAAGGCGATGCCCTCGGCCAGCGCGGTGGCTCCGATCAGGCGATCGCAGGGATCGCCCGAATAGTCCTCCGGCAACTGGCTGGCCAGAACGGCGATCTCCACCGTGATCGGCCGAATCGCGGTTCGCGAAGATATCCTTCTCACGAATGCGTCCACCGTTCCCAGGACATCCAGGCGCCCATGCGTAGCCAGCCAAGCTAACTCCCAGAGAGTAATGGCGGACACCGCCAAGCCTCCCGCCTGGCTGGATCTACGGATGGCGGCTCGCGCCGCTCGCGATAGCCGCGCCGGTTCGCTGGCCAGCCAGATCAGGGCGTGGGTATCCAGCAGGATCACTTCTTGCTGGTCTCCTTGAGAGCGCGCCACTGTTCCAGCGGGACCACGGGTGACTGAATATCACCGACGATCCTGAACTCTCCCGCCATGAACCCGAACAGGTCGCTGAGCTGTTCGTCCGCGGGCACCAGCTTGACGACCGGAGTTCCCCTCTTGGTAATCACCACGGGGACTCCGGTGGCCTGCACGCTGTCCATGACGGCCAGACAGCGCGCCTTAAATTCCCCTGCCGGCATCTGTTTCATGGGTAACATCCACATGTCCATGGTCATAGTATCATGACCCAAGAAGCAAGTGTGAGCAGAGGCGCAGAATGCTGCGTCTCTATAGAACCTAAAATAAAGGAAGGTATGGTGGAGGCGGCGGGAGTTGAACCCGCGTCCGAAAATGTTACTGGCCAAGAGCCTACATGCTTAGTCGAGTTCACGCTTCCGGCCTTCACCGGAAACTTTCGCAGCCCACGCTCAGAACCGACAAGAAACGCGGGCCACTAGCCCGATGATCTCACCCGCGGCGCACGGGCCGAGCGCCGCAGGCCAGTCCGCTAAGTGACGTCCTTCCGCAACCCGCGGACGTGGCCGCGGAGGACGGCTACTTAACTAATTAAGCAGCGTATGCCATTTGTGTATTGGCAATTATCGTTTTGCACGCGATTACGGGTGTGTGCACCCCGGCATGCCTCTTGACCGCAAGCATCTCCGTCGAATCCGTGGCGCCCCCACGGTCTAAATCCGGCTGGAATGGAGCATGGCGCATCTGCGCCCTTGCGGCTGGTCAAAGAACTACTTCCACGTTAGGAGCGAAGTCGCGGGAAGTCAACTGGATATTAGATGCTGAACCGGCGGCCAGGGACTCCTACTGCCGCCGGTCGATGGGCACGTACGGCGCCGGGTACTTGGGCCCGACGTACTCGGCACGCGGGCGGATGAGCCGGTTGTCGTCCAATTGCTCAAGCACGTGCGCCGTCCAGCCGCTGATGCGCGACACCGCAAACACCGGCGTGAACAGGTCGATGTCGATGCCCAGCGTGTGGTAGGTGGAGGCGGAGTAGAAGTCCACGTTGGCGTTGAGCTTCTTGTCCGCCTTGATGAACTCCTCGATCTTGTGGGAGAACTGGAACCACTTGGGCTCGCCCGCAGATTCGCCCAGCTCGCGCGACATTTGCCGCAGGTGGGTGGCGCGCGGGTCCTCGGTGTGGTACACGCGGTGGCCGAAGCCGGAGATCTTTTGCCGCGCTGCGAGCATGCCCTTCACGTACTCCACCGGATCGGCGCCCGAGCGGTCGATGGCTTCCAGGATCTTGAACACCTCTTCGTTGGCTCCGCCGTGCAGCGGCCCTTTGAGCGCTCCGATGCCGGAGGTGATGGCCGAGTGCATGTCCGAGAGCGTGGCCGCGGTGACGCGGGCGGCAAAGGTGGAAGCATTCAGTTCGTGGTCGGCATGCAGAATAAGCGCGATATCCAGAGCGCGCTCGGCGGTCTTGGAAGGCGGCTCGCCTTTGAGCATGAGCAGGAAATTCGCCGAGTGGGAGAGATAGCGGTCGGGCTCGACCAACTGCAGGCCCTTGCGGATGCGGTCATAGTAGGCCACGATCATCGCCAGTTGCGAGGTCACGCGGATGACCTTGCGCATGTTGGCGTCGCGGGTGTTGATCCGCTCTTCCGGATCGAAATAGGCCAGGGCGGAGACGGTGGTGCGCAGCACGTCCATGGGCAGCGCGTGTTTGGGCGCCTGCCGCAGATAGCTGATGATGCCCGCATCCAGCTTGCGTTCGCGCCACAACAGCGTGCGCAATTCCTGCAACTCCGGCCGCGTGGGCAGTTTGCCGTACCACAGCAGGTAGCACACTTCCTCGAAGCTGGAGCAGTCGGCCAGTTCGTGAATGTCGATGCCGCGATAGGCCAGGACGCCCTGGTCGCCGTCGATGAAGCAGATGCTGGAATTACAGGCGATTACGCCTTCGAGCCCTCTGGGCGCCGCCGTGCTGGTGGACATGTTGGCCCTCTCCGCAGGCTGCGGGACCAAGTGCGGGCCCCAGGAATCGCTCACCCCGCCAGCCGCAATCCCTTTTTATACTCTACTTGCCGGCGCTTTTCCAAGACGGCGGGGCCCTCCGAAAGACCTGCCTACCGGCTTTGCCTAAGCAATGCCGATCTGCCCAAGAAGTCTGCCTCCTGCCCAAAAACCCCACTAACCCGCTACGCTGCCCGGATCATCCAGTTCGAGTAGCTTTTTTATGAGAGCAATACGTTCGGCAGTTTTGTCCCGCTCGGCGTTCATCCGCTTCCACTCCTCGGTCAGTTTGATGTAGTTGTCATGGGCGGCCTTAAACTGTCCCCACATCGACTTCAACAACTCTCTAGACATACAAACCCCACTTCTGCATCGGTATATTTCTTGAAGAATGTGTCCACAGTCTGTGCGCGCTGTGGTAGAGTAAAACGAGTGCCCAGACAGGAGGGGGCCCAATGCCGAAAACCAAAAAGACGCCGAAGCCGAAGAAGGCGAAGGCCACGGCTACTCACGAATCTACGGCATACCTGCAAGGACTGGCCCAGGAGTTTATCGAACAGGTCAGCAAGTACAACCACATCACGGGAGAACTGCTTTCTCTGGAAGCACGAATAGAGCTTGCCGAAAAAACCATGTGCCTCACGCGAGATCACTTCGCAAATACCATCAAGAACACCGAGGGGGCCACTCCCAAAGCTTGGGACGCGTTGTTGGAGAGCGTGCGCTTTGTTGGGGTGCGGCTTGCAGATGCGTGCGCCTCGGTGCTTCAGGTGCACAAGAAGCTCACCCCTGATCAACTGATGCACGAGTTGAATGCCGGGATGTTTCGTTTCAGAACCAACGCGCCGTTGCGAGAAATTCACGCCGCGCTCCTGCGCCACCCACACGTCGAGAAAAAGGGTGGCGTTTACGAGTGGATAGCTCCGGCGGAGCAGCAGATTCGCATGCGACTTCGAGTATTGGAGCGTCCGACCACGCCGGGCGTGAATCCACAGCAAGGCATCGCGCTCAACACCGCCGAGCGAAGGGCCGGAAGCTAAGGGAGGAAAACAGCGCCGGAAGAATTGGGGGATTGATGTGTTGCAGGCCGAGTGAGGAGTAAACGTTTTCGAGGCGATCTCCTCACCCGACCCTTTGCGGTGGGTGTAGTTCAATTGGCAGAACTCCGGACTGTTAATCCGGTAGTTGTCGGTTCGAGACCGACCACCCACCCCAAACCTTTTCAAAGAAAGCGACCAAGAATGGTCGGCAGCGGAGCCTTTGTCAATTCCTATTTTACCTTGCTGGTGCCGTCCCTGCGCTGCTTGTTCCGGTACGGGGACTTGCACTATCGGGCACGCCCGCGGCTCGCCCTTCGTGCTCTTGCGAGGCACCCACTCGTGTTCGCAGCGCCCTGCCTACCCCCTCACCTTCACCGCCACCACGGTCTCGTCATCGAAGTGCGCCACGCCTTCCGAATGTTTCTCCACGGCGTCAAAAATCGCTTTGACGATCTCCTCGGCCGAGTCGCGGCAGTGCGCGGCCACCACCTGGTCGACGCGCTCATCGCCGAAGGAGTGGAGGGTGCGGTTGCGAGCGTCGCTGATGCCGTCGCTGTAAAAGACGAACACGTCGCCGGGCGCGGCCTGGACCGTGATCTCGTCATACTCGGCGTCCTCGAACAGGCCGAGCGGCAGGCCGGTGGTGTCCAGGCGCTGGACCTTGCCCTCGTGGCAGTGGATGGGCGTAGGCACGCCGGAGTTGGCGATGTGCATGAGGCGGTGGTCGTCGTCCCAGACCGCGTAGAGCAGGGTGAGGAAGTGGGATTCCAGGCGGCGCTCGTTGAGCGAGGCATTGATGGCGGAGAGCATCTCCGCCGGCGACGGTTCCGCCCCCGCGGTGGAGCGCATGATGCCGCTGGCCAGCGCCGCATATAACGCGGCCGGCGCGCCCTTGCCGCTGACGTCGCCCAGCGCGATCCCCTGCCGTCCCAGCGAGTACTCCAGGAAGTCGTAGAGGTCGCCGCCGATGGTGTGCGCGGGGACGAATTTGGCCGCGATCTCGGCGTGCTCCAGCACGGGACGCGTCGGCGGCAGCAGGCTGCGCTGCACCTGGCGCGCCATCTCCAGCTCGCGCTCCATGCGGCGTTCCTCCCGCTCCAGGCGCGCGTAGAGGCGGGCGTTCTCGATGGCAATGGCGATCTGCGCCGCCATGGTTGTGAGAGTGCGCATGTGGGATTCGCGAAAATATCCGCGGCGGGTGTGTTCCAGGTCGAGCACGCCGATCACCTTTTCTTTGTAGATGAGCGGCACCACCAGCTCCGAGCGCGTCTCCGGGTTGAGCTTGATGTAGCGCGGGTCCTTGGTGACGTCGGTCGCCAGCACCGGCTGCGCCTGCTGGGCGGCGTATCCCACCAGCCCCTTGCCCAGCTCGATCTCGTGCTTGATCTGCACCTTCTCGTTGAAGCGCAGCGAGAAGCGGTGGCCCAGGCGCTGGCCGCTCGCGTCCAGCAGCAGGATGCTGAACATGTGGTAGTCGATCACCCGGTTGAGCAGCTCGCCGATGCGCTTGAACAGCGCGTCCAGATCGAGGATGGAGGTGAGCTCGCGGCTGATCTCGTTGAGCACGGTCAGCAGCTTGGCCTGGCTGGAGGCGCGGGTGTAGAGGCGCGCATTCTCGATGGCGATGGCGATGCGCGAGGCAATCAGCGTCAGCAGGCGCGCGTGCTGTTCCGAGAAGTAGCCAAGTTCGGGGGCCTGGATATCGAGCACGCCGATGACGCGCTTCTTCACGATCAGCGGCACCGCCAGCTCGGAGCGCACCTCGGGCACGCTGCCGATGTAGCGCGGCTCCGTGGTCACGTCGTTCACCAGCACGGCTTCGCCGCGCTCGGCCGCCAGGCCGGTGATGCCGAAGCCCACCCGTGTGCGGAAGCTCTGCGCCATCTCCGGCGGGTGCCCGAGGGAAAAGCGGATGCGCATCTCGTCGCTTTTCGGCTCCAGCAGCAGGACGGCGAAGATGTCGAAATGGATGACCTTCTGCAGCAGCCGGGCCACGCGTTGCAGCAGTTCGTCGAGGTCGAGCGTGGCGTTGACCACGTCCGCCACCTCCAGCAACAGGAAGGGATCGAGCGGGAGGGTGGCGTCGTTCTCACGTGCGCTCGGCGCTGGAACCGCGGATTTGGAGCTCGAACTCATGACTGCCTTCATGATAGCAGCCGGGCGCGGACCGCCGATTCCCGATTCCTGACCCCGAATTGCGCGCGTTCCCAGCCGCGACTAGAATTTCCTGTTTCATTAGAAGGTGAACTCATGAATCTGAAAGGCATCAAGCTGACCTGGCTGGGACACTCCACCTACCGCATCGAAACCCCCGCGGGCAGGACCGTGCTGGTCGATCCCTGGGTGATGGGCAACCCAATGTGTCCCGAAGCGGAAAAGAAAATCAAGAAGGTGGACGTGATGCTGTGCACGCACGGCCACTTCGACCACATCGGCGACGCGGTCGCCATCGCCAAGCAGCACAATCCGACCCTGGTTGGTATCTACGAGCTCTGTGCGTGGATGGAAAAGAAGGGCGTCAAGCAAATCTCGCCCATGAATAAAGGAGGCACGCAGAAGGTGGGCGACCTGCGCGTCACCATGGAGCACGCCGAGCATTCCTGCGGCATCCAGGATGGCGACCAGATCGTCTATGGCGGCGAGGCCTGCGGCTACGTCATGGAATTCGAGAACGGGGTGAAGATCTACCACGCGGGCGACACCTGCGTCTTCGGCGACATGCAGATCATCCGCGAACTCTATGCGCCGGAGATCGTCATGCTGCCCATCGGCGACCACTTCACCATGTCGCCGCGCGAGGCCGCCTACGCTTGCCGGCTGCTGAAGCCGAAGACGGTCATCCCCATGCACTTCGGAACTTTTCCGCTACTTACCGGCACCCCCGGCGAGTTGAAGAAGCTGGTAAAAGATGCCGAGATCCTGGAGATTAAACCGGGACAGACAGTTTCTTAGCATTTGGGTTGGAGCAGAATTTGGTGTATTTGAGTGTGAAGGGGCACGCCTTTCAGGCGTGCCATAAAAGATTGCTGAAGACGTGGCTTTAGCCGCTGAGGGGAACTCTCCCTCAGGGCCTAAAGGCCAGTTTATTTGCGGACGTTGGCGGCACGGCTGGAAGCCGTGCCCCTTCACAAATTCCTGCAGTGGATTATCTATGGATTCGCTTTAGCCGAGTGTCGACGGTTATCCAACGACCAACGACTAACGACCAACGACTGACGACCATGACCAAACCCGCACCCAAGCCTCCTTCGCGCGCTCACTGGATGATGTCCGCCATCACTCAGGAGCCCGTCGAGCAGTACATCTACGATCTTCTTCCGCCGCGCGACGAGGTGCTCGTCGAGATGGAAGCCGAGGCCGCGCGCCGTAAGATCCCCATCGTGGGGCCGGCGGTGGGAAGGCTCTTCCAGTTGCTGGCGCGCATCTCGGGCGCCCGTACCGTCTTTGAGATGGGCTCGGCCATCGGGTATTCGACCATCTGGTGGGCGCGGGGCCTGGGCCGGGAAGGACGCGTCGTCTACACCGACGGCGACCCCAAGAACGCCGAGCAGGCGCGTAGCAACTTCCAGCGTGCCGGGGTGGCGGAGCACGTCCAAATCCGCACCGGCGAGGCGCTGGAGATCCTCTCGGAGCAAAAGCCGGAGTCGCTCGACATCATCTTCAACGACGTGGACAAGGAAGACTATCCGCGCGTCTTCCGCCTGGCTGTACCGCGGCTGAAACCTGGCGGGCTGTTCGTCTCCGACAACGTGCTCTGGCACGGGCGCGTGACCGAGAAGCAGCCGGAGCTGGCTTCGACGCGCGCCATCCAGGAGTTCAACCGCATGCTCTACAGCTCGCGCGAATTGTTCCCGGTCATCATTCCGTTGCGCGACGGCGTGGGCGTGGCGGTGAAGGAAGCACGATAGAGTTTGCCGGTGGTGTTGGCGGAATGACTTCAAGCGCTGTCATCCTGAGCGAGCGCGCCCGGTTCTGGCGCGCGAGTCGAAAGCCTGCCCTGAGCGAAGTCGAAGGGGACCCCTATTTGAACGATATCGTCGAAGTAGGGGTGCTTCGACTCGTGCGGGCAAAACCGGCCCGCACTCGCTCAGCATGACAGCGAAAATGGCCACTTTGCTCTAGCGACCGGCATCTCGTTCCGGCTCGTAAACCGACCAGCCGCGCTCGCGGGCGAGGGACTCAAGTCCCGCATCGGGAGAAATGGCGAAGGCGTGGCGGGCCAGCGACAGCATGGCCACATCGTGAACGGTGTTGCCGAAGGCGGCGTCGATGGCGCCATCGGGGAAGCGCTCGCGCAGAGCGACCGCTTTGCCTTCGTCGGTGGGCACCATGAGCAGGCGGGACGAACAGCGGCCGTCGTCGATGGCGGCGCAGGCGGCGAGCACGCGGTCCGGGGAAATGCCGAAGCGGCGCGCGCTGGCGCGCACCACCCACTCGTTGGTCGAGGAGACGGCCCACACCTCGCAGCCGCGTTTGCCCAGCTCCAGGACCAGCTCCTGCATGGGCGGGAAGATGTGCCCGGCGATCTTCTCCTCAAAGAACTGTTCGGCGCCGCGCTCCAACTCCGAGACCGAGAACCCGGCGTGCATGGTAACCATCTCGCCGCACATGGTTTCCTCGTCCACCTTGCCGGCCTTGTAGTCGCGATAGCGATAGACCGCCCAGGCAGCAACGTCGCGCGCCATCAGCCCGTGCTCCATCGCCCAATAGAAAAAGGCTTCGCCGGCGTCGCCCGCCCACAACGTGCCGTCGCAGTCGAAGACGGCGAGGCGCGGCTCCAGATCGAGCACCGACTGCACGAAGGCCGAGGCAGCCGCCTTGTTGCACGGATCATTCATCGAGATCTAGGCTTGGGTTTCGGGAGGGCACGACTTCAGTCGTGCCGAATGCGGCTCTCAATCTCTCCGGCTTTAGCCGCTGAGGGGACTCGCATGACGTACTCCAGGGGCTAAAGCCCGGGATTAGAGCGGCGGGATTTGCGGCACGGCTGAAGCCGTGCCCTCCCGTCTTCCCGTCACAAATAGTCCAGTTGTAGGAGCTCGAACTCAAGGCGCCTGCACCCGCGCCTGCGCGAGACGTTCGTAGTCTTCCGGCGTGTCCACGTTGGCGACCACGTTGGGGTCATCCACCGGCACATAGAGGATGCGCTGTTCGAGCGAGTGCTCGACCTCGCGCGCGCTGGAGGTGGCGGGCGCGCGCAGGAAGGCCTCGATCATCTCGCGGCCGATGAGGATGGGATGCCCGTGGCGACCGCCGTGCTCGGGGACCACGGCCCACTTGCCGCTCTCATAAGCGTGTCTGAAAGCCTCGCACAGTTGGGCGAGGGTGGCTGGTTGCGCCGGAGGACGGTCCACCAGCGCGACCATGGCGGCATCGCGTCCGTGGTTGAGCACCTCCTGCAATCCAACCTGAAGCGAGCTGAACTGTCCGCGCTCAGGATGGGGATTTTCGACCAGATAGCCGGCGGCGGCGTCCACGATGGGCCGCAGCGATTCGGCATTCTTGCCCGCCACCACGATCACCAGGTCGCTCGGCGCCTGCAAGAGTTCGATAGTGGCGGAGAGAAAGGTCGAGCGTCCGGCCGGGCCGGGAGGCCACGGGAGCAGCCCCTTGTCGCGTCCCATGCGGGACGATTCTCCGGCCGCCAGGATTACGCCGCAGAAGCTGGGAGAGCGGGCCATAGTCAATTGGTAATTTGTAATTGGCAATTTGTAAAGTGGTGGAGAGTATCGTGAGACAAGGACTGTCGTCAGCCCACGAACTTTACAAATTACAAATTACAAATTTTAAATTACGAATTCTCCGCCTCTGTCTTTCCCGCGTAGCGCATCGACCGCACACCAACATCGGCATGGCGGCGAACCGCGATCATCTCCGCGGTGATGGCCACGGCGATCTCCTCCGGGGTGATGGCGCCGATCTCGAGCCCGACGGGCGCATGCACGCGCTCGAACTTCTCGCGCGCGATGCCTTCCTTCTCCAACTCCTGGTAGATGGCAATCACCTTGCGCCGGGAGCCGATCATGCCCAGGTAGCGCGCCGGCTGCTCGACGGCCCAGCGCAGCACCCGCATGTCGTCGCGATGGCCGCGGGTGACGATCACGATGTACGACGACTCCGGCGGCGCCAGTTGCGCCATGGCCTTGTCGAAGTCCTCGGCGTAGATGTCGCGGGCCTCGGGGAAGCGCTCGCGGTTGGCGTAACTCTCGCGGTCGTCGATGACGGTGACGTCGAACCCGGCCAGCCGCGCCACCTTATATAGGCTCTGCGCCACGTGCCCGGCGCCGAACAGGTAGAGGTTCGAGACCGGCAGCACGGGCTCAACGAATACTTCAAGGGTCCCGCCGCAAACCAGCCCGGAATCGTACTTTGGATTGTTATTCAGATTGAAGGTCAGGGTGCGGGGCTTCTCCGATTCCATCACCTCGCGGGCGGCCTGCCACACTTCGGCCTCGACGCAGCCGCCGCCGATGGTGCCGGAGATGGAGCCGTCGTCGCGCACCAGCATCTTGGCGGTCTCGAACGAGGGGATGGAGCCGCGCACGTTGACGATGGTGGCCAGCGCCCCGCGGCGTCCGTCGCGGCGCAGCTTGACGATCTCCTCGTAGATGTCCACGGGGCTATTGTAGCCGAGGGCGGCAAATGCCAGACAGAAGCCAGTGGTCAGTTAGTGTAAAGATGGTTCCTCGGTATTGGCCGCCCCGCGCGGTGCTCAACGCTCTCCGGTCGGAATTTCATTGACAAGCGCGGGGCCCACGCTTAGACTTCGCACCCGCTTTCCTTCCCGCGTTCGACTTTTTCGGGCTTCAAAAAATCCCAGGGCCCCTGCTCGTGCACGACCGCTGCCCGCCTCTGTCGCTGGCGGTGATTTTTCTTTCGAGGAGACTAGTTTATGAACCGGAGAGCGGTGCTGTACGCTTTCTTACTGGCGACTTTGTGTTTTCCCATCGCCGCCATCGCCGATGGTGACCACCATCACCACCACGCAAGCCCAGCCACGATCGCGGCCCGGCAGAAGTTCTTCGGGTCACAAAACGTCGATCGGCACAGTGGCAGAGTAGATCCCGACAAGGTGATCTTCTCCTGGATCACCAATGCATCATTCGCGGCTGCGGTGAAGGGACACGTTGCGCTGCTCGATACCTATGTCACCCGGCTCGAGGTCACGCCCGGCCGTACGCCTTTTGTCATCCAGGACCTGGTCGATTTGCAGCCTGAGGCGCTCTTCATCGGCCATGGCCATTTCGACCATGCCGACAACGCGGCTTACATCGCGGCCAAGACCGGGGCCACCATCTACGCCACGCCTGAGACCTGCGACAATATGGCGATCGACGCCGCCAACAACTTCAGTCATGGCTACACGACAGTCTCGACCGTGACCTGCAACACGCTTACCGGTCGCGGCTCGATCCCCGGCGCGGAAATCGTGCACGTCAGGCAGTTCGAGCCGGATGTCTCGATCAAAGTTTTCAAGCACCTGCACTCCACCAACACCGGCGTGACCGATCCCGATGCGGTGCCGATTGCGGCAACTTCCGGCGGCGTCTGCCAGCCCACTGCATCGAAGGGCAACACGTTTCCCTGCAATCTGCAGGATCCGCGCGACCCGCTGCTCTTCCCTCACGGTACGCTTCTGGAACCCAACACTCTCAACATTGCCACTTCCCGTCAGGGGGCCGGCGGTCCGATATCGCTGTTCTACGTCTTTACGGTCAGGGGCGATCACCATGGCGACTCAGATGACCATCGCTTCCGATTCGTCTGGCATAACAGCACCGGCGACATCCTGGATAGCTGCGCTCTTCCAAATAACAACTCAGCAACGGGCCAGCCCTATGAGCCGGGACAGGATGTCCATGGCTGCTTCCCGGGAGTGACGGTCAACGGGAAAACAGTTGGAGACAATCTTGCTTCGATCATGGCCTCCCTGGCTCCGGTAGACGTGCAAATCGGCTCGGTGGTGAGCCTGGGCTATAACCAAAACGGCGAGCGGGACATTGTCACCTATATTCAGCAAGTCCAGCCCACCGTGTTCATACCCTGTCACACGACTGCCGTAGCCGCGGAGGGTTCGTCACTGGAGTGGGAGGTCGGCTTCTTCGACGCCCTGGTTGCGCGGGGCGTGCCTCAGGACTTGTGGCCCCAGGTCCAGTGGCTGGTAGATCCCAACGACTACGCCAAGCCTTTGGTCTTCGACGTGACGGAATTCTGAGGAACATAACGGTAGAGACGTGGCCTTGCCACGTCTCTACCCCCGCGGCTGCCCCCATTCAAGCGCAGCTTGTCTGGAAAAGGCGATCATTGAGAATTCCACCCGAGCAGCCGAAGACGTTCGTGTGGGCCACCCAAGCTTAGAGTGGGGATATGCCTGTTTCAGCGAGGTCGGCAGGCGGAGGTGTGTACAGATCTGCAACACATACTACAGTCTCCCTCCCCGATTGACTTGTCCGCCGCCGCGCACTAACATCCGACTTCTTATCCCAAGGAGGCTGTCGTGAAGTGGACGACGACTGCCGTTGCTGGGCTGATTCTGGTGTGCGCTGCTCCTGCCCCAGCACAGAAACTGGACGTGAAGATAATTGACCGGCAGGACAAAGAAGATGAATATGACTATGCTGCCGTCTACAACAATGTTGCAGTGGGAAAAACCTTCAAGGTTCATGGTGCCACGTTCACACTACAGCTTCCCGACGGCCGACTAGTAATTGTCAACTGCGAAAGCAAATTTGCGGAACACATGGCTGGCCGTGTAGGGAATCGGAGGAGTTGCCGCACGCCTCTGGTGGACAGCATTCAGGCTAACTTCAATGGTGACAATGCAAAGTTGATTTGGCCCGTCAGCCTAGATGGCAAGAAAATGCAGTCGGAAACATACAAGATTCTAGGCATCTTGGACAGGCCAAAGAGCAACTAGGGGGCTGAGGGCGCCATTTGATCGGCCGGACAAACAGGAAGAAGCAAGTGGCGGCACCCAGAAAGACGAGGCAGGAAAGAACATGTTGGCCGAACTGTACGACAAATTTGTTGCTGGCAAAGCTGCGGCCTGGACTGCCATCTTCACCTGTGTGCTGTGTGTATTCAGCGCCCTGCTCTGGCAAGTAAGCAGGGATGCCAATCGAGCCTCCGTAGCGACTCAACGGGCTTTCCTTAACTACGGACAACTGCCCCCTATGAAAGTCCCCAATGGAACAATTTTGAAAGGCACCAGTTGGAGCTTTATTTGGGCGAACAGTGGTACCACCCCGACGAAAAAGGCCGTCATGCAGTCGAACGTATACATAGGGCAAGAAAGTCTGCAACCTGGTCTTGACTTCGACCGGCTGCCACAATCCGAGAGGATTTCGTTTGCACTGGGGCCAAAAGGCGCGATTCAAATGAAGCCGGTCTCGGTTTCCGTGCAGGACTTGGAGGACCTCGAAGCTGGACGAAAACATATTTTCTTTTGGGGTTGGACCAGCTACCGCGACATCTTTTCTGATACTCCAGACCGTTTGTCTGAATTCTGTGTGGAGCTTACAAATGTGGTCTGGCCGAAGGCCAGCGACCATACCGACCTCACTGGCGACGTAAACTTCTTGAACCCGCCCTGTAAAACACACAATTGTTACGACGAAGAGTGCGAAGACTACAAAGCCCGCACGAAATAGCATCGCTGGGCAGGGTTTAGTCAGCGCGTCCCACCCTGGGCCGGGACGACCCCCAAGACCCAGCAACACGAAATTAGCCCAGTACCCGCCCCTTTGCCCGATTGACTTGTCCCCCGCCGCGCACTAACATCCGACTTCTTATCACAGGGGGCTGAGGGCGCCATTTGATCGGCCGGACGATCGCGCACTATCGCATCATCGACAAGCTGGGCGGCGGCGGGATGGGCGTGGTCTATAAGGCCGAGGACACGCGCCTGCGCCGCTTCGTGGCCCTGAAGTTCCTTCCGCCCGAGTTCGCCCGCGATCAGCAATCCATCGACCGCTTTCAACGCGAAGCCCGCGCC
The DNA here is from genome assembly GCA_044447375.1 of Terriglobales bacterium. Classification (GTDB taxonomy): domain Bacteria; phylum Acidobacteriota; class Terriglobia; order Terriglobales; family Acidobacteriaceae; genus JAHFUA01. The sequence goes on along the minus strand of JBIOFT010000029.1, from coordinate 3,951 downwards.
GCCTCCGCCCTGAACCATCCTCACATCTGCACTATCTACGACGTGGGCGAGTTCGAGGGCGAGCACTACTTGGTGATGGAGTGCCTGGAAGGCCAGACGCTGAAGCACCGCATCCAGGGCAAACCCATGCGCCTGGAGCAGGTGCTGGAGCAGGCCATCGAGATCGCCGACGCGCTCGACGCCGCGCACTCGGCCGGCATCGTCCACCGCGACATCAAGCCGGCCAACATCTTCCTCACCAGCCGCGGGGTGAAGATCCTCGACTTCGGCCTGGCCAAGCTGACCCGCCACCTGCAGCCGGTGGCGGAAGCCGCGGGCGCTTCCGCCATGCCCACCGCCTTCACCCAAAACCACCTCACCAGCCCCGGCAGCACGCTGGGGACCGTCGCCTATATGTCGCCTGAGCAGGCGCTGGGTGAGGAACTGGACGCGCGCACCGACCTGTTCTCCTTCGGCGTGGTGCTTTACGAGATGACCACCGGCGTGCTGCCCTTCAATGGCAACACTTCGGCGGCCATCTTCAACGCCATCCTGAGCAAGCCGCCGGAATCGCCGCTGCAGCTCAAGCCCGACCTGCCGCCGGAGCTGGAACGCATCATCAACAAGGCCCTGGAGAAGGAGCGCGACCTGCGCTGCCAGACCGCGGCCGAGTTACGCGCCGACCTGAAGCGGCTGAAGCGCGATACCGATTCCTCGCGCGCCGCCGTCGCCCGCGCCGTGCCGTCAGCCGCGATCCAAGCCGCTGCGCGCGATTCTTCCGGCAGGGTCGCCGCCGCCGTCCGGCCCCGCGCTGGATTTTCGCCCATTATCGCCGCCGTGGTCGCGCTGGTGGCGCTGGCCATCGGCCTGTTTGCCGGAAAGCTGGTGTTCCAGAAGGAAGCGCCTGCGCCGCCGCTTTATCACCAGCTCACCTTCCGCCGCGGCACGGTGCGGGCCGCGCGCTTCGCTCCGGACGGGCAGACCATCCTCTACAGCGCTTCGTGGCAGGGCAATCCCTCCGAGATTTTTACCGCGCGGCCGGAAGGACCGGAATCGCGCTCGATGGGGCTGAGCCACGCGCAACTGCTCTCCGTCTCATCGACGGGCGAGTTGGCGGTTCTGCTGGACAGCCATCCCCTGGGAACCTGGGTGAACGTGGGCACGCTGGCGCGTATGCCGCTGGCCGGTGGCGCGCCGCGGGCGGTGGTCGAGGAGGTGCAGTGGGCGGATTGGTCGCCGGACGGCACCAACCTGGCCATCGTCCGCGATGCCGGCGGGAAGAACCGGCTGGAGTACCCGGTGGGCAAGGTGCTCTACGAAACCGGCGGCTGGATCAGCCACCCGCGCGTCTCCCCCGCGGGCGACATGGTCGCGTTCCTCGACCATCCGGTGCAGGGCGACGACAGCGGCTCCATCGCCATGGTGGACCTGAATGGCAATAAGAAGGTGTTGGCTGGCGAGTTCTACAGCTCGCAGGGGCTGGCGTGGTCGCCGCAAAGCAAAGAAGTGTGGTTCACCGCCAGCAAGACGGGGACCGACCGGCCGCTCTACGCGGTTTCGCTTTCCGGGAACCTGCGCATGGTGGCGCGCATGCCGGGGACCCTTTCGTTACTCGACATCTGGAAGGATGGACGCATCCTGCTCAATCGCGCCAGTTGGCGGCGGGAGTTGATCGGACTGTTGCCGGGAGAAAAACGGGAGCGCGACCTTTCCTGGCTGGATTATTCGTATCCGACCGACATCTCGGCGGACGGAACGAGCCTGCTGTTCGATGAAGAAGGAGGAGGCGGCGGGCTGGCATACTCCAAGTCCGCCGGGCTGACCTACGCGGTGTGTACATCCGTAAGACCGACGGGTCGCCGGCAGTGCTGCTGGGCGCCGGAGGCGCGGTGGCATTGTCGCCCGACGAGAAGTGGGCGATCGCGCAGCCGCAGACTACGCCCGCGCAGTTGATCCTGCTGCCCACCGGCGCCGGCGAATCCCGCCAGTTGACCAAGGACGAAATCAACCATAGCTGGGCCCGCTGGCTGCCCGATGGCAAGCAGTTCGTGTTCACCGGCAACGAGCCCAACCACGGCGTGCGTTTCTATGTGCAGGACGTCGCCGGCAGCAAGCCCCGGCCGTTCAGTCCGGAAGGAGTTCACGGCACGGCGTTCGCGGTCTCGCCGGATGGGCGCTACGTTGCCGGTATCGGTCCTGACCAGCACGGCTATCTCTATCCCATCGCCGGCGGCGAGGCGCAACCGTTACGCGGGCTCCCACCGGGCGATCAGCCGATCTCCTTCAGCGCGGATGGCCATTCTCTCTACACCTTCCGCCCCGGGGAACTGCCGACGCAGGTCTACAAGCTCGACGTCAGCAGCGGCCAGCGCGCAGCTTTCCGGCAGCTCATGCCCTCCGATCCCGCCGGCGTGGAGACCATCGGCCCTATTCTGCTGACCCCCGACGGCAAAGCCTGCGTGTACGGCTACCACCGCACACTTTCAGACCTGTACATCGGGGAAGGGTTGCGGTAAGGGTCAACGCAGAACCCCCTTCGTGAGAGATCACGTGTCAGGGCACGACTTCAGTCGTGCCGGCAGCTCGGCTTCGGCGGACCCGGGCATCCCGGCACTCCTATCCAGCGGCGCTTATGATAACGTTGTACGTTTCCGTCAGCTATCCAGTTCCCGGAGGGAGCGCGACATGAAAGCGGTTCGCTTCCATCAGTACGGCGGTCCGGAAGTGCTGCAATACGAAGATGTACCCGACGCCAAACCGCGCCGCGACCAGGTGCTGGTGCGGGTGAAGGCGTGCGCGCTGAACCACCTCGACCTGTGGCTGCGCAAGGGCATTGGCAACGTGCCGGTGCCGCACATCAATGGCAGCGACGTGGCCGGCGAAGTGGCGGAACTCGGCGAATACATCACCGACCTCAAGCCCGGCCAGCGCGTGCTGCTGGCGCCCATGGTCTTCTGCAATCATTGTGCGTACTGCGCGGCCGGCGTGCAGAACTTCTGTAGGCAATACTCGGTGCTGGGCAACCGCGTGGACGGCGGCAACTGCGAGCTGCTGGCCACGGCGCGGGTGAGCGTCGTTCCCATCCCCGACAGCCTGAGCTTCGAGCAGGCGGCGGCGCTGCCGCTAGTGCTGGTGACGGCTTGGCACATGCTGGTGTCGCGGGCCAAGATCCAGCCCGGGCAGACGGTGCTGGTGATCGGCGCCGGCTCGGGCGTGGGCTCGATGGCCATCCAGATCGCGAAGCTGTTCAACTGCCGTGTCATCACCACCGCTGGCGACGAGCGCAAGCTGGAAAAAGGACGCGAACTGGGCGCCGACTACACCATCAATCATTACCAGCAGAAAATTTCGGAGGAAGTCCGCAAGATCACCAACAAGGAAGGCGTGGACATCGTCTTCGAGCACGTGGGCAAGGCGGTGTGGGAGGAGTGCACGAAGTCGCTCAAGCCGGGCGGCACGCTGGTCACCTGTGGCGCCACCACCGGGCCCGAAGTGGGCGTGGACATACGCTTCCTGTTCTCCCGCCAGTACTCGTTGCTGGGGTCCTACATGGGCACCATGGGCGATTTCCACGAGGGTCTGAAGCACGCCTTCAGCGGACGCCTGAAGCCGGTGGTGGACAAGAGCTTCCCCTTGAGCGAAGCGCGCGCCGCCCATGAGCGGCTGGAAAAGAGCGAGATGTTCGGGAAGGTGGTATTGACCTTATGAATCGTGCAGTCAGGAATACGGTAGCGATATTGTGGTTGGCGCTGGCTGCGGTGGGCGCCATGGCCGCCTCCAAGGACCGGCAGGTTGATTTTTCCGGCACCTGGAAGCTCAACATGCAAAAGAGCAAGGGCGCGCCCGACTGGCGGCCGGACACGGTGCTGGTGGTGCTGCAATCGCCCTACCAGGTCCACTTCGTTTACTTCCTCAACGGCGACGCGGTCTCGCCCTTCGAGACTCGCGACTACGTCACCAACGGCAAAGAGT
>JBIOFT010000028.1:0-29453 GCA_044447375.1 Terriglobales bacterium | reverse complement strand
GTGCTGGCCAAAGGTCACGCTCGCTCCGGCGACCCGTGCGCGCTGGCCGGGTACCTGGGAGCGAGCCCCAAGTTCGATACGGCCATCGCCGCCTTCGCCGTGGGCTATGCCGATCAGACGGCCAGCGACCATGAGAAGTTCGTCGCGGCCGTCAAGTCCGGGAAGATTAAGACAGCGGGCAGTCCTCCAGCGGCGGGAAGGAGTTTGTCATCAGCCAAAGTGTGAAGCGACGTAACGGCTCGGGCGACGAGCTGGTGGAAATGGCGGCGCATGCCTGCCTGGTGGCCAAGGACGCCGCCACCAACCTGCAGGAACTCCTGGGCGGTTCCTCGCGGCTGGCGACGCTCGCGCTCCAGCAATGCGAGCGCGAGCTCGACGAGCTGGAGCGGACGGTTCACCAGAAGCTGCCGCGGGCCATCACCCGGGTCAGCGAAGACAAGGCCCGCGAGCTGCTGGTGTGCAGCTCCTTCATCGGCAACCTGGAACGCATCAGCGACCTGCTGCTGTGGGTGGGACAGCGTCTGAGCCTTCTTTCCAGCCGCCCGTCGGCCGCCGACCGGAAGACCATGAAGGATATGGTCGCGACCCTGGTCACCATACTCGAACAGGCGCACGGCGGATTCGTCGGCCGCGACGCGGAGTTGGCGCAATCCGTGCTCCAGCTCGATGCCAACCTTGATCGCATGCGGACGGAAGCTTTTCATCGCAACCTGCTGGGAAAATCCGGCAACCAGGTGGAAGGCGTGGTGGAGACGCTCATGATGGTGCAATCCATCGAGCGGGCGGGAGATCATGCCACCAATCTGGCCGAGGAGCTGGTTTATCTGATTGAGCACCGCAGCATCCGGCACACGCGCAAGAAGATGCTGGAAGGCTGAAGTTCAGGCCCGTCTGCGTAAACTGCGGTGTCCGGCTTGTCCTGGGCGCGCGGACCTGATCTTGAGACGTACGCCTTCTTCCTGCTGAAGATAGGCAATGATGTCGAAGAGATTCTGCGCGTGCGGATTACCCGAGGGTCCGAGCATTCGCATCAGGCTCTTGGGCGAGCGGTGGACGATTTCTGAAAGCTCTTTGAAGCCTACGGTCGCGTTGATGTAGTCGCGCAAGATGGCCTTGCCGGTATCCACGTCGCCGGAAAGAAGGCTTTCGATGCCTTCGATGAGAAGCTCTTTGCGGAACTCGGGATCGCGCTCCACCCGGGCCTTGATGGTTTCTTTGAAATCGCGTGTCAGTGGCATGGTCATTTCTCCGGCTTCTTTTTCCGTTGCTTGTAGTTCCGCCATCGGGCAGTCGCTTCTCGAATGTCTCGTTGCTGCCGCCTTTTCGTCCCGCCGGCGAGCAGAATCACAAGCTGCTCGCCATCTTTGCCGAAATAGATGCGAAAGCCAGGCCCGAAGTCGAGGGTGTGCTCGAAGACCCCGCTTCCGACGCCTTTGACGTTGGAGAAGTTACCCTGGCTGATCCTGGTCACGGCTGTGGCCACTTTCGCGGCCGCCTGGGCACTCAGGTCATCGAACCATTCGGCATGAGGGCTGCGGCCGTTCTGGTCCAGATATTCCCTGACTTCGACCATGTAATGGTAACACATACGTTACCAATGTCAACGCCTTTGCGTGCCATCAGTGAACCGCGTCAAAGCGATACCCGGCTCCGCGGACGGTGCGCAGGAAGCGGGGATTTTCCGGGTCCTGCTCGATCTTGCCGCGCAGGCGGCGGACGTAAACATCCACCGAGCGGTCGGTCACATAACGCGATTCCTGCCAGACGGCGTCCAGAAGCTGGTCGCGGGTGAAGACCTGGCCGGTGTGCCGCATCAGGTGCTCCAGCAGCCGAAACTCGGTCAAAGTGGTCGGCACCAGCACACCGGAGACGGTCAGGCTCATGGCGTTGGTGTCCAGTTCAATGGGACCGGCGGCGAGCCGCGTCGGCGACGCGGGCCGGTCGTAGCGCCGCATGACGGCTTTGATGCGGGCCACCATTTCCCGCGGGCTGAAGGGCTTGGTGATGTAATCGTCGGCGCCCAGATCGAGGCCGGCAACCCGGTCCGGCTCTCCCGCCCGGGCGGTCACAAAGATGATTGGGATTTTGGAGAGTGTGGGCGTCTTACGCAGGCGGCGGCAAAGATCCAGGCCGTTGCCGCCGGGCAGCATAATGTCGATCAGGAAGAGACTGGGGCGCGCGACCTCGGCCGCATGCACCACGCCCGCAGCGCTGGGAAAGCTGGCGACGGCGAACCCGGCCGCTTCCAGATGGTGACGGATGAGAAGCGCGATGTCGGATTCGTCCTCGACCAGGAACACGTTCGGCTTCATCGCAGTGAGCGGTGGCCTGGACTGCGACCGCCTGACTTCCAGCCCACGATAGGCAGGAATTGTTGCAGCCGTGTTACGGAGATGTGAACGTGGGGTGAAAATGCCGCCACGCCGCTGCTTTTCCGGTCTCACGCACGTGGCTGCCATGGCGGTACGCGGTAAACTCGCGAACGTGCAACTGGCGACCGGCGACGGCGATCTCATCTTTCCACGCGGTTTCCTCTGGGGCGTTTCGACCTCGGCCCACCAGGTGGAGGGCGACAACCTCAACAATCAGTGGTCGGCATGGGAGGCGGCCGGCAGGATCAAGTCCGGCGACCGCTGCGGGCGCGCCTGCGACTGGTGGAGCAACGCGGAACGCGACTTCGACCTGGCGCAGGACATGGGGATCAATGCCTTGCGGATATCGGTGGAGTGGAGCCGCATCGAGCCGCAGCCAGGGGTTTGGGACCAGCCGGCGCTGGACCGTTACCGCGAGATTCTGCGCGGGCTGCACCAGCGCGGCATCCGGCCGCTGGTCAGCCTGCACCACTTCACCCATCCGCTCTGGTTCGAAGCCATGCAAGGATTCCTCGCCGCCGAGGCGCCCGCGCTGTTCGAACGGTTTACCCGCCGGGTGGTGAACACTCTCGGCGACCTCTGCCAGGACTGGGTGACGTTCAACGAGCCCAACGTGTACTGCGCCATGGGATACGCCGTGGGGCTGTTCCCGCCGGGCCGCCGCGGAGAGCTGTTTACGACGTTCAAGGTGCTGGCGGGAATTCTCCGCGCGCACGGCCGGGCCTATCGGGCCGTTCACGAGCTGCAGCCGCACGCCAACGTGGGCTGGGCGCACAACTACGTGGTGTTCGAGCCGCTGCGTCAGGGCTTGCCGTTCGACCGCTGGATCGCTGGGCTTCATCATTCCCTGTTCAACGACAGTTTTGTGCGGGTCATCGCGCAGGGCAGATTGCCGCTGGGATTCGGCATGGTGGCCGGCGACCTGAGCGACGTCCGCGGCACGTGCGACTTCTTTGGTCTGAACGTGTATGGACGTCTGTACGTGTGCTTCGACCCGCGCAAGCCCTCGCAGCTCTTCGGCAACATCTTCGTGCCGGAGGGCGTTCCGCAGGGCGATTCGGGCACGGAGGGGCCGCTGGCCGAGGCTTATCCCGGAGCCCTGAAGGTTGCGGCCGAGTATGCCGCGCGCCTGGGGAAGCCGATCTACATCCTGGAAAACGGCGTGCCGGATGCGCAGGACCGGATTCGTCCGTGGCTGCTGGTCAATGCGCTCAACGAACTGCACGCGGCGCTGGCGGATGGCATCGACATCCGCGGGTACTTCCATTGGACCCTGACCGACAATTTCGAATGGAATGACGGCTGGAGGCTGCGCTTCGGACTGGTGGAACTCGATCCCGCGACCCAGCGCCGCACCATGCGCGAAAGCGGCCGGCTGTTCGCGGCCATCGCAAAACGGAATCTCATCCCCGCGGAACTAGTGAAGCGATATTCGCAGAAGGGCGGAGGGTTGTAGCTAAGGAGTTTCCTGGGCAAGTCGTTTAATTCTGTTTGACCTCCGGCTTCCGCACTCGAATCTTGCGTTCCGTAGCAACCACAAAGCACCCAACCCAATCGCTGACTTTTTCCTGCTGAAACAGCTCCCCGATACGCTCGATCAAGTTTCTACGGCTCGGGGAATGGAGACGGATGAGCAAGATACCGTGATGTGAGCCTGGGGCGAAACGCCGCGAATCGGAGAAATCTAAGTCCTGAGTGATCAGGAATCTTGATTCCTTCTGCGCGGCTTCCCAAATTTCCTGGTCCGCGTGACCACTGAGCCGCTCTTGCTGTGGCGTATGGACGTCGTGGCCAAAATTGTTCAGCAGAGTTGACAGGCGAAGGGGAAGATTTTCGTCCAGCTTAATCTTCATGGAATGTGCGGAACCGCCGGCACAGGCAAATCTTCTTCGGCAGAGGCGGCGGCAAACGCAATCGCGGCTTGAACGTCCTCGACTTTCAAGCTGGGGAAATCGGCGAGGATCGCTTCGGCGCTATCCCCTGCCGCCAAGCTGGCAAGCACGGTGCGCAGGGTGACACGCGTGCCCCGAAAAACGGGCTCTCCCCCGCAAACCCTTGGGTCTCGGACGATTCTCTCATCGTATCTCGCCATACTTGCAGATCATAACATTCTCGCAAGCGGGCAGGGTGGCGCTCCCACGCTATAGCCTACGCCCCGGTGAACGTCCGCGGCTCGGAATGCCAGTAGCGGTGGTCGCGGAAGAAGAAACTGTCGTTCCAGGTATTGAGCGCGGTCGAGAGGAACAGGCGCGCGACCGTGAGATATCCCATGTTCTTGAAGCGGCGGTTGGTGGTGATGATGTGTCCGCGCACGATTCCAAAGCGGCGGCGCGCCACTTTCTTGCTGAGCAGATAGTCCTCGGCGTAGAGCGCGCCTTCGTGGAAGCCGCCCAACTCGTCGAAACGGGCTTTATCGAAAAGCATGTACATGCCGGTGGAGAACGGCCGGCAGAGCCGCGAGAGCTGCTGCGCCAGGTTGCTGGCGGCATAGAGGACGCGGTCGAAGCCTCGCCCCTGCGGGCAATGGATGTTGGTGGTGACGCAGTGGAGCTTCTTCCGCCGCATCAGTTCCACGGTGCGGCGCACCAGCGTGGGGTCGTCCAGTTGGATGTCGGCATCGATGAACAACACATAGGGCGTGGACGCGCGCCGCGCGCCGTTGTTCCGCCCTACTGCTGGCAAGCCGCCGGGGATTACTTCGATGGCCAGGCGATCGGCAAAGGCGCGCGCGATCGTGGGCGTGCCGTCGGTCGAGCCGGCATCAGCTATATACACCTTCGTATTCGGCATCGTCGAGAAGTCCTGCTGCGCCAGGGAGTTCAGCAACCTCGGCAGCAGGATCGCCTCGTTCTTCGCCGGGATAATGATCGTCAGATCGCTCGTCGTACTCATGGATCTGCGCTCCTTCCTCATCGATGGTGATGTAGGTAGCCGTAGCCTGGATCCAACATCCGGTATTGAAATATTCCACGCCGTCCTCGGCGAGCTGCATGGCCTGGTGGGTGTGGCCGCAGAAGACCCGCTGCGCATTGTGCGCGCGGGCGTGCGCCAGCGCGCCGGCGGCCACCTTGGGCGAGTGCCGCCGCCAGCGGGTGTCGAGCCGGTCGATAAGCTTGGTGAAGCGCTGCTGCCGGAAGTCCAGCTTCTGCAGCAGCAGGAATGCCGCCGACGCCAGGCTGCCCAGCAAGGCATTGTCAGTGAGGAAGCGATCGAACTGATGTCCGTGGACCGCCAAGTGACGCACGCCGCGGTACTCCCACACATACTGCTGGTAAACCTTGATGCCCACCAGGTGCGACATGACCAGGGAGAGGCCGTGATCGTGGTTACCTTCCACCCACACCACCTCGATGCCGCGCTTGGGGTTCGAGAGCTTGCGGATGTACGACAGCAGGCGCCAGTGGTCCTTTTTCAGCCGGGCGAAGTTCAGATCGCAGAAGATGTCGCCCAGCAGGATCAGCCGTTCGAAGTAGTGACGTTCCAGCAGGCGCAAGGCATCGCGAGCGCGGCTCACCTCCGACCCCAGGTGCAGGTCGGAGAGGATGATGGTGTCGCAGTACGGGATCGTCATTACCTTCTTTATAACCAACGATTGTTACACGGGAATGAACCTCAAGAGCTAAGAAGGCCATGAACCACGGTGTGCACTGCCCGCCGGTGGGTGACGGGATGTTGAGATTTTCATCGAAATGTAACCAACGCCGGTTCCCGTCTGGAATTTCCACATCAGCACTCGAAGCAATCACCGCTGGTGGCGCGGCCGGCGCTACTACCTGCACCAAGCCCGGACACACGCTCTGTGCCCGTCCCTATCTTGCTGGTGTTAAGCCACTTAGAGCGACACTTTCTCCGGTTGACGGGGGCTGCGGTTCAGGCGATAAAGGATTAGAAAGCGGTGAGAAAAACCATGCGATCGGAAGGACGGCTCTCGCCCCAGCGGCCCCGGCGGTTGCGCTCCGAAAAGCGCGCGTTACCGAAGCTCTTCCTGGCCCACTCCAAACCAGCGAAGGCGGGCACCGAAAACCGGCAGCGCGAAAAGCAAACAACTCCCCTGCGCCGCCCGGTTTCCTTCTAAATCCAGCGGACCTGGTGCGGAGTTAGTGCCGAGGCCTCTAGGCGACGGCCTTCTTGCGATAGGGATTCTCTATCGAGACAAAATCGTATTTCCGCAGGGCCTCGAGATCCCGAACCTCCGACAGCGAGACCACCTCGTCGAGCAGCCTGTCGGCTTGCTCCTTCGGCATGTTGCGCGTGGCAGCATAGAATTTATGAGGAAAGAACCAGATGGGATCGGCTTTTGCTACCTCGACCATAAAACCTCGTGACTTTCGGTTGGGTTGGCTGGTGAGTCGCCGCTTATAGGACCAAGCACATTATAGACGAACCACCCCGTTCCGCGCCAACCCGCTGCTACCAAATGCATTTACAAAACTCGGCGTTTGCCGTTGAATCTAAAGCATCTACGCGGCTACTTGCTTTTATCTTTCGCGCTTCGCCGTTACTGTAGCTTGGCGTATTCCGCCTTGGCTTTTTGCACCAGGGGCAGATCGGAGTCGGCGTCTTTCCAGATGGCGAGCAGATCCTGGTAGGCGGTGCGGGCCTTGGCTTTATCGCCCTGCGCCAGATAGGCCCGGGCCAGCCCGAGTTGGGCCAGCGCAGTCACCGGCTCGAGGCCGTACGCGCGCGAAGTTTTCAATGCCAGGACCTTCTGATATTCCTGGATTGCTTCCGGGGGCCGGCTGCTGTGCAGGTACGCAGCCGCTCGCAGGTAATGCACTCCGGGACTGGCGGCGTCATAGGGTTCCGCCGATTTGAGCAGTTGCAGAGCTTTTTCGGGATTGGCGTGATTCAATTCCGCAATCGCCTGAACCGTAGGAAGCATGACTTTTTGCAGGATCGTGTCGTCGGGCCGTTGCTTCAGAAAGGGGTTGAGGGCGTCCATGGCCTTGCGCTCCTGCCCCGCTACGGCGAACGTGATGGCAACGCCGGTGGTGACGTTCAACGTCGGAGATAGTTGCAGGGCGGCCGCCGCGTCCTCGAGGGCAAGCGCCTGCTGCCCATAAGCAGCTTCCCATTCGGCCTGGCCCGCGACCACATTGCCGGCCAATTCTTTCAGGTTGGCCCGCAGGCAGATTTCCTTGACCCGGCCGAACTGGTCCCGCGCCTGCCGCATGCGTCCGGCATACGCGCCCAGAGCGGCCTGCAAACCGGCTGCCAACATTTCCCCTTCGCCCCCTGCGGCCTTGGCCGCCGCCAGTTCCTGTTCGAGTGTTGCCTGGTCATTTTGACCCCAGGCAAGGAGCGCCAGGTGGAGATGTGCGAAGGAACCTCCCAGCTTGCGCTGCAAGGCCGCTTGAATGGTCGCCCTGGATTCGTCCACGCGACCCAAGCCGGCGTAGGCTTGCGCGGTGGTGAAATACCCATTGGCCTGATCGGGCTCGAGCCGCATGGCTTCCCGGGCATTTTCCAGAGCTTTGTCGAACTGCCCGAGGGGTAGGTATATGGCAGCCAGGTTGTTGTACGGAACGCTGTCCCGTGGATACGTCTGCTTGTAGAGCTCGTAGGCCGCGATACCCTTTTCTAGTTGCCCGGTATCGCTGTAGTAGTGGGCGGTAATGTAAAGCCGCTCACGCTCGCTGGCGCGGTCGCGCAGCTCGAACGCTTTCTTCTGATACTGTTCGAGCAAGCCGCCCTGCCCCATATTGCCGTACGTCGTCCCCAGGCGCGCATAGGCCATGGCGAAATTGGGGTCGAGCTCGATGGCGCGCTGATAAAAGGGGATGGCCGCCAACTGCCCTCCGCGATTGCGCTGTGCATCGCCCAGGGTGAACGCCTTCAGCGCCTCCAGCGACGACGTGGTGGCCTCCTGCAGCGGCTTGTCGAACTTCTGGATCGAGGCCAGCGACTCGCCCAGTCTTTGCCGGATCTTCCCGGCGGCATCGTTGAGCGCGGCCAGCACCTGCTCCTTGCTTCCGGCTTGCGCCTGCGTTTGGCCCAGCGAGTCTCCGGTAGCAGCACTCACCGCATCCAGCGTCACCACGTACTGGCTGCCCAGGCTGGCGATGGAGCCGACCAGCATGGCTTTGATGCCGTTGCGCTGACTAATCTCACGCCCGATCTCGGTGGTGATGCGCTCGTCGCCAGTTTTCCCCATGTACTTGAGCGTCTGCCGCACCCGGGCTTCGGGAAAGACGTTGAGAAACGGCGATTGCTCCAGATCCACTGCCAGCGCCTTCTTCAAGGTGCCATCGAAAACTGAATCTCCGGTGGTGTTGACGAAATCGGTGAGCAGGATCGAGTCCTTCTCGGTCAGCCCGCGCGGCCGGCGCAGATAGAAGTACGCGGCCAGCGCCGCTGCGACTACCAGCACCACCGCGGCGATGATGTAAGTGCGGGTCTTGCGCGGCTGGGACGGCGCAACCGTCGCGGTCGCGGCGGACGCTGCCGCCGGAATCGCGCCCGAAGGCGTTCGGGCCACCGCCGGCGTTGCACCCGAAGAGCGCGCGGCAGCCATGGTTCCCGGTATCGGTGCTGCCGCTTCCACCACCGCTGCCGAGCGGCCGGAATCCGTGTCTCGCTTCAGGCGCTTGAGGTCGGCGCGGATATCGGAAGCGTTCTGGTAGCGCAGGTCGCGGTCTTTCTCCAGGGCCTTCTGGATGATCTCTTCCAGCTTGGCCGGGACCTCCGGGTTCAGGCGCACCGCTGGCACCGGGGCGCGGTTCAGGATGGCTTCGAAGATCACCGCCGAGGTATCGCCGCGAAACGGCAAGACGCCAGTGGCCATCTCGTAGAGCACGCTCCCGAAGCTGAACAGATCGGTGCGCGGGTCGAGGTCCTTGCCGCGCGCCTGCTCGGGAGACATGTAAGCGATGGTGCCCACGGCGGTGCCCGGACTGGTGAGATGCTCGGCGGAAACCGTGCCCACCCAGGTCGATCAGTTCGTCCATATCCAGGCGCCCGTGCTCGATCAACTGCTTCAGCGTGTGGCCCTCCAGCAACTCCATGACGATGAAGTGGCGGCCTTCGTGCTGATCGATGTCGTAGATGGTGCAGATGTTGGGATGGTTCAAGGCGGACGCGGCGCGCGCCTCGCGCTGGAAGCGCTCCAGCGCCTGCGGGTTCTGCCAGAGATCGTCGGGAAGGAACTTCAGCGCCACGCGGCGGCCCAGGCGGAGGTCTTCGGCCTCGAACACCTGCCCCATGCCTCCTGCGCCCACCCGGCTGAGGACGCGATAGTGCGAGATGGTCTGGCCAATCATGGCGCGGGAACTCCAGCGTGGCAACCGATGTTAAGCGGGGCGGGAAGGCGCGTCAATGCCGGGCGCTATAGAACCCACTTGCCTCAGAGGCACTGGCCAGGGTACACCAGTGGCAATCGAGTGCGACCTATGGTTAAAGAGAACTGGACACGTGACGAGTTAATCCTTGCCTTCAATTTATATTGCAAGATTCCGTTCGGAAAAATCCACATCCGAAACCCGCAGATCATCTCCCTTGCTAAGGCGATCCAGCGGACCCCATCAGCTGTGTCGTGGAAACTTGCGAATTTCGCCCGGCTAGACCCAACCCTGAAGTCTCGCCGGATCCACGGTGCGACCCACGGCAGCAGAGCCGAGGAGGATATTTGGAACGAGTTCAATGGGAATTGGGAAGCGTTGGCGTTCGAAAGTGAGCGACTGCTGGCAAAGGTCACAGGGCGGGACATCACCCAAGTCGCCGAATTCTTTCCTGAAGGACGAAGCACGGAGAGGGCAGTATTCGTCAGGGTCAATCAGTCCTTTTTCCGTTCGGCCGTTCTCGCCGCCTACGACTCGAAATGCTGCATCACGGGTTTGACTGTTCCGGAGCTCTTGACGGCCAGTCACATCATCCCTTGGTCGGTTGACGAAAGGAATCGGACCAATCCGCGAAATGGCTTGTGCCTGAATGCAACCCATGACCGCGCTTTTGACTGTGGACTCCTGACGATTACCCCTGAGTATCATGTCAGGCTCTCACCTGTTCTCAAGCCGCGCTCAAAAGATCCGGCTCTCACCGCATTCCTGCTCCAGTACGGGGACAAGAAGGTCGCGTTGCCCGAACGTTTCAGACCGGAGCCAGCGTTTCTCGAGTACCATAATCGCAAGGTTTTTCGCGCAAGTTAGGCTGCATTTTCGATGAAAAAGAATATTGAGTTTGTCTACGCGTACCGAGATGCCAGCAACTATAAGAAAATGGGGAGTGTTGTATTTATGGCATCCGAAAACCTGGGCCTTCAGGAAGGTTGCGCTCGCTTACAAGCTGCGTTTGGGACCGATACCACGTTTATGGCGGATCAAGTACGCGTGCCCGAAGTGCTCCTGTACTTGGAAAGTGCAGCCGATTCAGACGACCACTGTCTGCACGAGTTCTTGTCGATCACGGAAACACCCGAGACAGAAAACGATCAGTACGGTCGATCCTTCGCGGAGTTCGTGACCGAGGTAGAGCGTGCTTCAAGAGAAGGCTGGTTGGGCTTTGATCCGCACGATAAAACCCGACCGAGGAAACGATTCAGGTTCAGCATCTGAGATTGGGTTGCACCCACAGTCAGCATTGACTTCGTAAAGAAAAAGCAGCGCGTAGCGTAAACAAACGCTAGGCACGTAGTTCGTTACGACCGCCTTCTACGCGGCCCCCCCCGCCTGCTTTGTCCCCGCTGCCCTTTGGCGGATGAGCGCGATAAACGCGGTCGCGGCGCGCGGCAGGGTGCGGTCCCGGCGGTAGACCAGTCCCAGCTCGCGGTGGATGTCCACGTCCTCGATCTCCACCAGCTTCACCTGGCCGGTGGAAACCTCGTCGCGGGCGAAGCTGGCGCTGATCAGCGACACGCCGAGCCCGGCTGCAACGAACCGCTTAATCATTCCCACGCTGGGCAACTCCATCGCGATGCGCAGGCTGGCGCGGAAAGGGCGGAAGTGTTTGTCGAGCAGGGCGCGCGTGTACCCGGTGCGGGGAAAGATAAGCGGGTGCTCGGCGATCTCGGCGATGCGCACGCTGTGGCGCCGCGCCAGCGGGTGATTGGCGCTGGCCACCAGCACCAGGCGGTCGCGGAAAATGGAGTGGATCTTCAGGCTGGGCGACTTGATGGGCAGGGTGACGATGCCCACGTCGACCGATCCGTCCTCCACCTTCTCCAGGATCTTGCGGCTGAAGTTGCGATAGATGCTGATCTGCACCCCGGGGTAGAGGCGCTGGTACTCGGCGAAGTGGTCGGGCAGGACGTAGAGGCAGGTGGCCTCATTGGCCCCGATGGCCAGCACGCCGCGCGGGGTCGAACCCTGGTCGGCGACGGCGCGCTGAGATTCGCCGCGCAGCGTCAGCAGGCGATGGGCATATTCCAGCAGGGTTTCTCCCGCCGGCGTGAGCCGCACCGCTTTGCCGACGCGGTCCAGCAGCTTCTCGCCGTAGTCTTGCTCGAGCTGGCGGATCTGCGCGCTGACCGCCGACTGCGAGCGGAACACTTTCTGCCCCGCCCGCGAGAAGTTGCCCTGCTTGGCAACTTCGACGAAGGTGATGAGCTGGTCGAAGTCCATGGCTGGTGGGCGATTATAGCGGGCGCGCGACCCGAGCGTCAGTGCTTCCTGTAACGGCGGCCTGATCCCGAGCAACGCGCCCCAGCGCTTTGGCATCTCAAGCAGAACGCCACCCGTCTCCTGCTTCGGCATAGGAGCGTGCCGG
Organism: Terriglobales bacterium; assembly: GCA_044447375.1. Classification (GTDB taxonomy): domain Bacteria; phylum Acidobacteriota; class Terriglobia; order Terriglobales; family Acidobacteriaceae; genus JAHFUA01. The sequence continues at coordinate 17,382 of JBIOFT010000028.1, read as the reverse complement.
CGGCTGCGCTGGCGGAGACAACGATCATGGTCGGCCCCAAGGAAACCAGTCCTCGCAGTTTTCAACTCTATCGAACCGTCATACTCCTGATCCTCGCTTTGCCGACCCTTGCCTGGGCTGCGCTGGGCGGTGATGAGAGTTCCGTCCAAGCCGACCAGTCGCGGATGGGCGCCTCGGTGCGCATTACCCGCGCGGCGACCCATGCCGTCCACGAACTGCAGGCGCCGGGCGGACAAGTGATCCGGGAATACGTCTCGCCCTCAGGCACGGTGTTCGGAGTCGCATGGCAGGGCGCGTCGAAGCCGGATTTGAAGCAGCTTCTGGGCGACCGCTTCGAGGAAGTACAGCAAGCCATGCAGCGCCGAGGCGTAAGGCGCGGACCGGTCGTCATCAACGAGCCGGACGTGGTCTTCGAGATGGGCGGACACATGCGAGCGTTTGCCGGCCGCGCCTACCTTCCTCAACTCTTGCCGTCGGGAGTTCAGGCCGACGCCATACGCTAGCCAAGGGAAACGAAATGAGACTGATGTTGTCCGGGTGCGTTGCGCTGGTTTTGCTTGGGACTTTGATGTTCGCCTTCGGCTGCGGCGGCGCCACCGGTAGTAGTAGCGGGACCGTACCAGGCGGGGGCGGGAGTACGCAGAATTCGGTTGCGCTGACCGTCGATGCCGGGCCCGTCGGAACGGCTGACGTGGCGTTTGCGAGCGTTACCCTCTGCGTTCCGGGCACGAATAATTGCCAGACCATCGACAACGTTGACGTCGACACCGGGTCGTACGGACTGAGGATTCTGAAATCGGCGCTCACCCTCCCGCTGGCCCAGGAGAGCCACCTGGTCGAATGCGCTCAGTTCGTGAGCTTTTTCACTTGGGGGCCGGTCATGATGGCCGATGTCAAAATGGGGGGTGAGGTGGCCAGCAATGTACCCCTCCAGGTGATCGGGGATACCGATACAGGTTTCTCCAGCATTCCCGCCGCTTGCCAGAACAGTTCGCCAGGAGGGGCTGCGGACACACTGCAAACTTTGGGCGCCAACGGACTGCTGGGGGTGGGATCCTTCATCCAGGACTGCGGCGCCGCTTGTGTTTCGAGCACCGCTCCTGGCTACTACTACTCTTGCCCGACGGCGACGACTTGCGCCGGGGCGACCGTCCCTCTCGCCCAGCAAGTGCCGAATCCGGTAGCCATGTTTGCCAGTGACAACAATGGTGTGCTGATCCAATTGCCGGCCATCGCGTCCGACTCAGGGCAGGCTACCGCAGCCGGCACCATGTTTTTCGGGATTGGCACGCAGTCCAACAATGCGCTGGGCAGCGCCACCATCTTCCAGGTCGATCAGTTTGGGGATTTCACCACCGTCTATAACGGCCAATCGTATCCGGGAAGTTTCCTGGACAGCGGTTCGAACGGCATTTTCTTCCTTACCACCGCGCTCACGGGAATGCCGGACTGTGGTGGAGGCCTTACTGGGTTCTATTGCCCTGCCGCGACCACATCTTTTACAACAACCACCCAGGGCACGACGGGGACAAGCGAGCCGGTCCCGTTCAAGGCGGCCAACGTCAACCTGTTGCCTGGGGCCAACACCGCGTTCAATGACCTCACCGGAGACAACCCAAGCTGCTTTGTAAACACCACCACGACGGCGCCCTGCTTCGATTGGGGATTGCCGTTCTTCTTTGGCCGCAACGTCTTCACCGCCATCGAGGGACGGAGCACTCCGGCGGGCCCAGGGCCGTATTGGGCATATTGATGGTGAGCTAGCTCCCACCCTGGAATTTCGCCATGAACTTCCCCACGCTGACGACGGCGCGGGTGATGGTTCCGCGGCCGATCTCCTGCGCCTCATCGCAGGCGCGCACCCGCAAGATGTAGAAACGGCCGTCGAACGACTCCAGCACGGCTTCCGCCTTTACCCGCGCCCCGATGCCGCTGGCGGCGCGGTGCTCGATGTTGATGGCCGTGCCCACGGTGATCTCGTCGCCCTCGCAGTAGGGCTGCAGCGCGAAGAAGCCGGCCGTCTCCATGAACCGGATCATGTCCGGGGTGGAAAGCACCGACGGCAGTTGCTGATGGTAATAAGTGAGCGTGTGCTTGAACTCGACCGTCTGCTCGAAACTGCCGGTTGCGCCGATGGGCACTGGCTTCGCCATGCTGCTGTCCCGGTCCCTGCGCTCAGCTCGCGGTCTCAGGCTGGGAAAAAACTATACGGGAAACCAGCGATCAGCGGCAATGTTCTCAACCGGCCCAATTCTGCTATCCTTCTCCGGCTTGCGAGGAGGCAGATCATGAAAAGAATGGCCGCGGTTGTCTGGATGGTTTTCGCCCTCTTTGGCGGCCTGCTGGTAGCGCAGGCGCCACCCATGCCCAAGCCCGCCGCCGAGCACCAGCGGCTGCATTATTTCCTGGGGGAGTGGAAAAACGAAGGGAACATGAAGGCCAGCCCATGGGGCCCTGGCGGAAAGTTCACCGGCACGGACCACAATACGATGCTGGGCGATTTCTTTCTGGTGATGCATTCCGACAGTACGGGTCCCATGGGGGCGACGAAAGAAGTCGCCGTTATGGGGTACGACCCTAAAGAGAAGGCGTATACCTACCAAGGCTTCGACAGCATGGGAGAGCACGATGTGTCCAAAGGCACCATCTCCGGGCCGACCTGGACGTGGCTCTCTCCGGAACAGGACATGGGTGGGAAGAAGGTCAAAGGACGCTTCATCCTCAACGAAGTTTCGCCCACGTCGTATACCTATAGTTACGACATGTCGGCGGATGGCGGCGCCTGGGCCAATGTCATGGAAGGCAAAGCCACCAAGGTGAAGTAGGGACGCCCCGTGCCCAGCGGTGCTGTCATCCTGAGCGAGCGCGCAAGACCCTTCGACTTCGCTCAGGGCAAGCTTTGGCGCGCGAGTCGAAGGACCCCTTCTCGCAAGATGTTGCACAAGCAGGGGTGCTTCGACTCCGTGCGGGCAAAGGCGGCCCGCACTCGCTCAGCATGACAGCGAAATGGGTAGCCACCGTCGATCTGCTCTAACCTCTTCGCGTCACACCATGCACCCTCACGCCAGGTCAAACTTCAGCTCTCCCAGTTTTTCAATGCTGCAGGCGATCTTGTCGCCGGCTTTGAGCCAGCCCCACTTCTCCTTATTCACGGCGAGCCCATTGGCGACTCCGCCAAAGATCACTCCTCCCGGCGTGCCGGTGAAGATGATGTCTCCTGGCCGGAGGGAAATGCGGGCCGAGGTCCAACTGATGATCTGGCTGCAGTTGTAGATCAGGTCGTTGGTATTCGACGACTGGCGGGTTTCGCCGTTCACCCGGCACTCCAAGTTCAAATTGTCGGGATCAACCTGCTCGGCGGTGACGAAATAAGGACCCAAGGGGGCAAAGCCGTCCGAAGTCTTGCCCGCCATCCACTGGCCGCCGGTTTCAAACTGCATGTCGCGGGCACTGAAATCGTTGCCGGTGGCGTATCCGGCGGCGTAGGAAAGCGCGTCCTTCTCGCTGACGTCGCGCGCCTCCTTGCCCATCAGGATGACCAGCTCGATCTCATAGTCGAACTTGCTGGCCACGGCCGAAGGCAGCTTGATGGTGCCGCCGTGGTGCAGCAACGAGTTGTTGTACTTGTTGAAGAGCACCGGTTGCTTGGGGATGGGCAACTTGATTTCCAGCGCGTGCTTGCGATAGTTCAAGCCCACGCACACGATCTTCTCCGGGCGGGTGACCAGGGGCCCGTACTCGATGTGCTCTTCCTTGAGGAACAGCTTCTGCGCGGCGCTCGATTTCATGGCGGCTTCAACCAGCTCCTGCACGCTGGCGCCCTCATCGCGCTGCAGCATGTCATCGAGCGTGGCGGGAGAGTGCAGCTTCAGAACGGCTGCCGCTTCCTTAACGTCGAGGATGCCCTTGCTGGTCTTGGCTCCCAGACGGTATTCGCCGTTGCGGCGCATGGTCAGCAGGGTCAGGCCGCGCGCCATGCCTTTCTTCTGCTGGCCCGCCGGTTTGGTTTCCGCGCTTACTGTGTTCAACCCGCCCAGGACGGCCACGGCGCCGATCGCGCCTGCACCTTTCAGGAAACTTCTGCGGTTCGAATTCATAGACGGACTCCTTTATCAGCAACAGTGCATAGATTGCCCATCATGCAGCCCAAGATCATACAGGCGGTGAATGGAGACGGCAACAGCGATGCTCGCGGGCGACACTACTCCCTCTGCCCGAAGCCCAGGGACACAGCGGGTAAGAAAGTCGATAACTACCGGCGCGCGCGGCCGACCAACAATCCCAGCAACAGCCCCGCGCCGAGCGCCACCCCGAAGGTGGCCACCACGGTCGCGCGAGGATAGCGGCGGATGCCCCGCACGGCGCTTTCCTCCAGGTGATCGGCGGCACGGCGTCCGCGGGTGACTACGCGGCGGGCCGCCTCCTTGCCTTCGTCCACCGCAGCGGAGATCGCGGCCTTGGCGTTCTCGATGTCACACACCGATTCCGCGAACTTTTCTCCTGCCCGCATCGTCTGGGCAAACGTAGTTTCTGCCATGGGTTTCCTCCTGGCGATCATCCTATAGTATCCACATTTTATGAACCTGTGTCTGTGACCGAAGATGGTGCAGTTTGTGACGCGCCATCATGCGAGGATGGCAGCAGCAAGGACAGTCCATGATCGAACCCTCCGTGGCCGCGCAACTGCCGGGTCAGAAGTACGTCAGCCTGGCCACTTTCCGGCGCAACGGCCAGCAGGTACAGACCCCGGTGTGGTTCGCCGAGCAGGCCGGAAAGCTCTACGTCATGACCCGGAGCGATTCCGGCAAGTTCAAACGCATCCGCAACCGGCCGCAGGTCCGGCTCGCTCCCTGCACCATGCGAGGCAAGGTCACTGGCGCCTGGATCGACGGGCAAGCCCGCATCCTGGACCGTGCCGAGGAAGGCGCCGCCCGGCAGGCTCTCGCGCGCAAGTATTTCCTCATGCGCTTCCCCTGGCTGTGGAGCAGAAAGAACATCTTCCTCGAGATCACTTTCCGCCCTGCGTAAGAGATTTTCCACCGCGGCAGTCGGCGTGGCAATGGTCCCCAATCTGCTTGTCGATTTGAGCCGAGACGCCGCGCAGAACACTCGCACCTCGGAAGCCGGATCAGAGACCACGGGCACGGATTGTGGACAAAGGGTTTAGCCAAATTTCGAGAAGAGCAGGAGAGGGACACCGGTGACCAGCCTTAATTCCTATCTAACTTTCGATATCAACGCGCTGATTCTCTGCGATGACAGCCACTTTCTGGGAAGCATGGAGCGCGTGTTCGCGCGGCTGGGGGTAAGAAGCCAACGAAGTAGCGACTACACCGCCGCTCTGAACGCTCTGGAACAGAAAAGAGTCGATACGGTTGTGGTCGACTGGCGGGAAATCATTAACCTGGGTGAGTTCCTGCAAACCGTGCGCCAGTCCAAAATGAACAAGGATTGTCTGCTCATCGGCATAGCCAGCGATCTGCTGGATCTGCGCCAGGCCTTCAGCGCGGGGGTGCAGTACCTGGTCCACAAGCCGGCCTCGGTGGTGCAGATTGCACGCTGCCTGCAAGCCGCTCATTCGGCGGTCATCGTGAAACGGCGCAAACAACATCGGGAATCTGTCCGGATCGCCGCCACCCTGCACACCAAGAGCACGCCCCTGCTGGGAGCGCTCATGGTGAATCTGGGCTCCGAGGGCGCAGGACTGAAGCTCAATACCACCGGGTGCAAAGCCAGTGCCCGCTTGAGCGCCGGCGATGAGCTGGACCTGAGTTTCATCTCGCCCGGAAGCGGGAGCGTGATTCATGCCAGTGGCGTGGTGGTTTGGGTGAATTCCAACGGCGATGCCGGGGTGAAGTTCTCCTACATTCCCGCCGCCGAGAAGTTAAAGCTGGAGCAATGGCTCGCCGGGCGCTTCGACGTCGCGGTTGCCATGTTGCGCGAGCGTTTGCGAACAGGAGTTGCGTAGCCCCCTGCGCCTCGTGCTCGCGGGAAGGCTTGGGAATGGCGCAAACCCTAGAGTGCTCCGTCCCTTTTGGCCTTCCGTAACCTCCAGGTTCCCAGCCACCTGGGCTATCGTTACCAGTAACCCATTGGCGCTCAAGGTGTGTGCGCCGGGGCTTGATTAGAACTTATGGCACCCCTCATCGGCCGCTTCGAGATCGTTCGCGAAATCGGCAAATCAGAGCTGGGCACGGTCTACAAGGCCTACGACCCGAAGAAGAAGCGCACGGTGGCGCTGCGAGTGCTGCGCGCGGATACCCCGCAAGCCATCGAGCGCTCCCGCGAGTATCTGCTGCACGCCAAGGCCGCCAGCGTGCTCGACAGCCCCAACATCGTCAGCATCTACGCCGGCGCCGAAGAGCAAGGGCTGGCCTACGTGGTGATGGAGTTTGTGGAGGGCGTTCCCCTGGACGCCGCGCTGGCCACCCAGCAGGGGTTTTCCTCCAGCGAACTGCTCGACATCTCCCGCCAAGTCTGCCGCGGGCTGGATCACGCGCACTCCAAGGAGATCTTCCATCGCCGGCTGACTCCTCCCGGCATCCTCACCGAATGGGACGGCACGGTGAAGATCCTGGATTTCGCCGCCGACCCCGGCCCGCTGGAAGGCAAGTCCGGCGACGAACTCCGCTACCTCTCGCCCGAGCAAATCCAGGGACGGGCGCCCGACGCGCGCTCGAACGTCTTCAATTGGGGCGCCATCCTCTACGAAATGGTCACCGGCCGGAAGGCATTCGGGGAGGGCACGGGGGAAGGCGCGCAGCGCGAGATCCTGGAAGTCATGCCGCCCGCGCCCAGCGAAGTGACTCCCAGGCTGCCCGTCGGGATCAGCCGCGTGGTCATGAAGGCGCTGGCCAAGAACCCGGAATACCGCTTCCAGCATGCCGGAGACCTGGTGATCGAACTGGAAATGGAGTGCGGCGCAGCCAGCCGGCCGTCCCTGCCGGGGATTCCGCAAATCAACGTCCCGCAGATCAACGTTCCGCAGATGAGCGTGCCGCAGATCACCATGCCGCTGCCGCCGCCCCCACCGCCGTCGTTCACACCGCCGCGCGTGGAAGCAGCGCCGCCCACCATGCCCGGGTTGTCCTACCTCGATAGTGCGCCGGCGAGCCCGGCTTCGAGCGCACCGGCCACGCCTTCCACGTACACGCCGCGCAACGAACCGCTGCTCGGTTACGCCGTTCCCGCGCCTGCGGCCTCGGCCGCCTCTTGGGCAAAAAACTCCGCGCCCGCGGCGTTGGCGCCGGCAGCCGCCGCCCCCAAAGAGGCGCCGCAGACCATCGCTCCGCCAGCACCCCGTGCGGCGGCAAGCGCACCAGTCTCGCTCACGCCGCGGCAAATCAAGATCCTGGTGGGGGTGATTGGAGCGGCGCTGGTGGTGATGGCGGTCTTCATGATCGGTGACTCGATGCGGGCGCGCCGCCTGCATGCGGAAGCCGAGGCTACGGTAACGGCTCCGCTCGTGAGCACGGCATCGCCGGATTCGTTCACCCTGACCCCGGCCCCGCGACCCGAGCCCGAAGCGCAGCCTACGATGATCGAGATCGCACCCGCAACGAAAACGTCCAAAGCGCGCCACAAGAAAGTCGAGGCCGCTCCGGCGGCGCCCGCTGTAGGGCAGCTCGTGATCCATTCGGCGCCGGAAGGCGCGCTGGTGCAAGTCGACGGAAGGGCAGCCGGGCCCACGCCGGTTTCGCTGGCCAATCTCAGCCCCGGCCAGCACCTGGTGGTGCTGTCGAAGGCAGGATACGCGGCGGAATCGCGCAACGTGGCGGTCCGTGCCGGCGGCCAGGCCGCGCTGGCGGTGAGCCTGAACCAGTTGGCGGCAGTGGCGTCGATCGCCAGCGATCCGCCGGGAGCTTCCATCATCATTGACGGCCGCGACACCGGCAAAACCACTCCCGCGAAACTGGCGGTGGGGCAAGGCAACCACTCGCTGGCGCTGCGCAAGGTCGGATATCTGGAGACCTCGGCCAGCCTGGCGCTGAATCCCGGAGAGACCTTCCAGTTCCAGCCCACGCTGAAGCCGCTGGGCGATGCCGACGACATCAAGCCGGTAGGCCGGTTGAAGAAGCTGATCGGCCGCGGCGGACAAGAGAATGCGGCCCGCGTCATGGTGCACACCTTTCCCAAGGGCGCCCAGATCATGTTCAACTCGCGCATGATGGATCGCGCTTCGCCGGCCGAATTCCTGCTCGGCCCCGGCACCTACGAAGTGACCCTCACCCTGACCGGATACAAGGCCGTGCACAAAACCATCTCTGTTGAGTCCAACGGGCGCATGGAAGTGAACGAAACCATGGAAAGATAGGGAGCAGGAGGCAGGAAGCAGGAAGCAGGAGGCAGGAGGCAGGAAGCAGGAGGCAGGAAGCAGGAAGCAGGGAGCAGGAAGCAGGAGGCAGGAGGCAGGAAGCAGGAAGCAGGAGGCAGGAGGCAGGAAGCAGGAGGCAGGAGGCAGGAAAGCAGGAGGCAGGAAGCAGGAAGCAGGAAGCGGGAAGCGGGAAGCAGGAAGCAGGAAGCGGGAAGCGGGAAGCAGGAAGCAGGGAATCCCATCTTAGTTAGCGCACGGTGAACCTAGCCCACGGCATTTCTTCTGGCAACTGGCAACTGGCAACTGGCAACTGACTACTGCTTCCCCAGCCCCGCCACTTCGGCGTCGTTTTCCGGCAGGAAATATCCCACCACGATCCCCATAGCGCCCTCGGGGATAGGCTTGCCGAGCGGATTGTCATAGATCGAACTCACCCGCAGCACGTCTCCCTTGTTCAGTTTGTAGCCGCCGCGGTCGGTGAAAAGTACGACCGGCATGCTCTGGATCCTGCCGGAGGAATCCAGTTGCGCCTTCAGCGGGGCGACGTCCTCGCCGCGCGTGACGTTGTACAGGTCGAGCTGCCGGCCGTAATCATGCATGTGTCCGCCGACGCCCAGCAGCAGGCCGCTGTAGCCCAGCTTGAATTGGCCCATCTTCAGGGTCTTGCCGGGACCGAGGTCGTAGCCAGAGTCTCCGCACTCGCCCACGTCGAACCACGCCGGGTAGACGCTCTTGAGCGGTTCGCCCTTCGCGGCGCTGCGGTAATCGAGCTTCACTTCCAGCCAGGTCTGGCGATAGCTGGTCTCGGTGGGATTGTGGAACATGGTGCTCACGCGGATGCGGTCACCCTTGCGCACGCGATAGCCGAAGCCCGCCAGGGCAGGCCAGTCGTTCAACTCGCCGCCCGCTCCGAAGATGTGCTCCTGCTTGTTGGGACACAGGAAGTCGGGGCGCGCGGTATTGTAGAAGGCCACGTGATGCAGCAGGCGGCTGGGCTCCGGACGCCCGGCTCCGTCCACCAGCCGCGGATGGTAGGCCATGATCCAGCCGTCGAAGGGAATCTCCAGGAAGAAAGTCGGCGCCTGGGCCACCGCCATGTGATCGGAGTTGGCCGGAAGGTTCAGCGGGCCCACGCGGACGGTGAGCACCTGCGCCGCGGCATCGTCCTGCACCTCGAGCCGGGCCGCGGACGGCGTCTTCATTCCGGCCATGGCGTGATGATCGTGCTGCGCCCAGGCGGATGCCGCCACGGCCAGCAGCAGAACCACGATTCGCTTCATTGGGGGAACTCCGAGCAGTGGAAAGTGGGAAGTGAAAAGTGGAAAGTAATAAAATGGGTACTTACCACTTTTCACTTACCACTTCTCATCGCCGGGGGGACAGCATGCCCAAAATTTCCTTCAGCCCCTGCCGCACCTGGCGCAGTCCGTCCCGCGACGGACGGCCCGCGAAGGGCAGCGCGTTCTGATTCTTGCCCGGCCGGTTTTCGGCTCGCAGCAGTTGCCGCGCGCCCGCAATGGTGAACCCGTCTTCGTACAGCAGCTTCTTGATGACCACCACCGTCTCCACGTCGCGGCGGCGGTACATGCGCTGTCCGGTGCTGCTTTTTCCGGGCTTCAACTGCGGGAACTCGGTCTCCCAGAAGCGCAGCACGTAGGCGGGAAGCCGGCACAGGCGCGCCACTTCGCCGATGCGGAAGTAGAGCTTGTCGGGGATGAGCACTTCGCCGGATTGTTTTTTGTTCTTCGAGGCCATGCGCACGACTCGCGCGCGGGGGGGCCGCAGCGCAACCGACGAGGGCGTGTCCGGATAGTACGGCGGGCCGCGATTGCCGGTCAAGGGAATCAGTGGGAAGTGGTAAGTGAAAAGTGAAAAGCGCCAGTTTTCTTACTGCCCACTTGTCACTTCCCACTTCCAAAAGCAAGAGCCTCCACGCTCGCGGTCCGCTTGCAGGCACCGGGTGCGTGGAGGCCCTTGGAAAACTTCCAACAGGCTTCCTGGATGCGAGGCCGAAGCCTCGCTCCCATTTAGTGCTTCTTCTTCTTCGCCTTCTTTTTCGTTGCCATTGAGCTTTCCTCCTGAACATTCTCCCTAAGGAGTGTTTCTGTTTCGGGCCCGTCCCCACAGCCGCTTCATCGGCAGCCATGAGGATGCTTGCGCCGATATTGCGGCGGCTTGCGCTCGCTGTCAACAGGATTCTTGCGCGGGAAACTCATGCGACACATCTCCGGCGTTCTTGTGCGACGGGCATCGCAGACAAGCCGCGGCTCGCGAGCATCGGATAAACTGTGCTGTTCCCCATGACCATCGCCACCGTCATCGGTTTCATCGCCGGCACGCTGACCACGGTTTCCTTCGTACCGCAGGTTCTCAAAACCTTCCGCACCAAGCGTTGTGACGATCTTTCCTTCGGTATGCTTGCGGCGTTCGCGAGCGGCGTCTGCCTCTGGCTGGTCTATGGGATCTTCCTGTGGTCGGCGCCCATCATCGTCGCCAACCTGGTGACGCTGTGCCTGCTGGTTCCGCTGGTGGTGATGAAAATCCGCTACCGGCGGGCGATCAGCCGACCACCCGATGTCCCGATCAGCCGATGAGTTTGACCCTTCCGCGCTGCAGCCGCTACAATGATCAAGTTTGCCTGTAGCACCAATCCCTACAGACACTCGGGGCTTTGGAATCGAGGGAGGAGAAGCATGTACGCGGTCATCCGCACCGGAGGTAAGCAATATCGCGTCGCGCCCGGGGACGTGATCCGCGTGGAGAAAACGCCGGTCGAGGATGGCCGGGTCGAGTTCTCGGACGTGCTGGCGGTCAGCGCCGCGGAGGGCCAGATCGGACGGCCCGGCGAGGGGCGCGTGGTCGGCCAGGTGGTCGAACAGGGCCGCGCCGACAAGATCCTCGTCTTCCACTACAAACGCAAGAAGCAGTACAAGAAGCTGCGCGGACACCGGCAGGCGTTCACCGCGGTGCGCATCACCGAGATCGCCTTCGACGGCCAGAGCTTCACTGCTCCCGAACTTCCGGCTGCGCCGGCGAAGAAAGCCAAGCCGGCACGGCCGCAACCGGCCAAAGCCGAAGCATCGGAAGCCGAGGTTGAAGCCGCTCCGCATAAGGCAGCGCACAAGAAATCTGCGCCCAAGAAGACGGCCAAGAAAGCCGCGCCCAAGAAGAAGCCGAAGAAGTGATTGACAATGCGAAAACGGGAGGGCACGACTTCAGTCGTGCCGATCCTCGGCTAAAGATTGTCATCCCGAGGAAGCGCGAGCGTCGCTGGGCGACGCGAGCGCGACGAGGGATCTTGGTTTTGAACTGGCAACTGGCAACTGGCAACTGACTACAACTGGTTTGATCAATCGTTTCTTGGTGGCCGAGAGGTCGCCCGCAGGGGCTAAAGCCCGAGCAACTAAGGGCCTTCTGCGGCACGGCTGAAGCCGTGCCCTCCCGAGAACGCGATTGTGAGACCATTTCTCCTGACAACTGGCAACTGACTACTGGTTTTCTATGGCACACAAAAAAGGATTAGGCAGTTCACGCAACGGCCGCGATTCCAACGCGCAGCGGCTGGGAGTCAAGGCCTTCGGCGGGCAGCTCGTGCCCGGCGGCACCATCATCGTCCGCCAGCGCGGCACCCGCATCAAGCCCGGCCTCAACGTCGGCCGCGGCAAGGACGACACCCTGTTCGCCAAAGTCACCGGCGTCATCAAGTTCGTGAACAAGGGCGGCATGGGCAAGTTCGTGCTCGTCGAACCAGCCGAGATCGCCAAGGCCTGAGCCGCCGCGCTACTGCACGCAGCACAGCACCAGCAGGATCAGGCCGAACAGCAGCGCTTGCCAATTCTCACGGGTCATGGACTCCTCTGCCGGTCAGAGAGCAAGCCCCGCGCCAGTCCTGTCGCTCCACCAAGTCAGCGGTTTATGCTCCAATAAGAGCCCTGGGCACGAGCCGCCGTGTCACGCCTGACGCGCCGAACGTGCCTCACCAGACACATCGGTTTTTACTGAGTACTGACTACTGAGTACTGCTTTTAAATGTTCATTGACGAAGCCAATATCCGCGTAAAGGCCGGCGACGGCGGCAACGGATGCCTCGCCTTCCGCCGCGAGAAGTTCGTCCCGCGCGGCGGCCCCTCGGGCGGCGACGGCGGCCGCGGCGGCGACATCGTCATGGAATCCAGCGAGCGCCACAACACGCTCGTCCACTTCCGCTTCAACCCCGAGCACAAAGCGGAGCGCGGACGCCACGGCGAAGGTTCCAACCGGACCGGGCGGGAGGGCGCGGACGTCGTGCTGAAGGTCCCGGTCGGGACGATCGTCTATGATGCCAACTCCGGCGAGCGTGTGCACGATTTCGCGCGCCCCGATGAGCGCGTGGTGATCGCCCGCGGCGGACGCGGCGGCCGTGGCAATGCGCGCTTCGCGACTTCCACCCACCAGGCCCCGCGCGAGTGCGAGCCCGGCCGTCCCGGCGAAGAGCGCTCTTTCCGGCTCGAACTCAAGCTGCTGGCCGACGTCGGCCTGGTCGGCTATCCCAACGTCGGCAAGTCCACGCTGATCTCACGCATCTCCGCCGCGCGCCCCAAGATCGCCGACTATCCCTTTACCACGCTCGAGCCCAACCTGGGCGTGGTAGCCGTGGGCGAAGAGCCGGAGCAGATCAGTTTCGTAGTCGCCGACATTCCCGGGCTGATCGAAGGCGCGCACGAGGGCACCGGCCTGGGCGCGCAGTTTCTGCGGCACATCGAGCGCACGCGGCTGCTGGTGCACCTGGTGGATGTGTCGGACTCAAGCGGCCGTCCCGACCCGGTGAAGGATTTCGAGGTGATCATGAACGAGCTGGCCAGCTTCGGCGCCGGCCTCGAGACCAAGCCGATGCTGGTGGCGGCCTCGAAGATCGATGTGGCGAATAAGAGCAAACTTTCGAAGCTGCGCCAGTTCTGCCGCCGCAAGAAGCTGGCGCTCTATCCCATTTCCGGCGTGACCGGCGAGGGCATCGACAAGCTCAAGTACGCCCTGGCGCAGCGCGTGGACGAGATCAGAAGAGAAACGCCACGGATTTCCACGGATGAGCCCGGATAAAAACGAATCCAATTTCACATCCGTGACGATCCGCGGCTCGTCTTCCTCACTCTTTTTTTCTGCAGTTGGGGCCACTGCCGCTGGTGAGCTGTGGGACGCGTACTGCCACGGGATGCCGATCGAACTCTTGCGGTGGTGTCAACCGCAAGACCTTACTTGAATGACCGTTGACGGCCAGCTCGATCTCAGCGGCAGGCTCGCGACGCATGTGGCGGACAAACGAAGCTTGCTCCATCCGGTTATGAAATTGCGCCGGCTCGAAAACCTCGAATTGCACTTTGTGCAACGCATCGGTGGACGTGCTGGTTGCGCTGCGTAATCGCTGGATGCGCGCTACGGCACGGTCCACCACCCGAGCGAACTCGGCGCCGTAATCCGGCGCGCGGTCTTCCTGTAAACGCCGTTTCGCCTGCCCGGCAGAAAACCAGGTGGGATTTCGATTGGCCTCCTGCGGCGGGTCCAGCCGCAAGACCTCACACAGATGAGCGTTTACGGCAACCTCGGGCGCCGCGGAATGCCCGTTGCCGCCGCGCTTGCGACGAAGGTAGCGGGCGAAGGAAGCTTCCTCCATACGGCCGTGAACTCCCGCCTCTTCGAAAGCCTCGAGGGCGGCGGCCTGGGCATGCGTCAGCCCCGGTTCGAGGCCACCCTTGGGGAAGGTCCAGCGTCCGCTGCGGGTCCGGACCAGCAGAAATTCGATGCCACCGCCGCCGACCCGGTAACAGACGGCAGCCACCTGCTCGCATCCCCGCAGTCTGCGAAGTTGCGGCGGCCGAAAGAACCTGGCTGAGCGTGGCTCGCCGTTGGGCGAGCGATCCCCTGCACTCATAGCCGTAGAGTGCGCGATGCCGTTCGCTTCTGGCTAGAGCACAGCTTGGTTCGGGCTGCGATTCTCGCTTACCGGACGCAGCCGCGGTGGCCGGAAGCGTTATACTGTGATATCATGATATCGCGTAACGTCAGGGGGTGATGATGGCCCAGTTCGTTGTCCGCAACATTGAAAATGCGGTCAAGACACGGCTGCAGCGGCGCGCCAAACGGAATGGCCGTAGCATGGAGGAGGAGGTACGGGACATTCTGCGCAGCGCCGTACACGAAGAAGAAGTCCCCGCCGGGGGATTGGGCACGGAAATCTCCGCCTTGTTCGCCAAGGCTGGCCTCGACTCCGAAATTCCCGAGCTGCGGGGACATGCAATCAAACCCGTGTCCTTTGAGCCATGATCATTCTGGACACCAACGTGCTTTCGGCGCTGATGCTCCAATCGCCCGACAAGAGTGTTGTCGCCTGGCTTGACCGGCAGCCGCGCACCTCCATCTGGACAACTTCGGTGACGGTTTTTGAAATCAGATTCGGACTGCAGATCATGCCCGGAGGGAGGCGGCGATCCGCTCTGATCCAGGCCTTCGAAGGAGTGATCCAAAGCATGGGTGATCGAGTGGTTGCTTTCGACGTTGCGGCTGCGCAGCAGGCGGGCGATCTCATGGCGTCGCGGCACAAGAAAGGCCGCCCCGGCGAACTGCGCGATACGATGATCGCCGGGATCGTGCTCGCCCAGCACGCCACGCTGGCCACTCGCAACACCTCGCACTTTGACGATATGTCAGTTCCCGTCATCAATCCCTGGACTGCCTGAGCGTGCACTTAGCTCGCGGGAATCTTTCTCCATACTTGCGCCGGGCGTGCGCTGCAGACACTATTTTCCTGGCCCCACCTGGCCGCCAGCACCGGAGGATCTTTGGAACATCTGTATTGTCTTCGCTGCAATCGTGAGCTCGAGGCCGGACAGAAATCCGTCGCGGTATACATGTTCGCGCAGACCGTGGGCATCAGGCCGCGCCAGAAATCGGCGGCACAGCGGATTTGTTTCTGTCCTCAGTGCTCGGTCTCCCTGGCGATGGGACCTCCGCCCGAGGGCGCCCTCAACATTGCGGCCTGGAAGATGATCCGCGGCCTGGTCGGCTCCGACCCCGCCCTGAACCAGGCGGCCTGGGAGACGCTGCGCGGAATCGTCGGCTTGCTGCCGGCCGGCGAAACCGATGGCGGCCGCGCGGGAGCGTACTTCGAGTTCTGACCGGAGTCGAAATCTACCCCACCGGTAGATACGGCTTTCCCGTAAAATCCTCGCTGCGATCGAACGGTTCGTTAATCATGGCCACAGCTCCCGCCAGCGCCCAGGAAAAGCGCGGCATCCGCTACTGGATGGAACGCGTGGTGGCAGAGTGCGAGCGCGTCCGGTCCGGATTCGCCGCCGACCCGGTGCACGACCTGCGGGTGGCCCTGCGGCGTTGCCGTTCGATGGCGGAAGGATTTCGTGCCATCGATCCCGATCCCACCTGGCGGAAGATGCGGAAAGCCGGCAAAGCTCTGTTTTCCGCTTTGGGAGAGCTGCGCGACGTTCAGGTGCTGAAGGACTGGGTGGAGAAGCTGGGCGCCGCAGACGATCCCGTCAAGGACCGCCTGAGCGCGTATTGTGACGCGCGCGAGCGGGAACTGAAGGTACAGGCGTCCGCCGCACTGTCGGGCTTTGATACTCGCACCTGGCTGCGCTGGGCGCAGACTTTGGATTCGCGGGAGCGGCAGCTTCCGGGCGGGTCGGATGTCTTCCAGGTGATCGCGCTGGAAAAACTCGAGGATGCCGTCCGGCTGCATCGAACCGCCCTTCGCAATCGAAGCAAAGTGGCGTTACATGCGCTGCGCATTGGCATCAAGCGATTCCGCTATGTCATCGAGAACTTCCTCCCCGAGCACGATGAGCGCTGGGCCAAAGATTTGAAACAGTTGCAGGATGTTTTGGGGGAGATCCACGATTTGGATGTGCTCTGGGCGACGGCCTTGCATATCCGCAGCTTCGCCACGCCGGAGGAGCGTGAACGCTGGCAGAGCGCGATCGTCCACGCGCGCGCCGAACGCGTGGCCGTGTACAAGCAAAAGCTGGTGGGGCGGACGTCACTGCTCGGACAGTGGCGCCAGGGATTGCTCTCCGGCGACAGCCTGCGGCGGGCGATTGCCAGGAAGTTCCAAACCTGGGCCGGATTCATGGATCCGGATCCGGCCCATGCCATGCGGGTCCTGCGGAGGAGCCTGGAGATTTACGATGGGCTGGTGGCGTGCGGGGTGACGCGCAAGGTGGCCATCCACGAGGTGGACGCTCGCGAGCTGTTGCGCATTGCGGCCATCACCCACGAGGTGGGCCGCGCCGCGGGCAAGAAGAAGCGCCACAAACGCAGCGGCCGCATGCTGGAGAAGTTGGACACGCCACCGGGCTGGACCGCCGACCATCTCCGGACGGTGGGGCTGGTGGCGCGCTACCATCGCGGCGCGCTTCCCTTCGCGCACCCCGCCTATGCGCGGCTGGCACGCGCGAAACGGCACATGGTGGCGCTGCTCAGCGGGATTCTTCGGCTGGCCGAAGCGGTGGATAGCGGCGGCCGGACGAGCGTTCGCAAACTAAGGCTCGAACGCCACAACGGGTTCGTCGTTCTTCGCGCCGAGGGATACCCCGCCACCGGCAAGCGGCCCGAGCGCATCGCGGCCGGCCGTTACCTGCTGGAAACCGCGTGCGGCCTTCCCATCCTGGTAAGCAACACGGGTTGACAGGCGAGAAGCGTCCTGCGACGCCCCACTCTTGATCGTAAGTCACTATCGCTGTACCAGTTTCTCCGCGCAGCAGGATCGTGAAGACCTCAACTTGCCCGCCGCTGCGCTCTGGGGTTTGCCATTCGTGCGTGATCGCATCTTTCTCTTGGCCCTGGAGTGAGGTTTCTCCAGCCGCGCCAAGCGCGCTTCCATCTCGGCCAGTTGCGCGCGCAGGGAGTCGTTCTCGGTTTTCAGCTCGCGGATGGCAACCAGGGTCAGGTACGGCAATTCGCTGTAGTTCACCGTCTTGTAGCCATGGGCGTCCACGGCGACCATTTCCGGAAACACCTTCTCCACGTCCTGCGCCAGCAATCCCGCGTTGCGGCCGGCGCCGAAGCGGTAGGGCGAGTTCGCC